>NZ_JARWOV010000348.1 GCF_029868855.1 Nocardia carnea | reverse complement strand
CTGGCTCACCTGCGGCTGCGCCAGGAACGCGGATTCGATCTCCCCGAGCTCGATGCGCTGACCACGGAACTTCACCTGGAAATCGGTGCGGCCCAGATACTCCAGGACCGGCCGGTCGTCGACACGCTGCCAGCGCACCAGATCACCCGTGCGATACATCCGCCGGCCGCTGTCGAACGGGCTCGCCACGAAACGGTCCGAACTCAGATCCGGGCGGGTCACGTACCCGCGAGCCAACTGGTCACCGGCCAAGTACAGCTCACCGGTCACACCCTCGGGAACCGGACGCAAGCGACCGTCGAGCACATACACACGACTGTTCCACTGCGGAACACCGATCGGCACACTCCCGGCTTCCGCACCGGTCGCCTGCCAATACGTGATCGACACCGCGGCCTCGGTCGGACCGTACAAGTTGTGCACGGCGGCATCCGAAACCGCATGCATCGCCGTAACAGTCTCCGGCGGCAACGCCTCACCGATCACGAACACATGCCGGAGGCTCGGAATCGAACCCGGGCCGGTATGCGCGGCAAAAACCGTCAGCATCGACGGCACGAAGTCCGTCACCGTCACGCGCTGCTCGGCGATCACCCGCGCCAGATACGCCGGATCACGATGACCGTCCGGCGTGGCGACAACCAGGCGGGCACCCGCGGCCAAGGGCAGGAAATAGCCCCACAGCGACACGTCGAACGTGGTCGCGGTCTTCTGCAGATACACATCCGCGGAACCCATTGGGTACTGCGACAGCATCCACGCGACCTGGTTCGCGATCGCCGAATGCGAAACCGCCACACCCTTCGGACGACCCGTCGAACCAGAAGTGAAAATCACATACGCGGTATTCGAGGGCCGTACCGGCGCGAGCCGATCCGCGTCGGTGAGCATCGTGGAGTCGTAGCCCGCGGTGTCGAGAGTGTCCAACTCCACGACGGGCACACCTGTCCCCGCAGGGACGGCACCCACATCAGCGGTGGTGGACAACAGGCACACCGGTGCCGCGGTCTCGAGGATGTAACCGATGCGCTCGGCCGGGTGTGCCGGATCCAACGGCACATAGGCACCGCCGGCCGCCACGACCGCATACATGCCGACGACCAGGTCCACCGACCGCGACACCAGCAACCCGACCAGGGTCTCCGGACCCACACCCGACGCGACCAGATGCCGTGCCAGGCGATTCACCCGGGCTGCGAACTCCACATACGTCAGATCGGTGCCCTCGAACGACACCGCCACTCGATCCGGAGAAGACGCGACCGCGCGCTCGAAGCCGTCCAGCAGCAGTTTCGGGGGAAGTGCATGCCCGGTCGCGTTCCACTCCGCCAGCACCCGGGCTCGTTCGGCGCGATCCAGCACCTCGAAATCGCCCACCGGCGCCGACGGATCCGTTACTGCTGCTTCCAGCAGACGCATGAACCGATCGGCGAACGAGGCCGCCGTCGCGGGATCGAACAGGTCCCGGGAGAACGACAATTCGCCCTGCATCGGCGAGTTCGTATCCTCACCCATGCCACGGAAGTTGAGTGAGAGGTCGAACTTCTCCAGTCCGATCTCGAAATCGACCGGAGCCACCCGCAGCTCCGGCAGTTCGAAGGTGCGGTCCGGCAGATTCTCGAACGACAACGCCACCTGGAAGAACGGGTGCCGGGCCTGGGAGCGGGTGGGGTTGAGGACCTCCACCAGTCGCTCGAACGGCACATCGGCGTGTGCGAACGCCTGCAAGTCCGCGTTACGGACCGTGGCGAGCAGTTCGGCGAAGCTCATCCCGCCCTGGACCTGGGTCCGCAGGACCAGCGTGTTGACGAACATGCCGACCAGGTTCTCCAGCGCGGCTTCACCGCGCCCGGCAACCGGGGTGCCGACGGCGATATCGGATTCGCCGGTCAGCCGGGCCAGCAGCGCGGCCAGCACACTGTGCACCACCATGAACGGTGAGGCATTGTGCTGCCGGCCGAGGTCGGCGATCCGGCGCCGCATCTCCGGCTCGATCACGAAGGAATGGGTGCCGCCCGCGTACGACGACACCGCGGGCCGTGGACGGTCGGCCGGCAGGGCCAATTCGTCCGGCAGCCCGGCCAGTTCCTCTTTCCAGTACCGGATCTGATCGGAGATCAGCGACTGCGGATCGTCCTCCGAACCCAGTACTTCCCGCTGCCAGAGCGCGTAATCCGCGTACTGCACCGGAAGATTCACCCAGGCCGGCGATTCCCAGCTGATACGGGCCGCGTAGGCGACCATCACATCCCGCGCCAGCGGGCCCATCGACCAGCCGTCGGCGGAGATATGGTGCACCACCATACCGAGCACGTATTCGGTATCGCTGATTTCGAACAGCCGCGCGTGCAACGGCACCTCGTCGGTGACGTCGAAGGCCATCGTCGCCAGATCGATCAGATGATCGATCAGTTTGTCCTCACGGATCCGGAACGGGGTCAGGTCCGGAACGACCTGTGCCGCATCCAGAATCACCTGGACGGGCGTCTGCCCGGTTTCCGGGAACACGGTGCGCAGGGATTCGTGCCGGTCGATCACGTCGATGATCGCCACCTGGAGTGCGGCCACATCGAGTTCACCGGACATCCGGATGGCGACCGGGATGTTGTTGACCGCCGATTCGGTGTCGTAGCGGTTGAGGAACCACATCCGCTGCTGGGCCAGCGACAGGGGGATATCGCCGTCGCGGCTGCGCGCGACCAGCGCCTGCCGCGCACCTTCACCGACATGGGATTCGATCCGCGCCGCGAGCGCCATCACGGTGGACGCTTCGAACAGGGTGCGTACCGGTACCCGGGTGTCCAGGGCGGCGCCGAGCCGAGCCGCGACCTGGGTCGCGATCAGTGAATTACCGCCGAGTTCGAAGAAATCGTCGTCGAGACCGACCCGGTCGACGCCGAGAACCTCGGCGAAAACGTCCGCGACGATCTCCTCGATGGGCGTGACGGGCGCGCGGAACGCCTGGGTCTGGAACTGTGGTACCGGAAGCGCTTTGCGGTCCAGCTTCCCGGCCGGGGTCAGCGGGATCTCGTCGAGCACCATGATCGAGGACGGCACCATGTACGCGGGCAACCGCTCCTGGATATGCGCCGTCAGCACGGGCACATCGATCGAATCACCCGGTGCGGCAACAACATACGACACCAGCGTCATCGCACCGGAGACGTTCTCGTGGCCGATCGTCACGGCGAAGTCGACGGCGTCGTAGGAGGTGAGCGCGGCATCGATCTCGCCGAGCTCGATCCGGAAACCGCGAACCTTCACCTGGAAATCGTTGCGGCCCACGTATTCGACGGTCAGCGCGCCGGAACCGTCCCGGCGCCAGCGCACGACGTCACCGGTCCGGTACAGGCGCTCACCCGGGGCGCCGTACGGGTCCGCGACGAACCGGCCGGCGGTCAGCGCGGACCGGGCGTGATAGCCGCGGGCCAGCTGGATACCACCGACATACAGTTCGCCGACAACACCCTCCGGCACCGGGTCCAGTCCGGTGTCCAGCACCAGCGCCCGCATACCCCGCACCGGACCACCGATGGTGACCGGTTCGCCGGGGCGCAGCGGGCCGCTGATATTGGTGGCGATGGTGGCCTCGGTCGGGCCGTAGGCGTTGAAGAGCCGGCGCCCCGTGGTGGCCGCCCAGCGTGCCGCGAGATCCGCCGGAATGGCTTCACCGCCGGTGATGACGACGCGCACATCGTCCATTGCGTCGAGATCCAGGGAAGCCAGCACCGAGGGGGTGAGGAAGGCATGCGTCACCCCGGTCGTCTCGATGAGATCGGCCAGTTCCGCGCCGCCGAACATCATCTGCGGCACGATGACCATCGTGCCGGCCGCACCGACCGCCAGCAGCAACTCCAGCACGGAGGCATCGAACGACGGGGAGGCGAAGGCCAGCGCGCGGGTCGAGGTGTCCAGCCCGAACCGCTGCACCTGTTCGGCCGCGAAATTGCGCAGGCCGGCATGGGTGACCGCGACGCCCTTCGGCAGACCGGTCGAACCGGAGGTGTAGATCATGTACGCGGTGTTCGCGGTGCGCAGCGGCGCCCGCCGATCGACATCGGTGATCGCATCCGCTGAACTCGCCATGACCTCCGCGGCGAGCTCGGGATCGTCGAGGCTGATCCAGCCGCCGGACAGTTCCGGCAGTTCCGGCAGTTCTTCGTCCTCGGTGAGGCCGAAGGCGGCGCCCGAATCGGTGACCATATGGATGATGCGATCGGCCGGATAGGCCGGGTCGACCGGGACCAGCACCGCACCGGATTTGACGATCGCCCACAGTGCCAGCTGATACCGCCACGAGCGGCCCAGCGCCAGCGCGACCGAGACCTCCGGCCCGGCCCCGCGTTCGATGAGCACCCGCGCCAGCTGGTTCGACGCGGAATCGAGTTCCGCGTAGGTATACGACTCGTCGTCGGCGATGACCGCGATACCGTCGGGGTTGGTGACCGCCGCGGCGGCCAGCAGACCCGCCAGGGTGTCCGGCTGCTCGGCCGGTCCACCGGCGCAGGCGGTGAGTTCGGCGCGTTCGGCGGGGTGCAGCAGTTCGATGGCGCCGACCCGGGTGTGCGGATCGTCGACGATCACGTCGAGCAAACGCTGCCAGCGGGTGACGAACGATCGGACCGTGGACTCGTCGAACAGGTCGGTGGCATAGGAGAGCACCAGGTCCATACCCGCCGGTTCACCACGGCTGCCCCGTTTTTCGGTGACGGTCCAGACGAGATCGAACTTGGCGATCGCGAGTTCGATCTCCGCGGCGCTGATCGACAACCCGGGGATCTCGAGATCGGCGTGCGAGATCTCCTGGAACGACAGCATCACCTGCACCAGCGGCTGCCGGGCCTGCGACCGGGCGGGGTTCAGTACCTCGACCAGCCGCTCGAACGGGACATCGGCGTGCGCGAAGGCGGCGAGATCGGCTTCCCGCGTGCTGTCGAGGAATTCGGTGAACGGACGGGTGCCGTCCACGGCCGAACGCAACACCAGGGTGTTGACGAACATACCGATGAGATCGTCGAGTGCCTGTTCACCGCGGCCGGCCACCGGGGTGCCGACGGCGATGTCCCCGGTTCCGGAAAGCCGTGACAGCAGCACCGCCAGCGCGGCGTGCAGCACCATGAACAGCGTCGAGCCGTTGCCCCGCGCCAGATCCGAAAGGCGCTCGTGCAGCTCGGCGTCGATGGCGAAATGTTCCTGTGCGCCGCGATAGCCCTGCACCGCCGGGCGCGGCCGGTCGGTGGGCAGATCCAGCTGATCGGGCAGATCCTCCAGCGTTTCCCGCCAGTAGGTGATCTGCCGGGCCGCCATGGATTCCGGATCGTCCTCGCGGCCCAGCAGTTCCCGCTGCCAGACGCTGTAATCCCGGTACTGCACCGGCAGCGGCGCCCAGGACGGTTCCTGTCCCGTCGCGCGCGCCACATAGGCCGCCGCGACATCGCGGGAAAGCGGGCCGAAGGAGAAGCCGTCGGCCGAGATATGGTGCACCACAATGGCGACCGCATGCTCGGGGGTGCCGTTGGCCCGGCCGTCGGCGATCTCGTAGAGCCGCACCCGGATGGGCAGCTCCCGGGTGACGTCGAAACCGGTGGCAGCGAATTCGGCCAGCGCGTCCGGTAGCCGGTCGGCGGCGATCCGCTCCACGCGGATCCCCAGATCGACCTCGTCCATCGGCAGGACCAGCTGATAACCGCCGTCCTCGGACTCCGGGAAGAGAGTCCGCAGCGACTGCTGGCGTTCGATCACATCGTCGAGGGCGGCGGTGAGCGCCGCGATATCGGCGTGGCCGCGCAGCCGGATCACGAACGGCAGGTTGTAGGTGGGCGCGGCGGGGTCGAACTGGTTGATGAACCACATCCGCTGCTGCGCCGGTGACAGCGGCACCCGGTCGGGCAGCGACCGGGCCACCAGCGGCGGCCGGGATTCGCGGGATTCACCCGCGGCGGAAATATCGATTCGCGCGGCCAGACCGGCCACGGTGGGCGTTTCGAACAGCGCCCGCACCCCGATACGAACCCCGAACGCCGCGCTGATCCGCGCGACGACCTGGGTCGCGACCAGCGAGTTACCGCCGAGATCGAAGAAGTTGTCGTCTACCCCGACGAGCTGCTGGCCCAGGATATCGGCGAAGATCGCGGCCACGATCTGTTCGGCCTGGGTGCGCGGAGCGCGGAAACCGGCCGCGCCGGCGCTGAACACCGGTTCCGGCAGCGCCTTGCGATCCAGTTTGCCGCTGGTGTTGAGCGGGAGCGCGTCCAGCACCACGAGCGCGGCCGGCACCATATAGGACGGCAGCTTCTCCCCGAGGAACCGGCTGAGTTCGACCGGCTCGACGGTATGCCCGGGAGCGGGTACGACATAGCCGGCCAGTTGTTGACCGGTGGCGGTATCGACCACCAGCACCACGGCCTGGCTCACGGCCGGATGGGCGAGCAGATCGGTTTCGATCTCACCGAGTTCGATGCGCTGACCGCGGAACTTCACCTGGAAGTCGGTCCGGCCGAGGTACTCGAGCACGCCGTCGGCACGCCAGCGCACCAGGTCTCCGGTGCGGTACATCCGGTCTCCCGGTGCACCCAGGGGATCGGCGACGAAACGGTCGGCGCTCAGGTCCGGGCGACCCAGATAGCCGCGGGCCAGCTGACGGCCCGACAGATACAGCTCACCCGGTGCACCGATGGCCGCCGGCCGCAGGCGGGCGTCGAGCACCTGGACGCCGACGTTCCACTCCGGTACACCGATCGGCACCGAAACGGTATCGGCGGTGGTGGCCTCCCAGTAGGTCACCGAAACCGCGGCTTCGGTGGGACCGTACAGGTTGTGCAGGCCGGCGCCGGAGATCGCCTTCATCGCCGCGACCGTTTCCGGCGGCAGCGCCTCGCCGATCACGAATACCGCGCGCAGCGAAGCGATTTGCTCGGGGTCGGCGTAGGAGGCGAACACCGTCAGCATGGACGGGACGAAATCGGTGACGGTGACGCCGTGCCGGGCAATGGTTTCGGCGACGTAGGCCGGATCGCGATGGCCGTCCGGAGTGGCGACGATCAGCGTGGCACCCGACATCAGCGGCAGGAAGTAACCCCACAGCGAGACGTCGAAGGTGGTGGCGGTCTTCTGCAGGTAGACGTCGTCCGCGGTGAATCCGTAGGTGTCCAGCATCCACAGCTGCTGGTTGACGATGGCGCGATGGCTCACCGCGACGCCCTTGGGGCGACCGGTCGAACCCGAGGTGTAGATGACGTAGGCGGTGTTGTCCGGGCGCAGCGGGGCGAGCCGGTCGGCATCGGTGATCGGCGCGTCGGAGAATCCGGTGGTGTCCAGGGTGTCGACGGCGACGGACCGCACCGATTCGGGCAGGTCGGCCTGGTCCGCGGTGACCGTCAGCACGCAGACCGGCGCCGCGCTCTCCAGAATGTAGGCGGTGCGCTCGGCCGGATGGTCCGGGTCGATCGGAACGTAGGCTCCGCCGGCGCGCAGCACCGCGTGCATCGCCACGACCAAGTCGAGCGACCGCCGCATACCGAGGGCCACCAGCGATTCCGGGCCCACACCGTCGGCGATGAGATATCGGGCCAGCTGGTCGACCCGCGCGCCGAATTCGGCGTAGGTCAGACCTGTCCCCTCGAATTCGACCGCGAGGTTGCCCGGCGTACGTGCGATCTGCGCGTCCAGCAGTTCGGGCAGCGTGGTGTCCGGGACCTCGTGCGCCGCGTCGTTCCAGGTCTCGACGGTTGCGGTGCGTTCGGCGGCGGTGGTGATAGCGAGCTGCCACACCGGCTCGGCGGCTTCGGCGGCCAGGAACCGGTCGAAGAATTCGAGGAACCGGGTGTGGTGCCGGGTGGCCTCTTCGTCGGTGTAGAGGTTGGGGTTGGTTTCGAAGTCGATATGGCTGCGGGTGCCGCCGATCGACTGATAGAAGTTGACGCCCAGGTCCTCGATACTGCCGGTGGACAGCACATGCAGGCTGCCGACGCTGTCACCGAGCCGCAGTTCGTCCTGGAACAGCATGATGTTGACCCACGGCCCGAAGAATTCCGTGGTCACCACGCCACCGCCGGCAGCGTCGCGGCGGATGTCCTCGTGCCGGTAGCGCTGATGCCGCAGCGCCCCGGAAACCTCGAGCTGCACCTGGCGGCGCAGATCGGCGGTCGTGGTGTCGGCGCCCACGTGTAGTCGCAGCGGGACGATATTCGACGAGACACCGCCGGAGCGGCGCATGAGTGCGGTGGTACGCGCGGTGACCGGCAGGCTGAGGATCACATCCTCGACCCCGTTCCATTGCGCGAGGTAGGCGGCGAACGCGGCGATCAGTTCCTGGGCGGGTGAGGATTCGTAGCGGTGCACCGCCTCCTCGAGCGCGGCGTTCTGCTCGTCGGTGAGCGGACCCTGGACCACACCGTTGTGGGCGGCCGGGGCGGCCGTACGCCCGGCCAGGCTGGTGCCCTCCTCGAGTCCCGCTACCCGTTCGGCCCAGTACTCTTTGTCGGTCCGGAAGCGGTTGCTCTCGCGGTAGGCGATCTCCTGGTCGTACAGGGTGCGCAACTGCGCCGCCTTGGAAGGCGCGGGTTCCACGCCTGCCCGGTAGGCCGTGTACAGCTCGGCCATCCGGTTCATCATGTTCATGGCGCCGTAGCCGTCGATCACGATGTGGTGGGCGCGCACGTACCAGTACCAGTGGTTTTCGCCCAGGTGCAGGGCCGCGGCACGGATGAGACGGTCGGCGGTGAGATCCAGCGGGCGGCCGTACTCGGCGCGCATCCAGTCCCGGGCGGCGGCGGCCGGATCGTCGGCGGTACGCAGGTCCACGTAGCGGACCTCGTCCTCGAGGCTGTGATCGACGTACTGCAGCGGTTCCCCGTCGCGTTCGACGATGCGCAGCAGGCCCGAGCCCAGCTCGTGGGAGGCGTCCAAACTGGCCCGGGTCAGGGTGTCGACGTCGAGCTCACCGTGCAGTTCGACGTACTGGGCGATATTGACCGGCACCTGTGGGTCGACATGCTGCGCGTACCAGATACCCAGCTGTGCAGGCGACAGGGGAAAAAGCTCCCCGTCGGCGGTTGCCGAACCACTGTTCGTACCGTTCCCGCCGTTGTCCAGCCGGTCCAACCGTAACCTCGCTTCCGGAACGCACGCGGCGCTTCCCGTCACCACCTGGTCGCGACGCGCACCGCCCGTAGCGCGATGTCCGCTGTTCCAGGTCCACTTCTTGTTCGATCAGGCAGAAATGTCCATCGGAAGTATCCGTTTATCGGGCCGAGGATGTTACATCGGACGCCCGGTACCACTCGGCACGTCCGGTGTCGTGGGACACCGTGTACCCGCACCCGCGCGCCGACTCCTGACCACCGATCCAATCTACCGTCGTACCGGCGCCACACCAACCGGGTTACGCAGGTGCAGGCCGGGGCCCGCGCGGCGGTCGCCCGAGTGTCCGGGCAGGTCCCGCCGTGGGCGCTCGCCCTGTACTCGCCCGGAGTTATCCGGTGAGGTGGGCACGGTCACGTGCCGGGTCGTAAAGGTGGGATTGCGCACAGGCCGTACCCGGGTCCAGAGCCCGGCCGACCAAGATCACCGCAGCCTGCCGCAGCCCGGCGGCCTCGACCTGATCGGCGATATCGGCCAGGGTGCCGCGCAGCACGGCCTGGTCCGGCTGGCTGGCCCGGTACACCACCGCGACCGGACAGTCGGCCCCGTAGTACTCGGTCAGCTGCAGCGCCAGCTCCCGGGTACGGGTGACGGCCAGATGCAACGCCAGCGTGGCGCGGGTCCGGGCGAAACCGGACAGCGCTTCGGCGTCCGGCATCGCGGTCGAACGGGCCTGCATCCGGGTCAGCACCACCGACTGAACGACCTCGGGAACCGTCAGCTCCGTGCCCAGCAACGCCGCCGCGGCGGCATACGCGGGGACCCCCGGAGTGATATCCCACGGGACCCCCGCCGCGTCGAGCCGGCGCGTCTGCTCGGTGAGTGCGGAATAGAGGGAGGTATCACCCGAACACAGCCGCGCCACCTCCCGCCCGGCGGCGGTCGCCCGCACCAGATGCCCGGTGATCTCGTCGAGGTCCAGCCGCTGGGTATCGATCAGCTCCGTACCGGGTGCACAGTGCGCGATCACCTCCGGATCGAGGTAGGTCCCCGGATACAGGCATACCGGGCATCGCCGCAGCAACTCCACCGCACGCACGGTCAGCAGATCGGCGGCGCCGGGCCCGGCCCCGATGAAGTGCACGGTCATGGGTCGAGCATAGGACCGGCGACGACCGGCTCAGCCGACAGCGTCGAAGAAGGCGATGACCTTGGCCGGCTGCACACGCACCAGCAGCTCGCCGGGCACGCCGTTGCGGCGGCCGAACTCGTCGGCGCGGGCCGTACCCATATAACGGCCGCCGATCGCGGTCGCCGTTCGCAGTAGTTCGGCCGGATCCTCCGAGAGCGTCACTGTGCCCTGGATCTGGACCGCCGCATACGGCGACTCCTCCAGGTCCACCACCAGCGCGATCCGGGGGTCGCGCTGCAACGCCTTCCCTTTCGCGGTGTTCTTGCCGGTATTGAACACGATTTCGTCCCCGTCGAGCAGGAACCAGACCGGGGTCACCACCGGACGCCCGTCACCGGCGGTGAACGCCACCTTGGCGGTACGGGTTCCGTAGCTGAGGAATTCGCGCACCTTGGGATCGGAAAGCGAGGCCATGCGGATCAGCCTAGGCCGCGACGTTCGCTGCCCGGCATGTTTCGCGGCCCGGCGAGCCGCGACTCGATACGGCGATGTCACACCTCGGTTCACCGCTTCGTCCATCAGGTACCTGCCGGAATCCACCGGCCGCAGAGAGATGGTGCGTGATGGATATCGCTTATTACATCGTCGGAACACTGACCGCCCTTTGGGTCGGGTTCTCGGGCTACTCGCTGTTCTCGAAACAACAGTTCGTTGTCGAACCGCTCGAGCAGTACGGAGTGCCGCGGTCGTGGTGGAACTGGCTGGCGCTGGCAAAAACCGCCGGTGCGCTCGGATTGGTGGCCGGGTTCGCACTCCCCGCGCTCGGCGTCGCGGCCGCCGTCGGCCTGATCCTCTACTTCCTCGGCGCCACCGCGACGGCGCTGCGAGCACGCTCGTACAAGACCTCGGTGTTCCCGCTGCTGTACTTGCTCCCGGTGGCCGCGACGCTGGTCCTGCAACTGGCCCGGTAGCCGGCGCGGATGACGGACCCGGATCGGCTCGTGCCGATCATCGCCCAGCGGTGAACGCGCACAGCCGTACCGGGGTCGCGGTGGGGCGGAGGCCGACCCGCTGGGCATCATCCCATCTGCCCCGGCAACGTCCGGCCCGCCGACCGCCGGAACGAGACTTGTTCGCGTTGGACAAGCAAACGGGACCGGCGCAGGCGAGCCGGTGGTCACGGCGGACAACCGTTCTCACTGACCGGACCGCGGACGTACCAACCGCACCGAATCACCGGTACGGCGACCGTCCACGGGCGATACTCCGAATGGCCCTGCGGGTCGGGGCAGCGCGTGAGGAGTTGGCGATGAGCGTGGTGGACGGGACGGAACGGGCCGACGGGAGCTCGCCACCGGATCGGACCGGGTTGCGGCGGGTGGTCGCCGCATCCATGGCCGGGACCGTGGTGGAGTGGTACGAGTTCTTCCTCTACGGCACAGCGGCGACGCTGGTGTTCAGCAAGATCTTCTTCCCGGAGTCCGACAGCGAACTCGACGCGATCCTGAAGGCCTTCCTCACCTATGCGGTCGGGTTCGCGGCCCGGCCGCTCGGCGGCATCGTATTCGGGCATTTCGGCGACAAATACGGCCGCAAGCGGCTACTGCAATTCAGTTTGATCCTGGTGGGTACCGCCACCTTCCTGATGGGCTGCCTGCCCACCTACGGCCAGATCGGCTACGCGGCGCCCACACTGCTGGTCCTGCTGCGATTCCTGCAAGGTTTCGCCGTCGGCGGCGAATGGGGCGGCGCGGTACTGCTGGTGGCCGAACACAGCCCGAACCGCAGCCGCGGTTTCTGGGCCAGCTGGCCGCAATCCGGGGTCCCCGGCGGCAACCTGCTCGCCACACTCGTTCTGCTGGGCCTCACCGCGACCCTCTCCGACGAGGCCTTCCTCTCCTGGGGCTGGCGCGTCGCCTTCTGGCTGTCGGCAGTGGTGGTGCTGATCGGCTACTACGTGCGCACCAAGGTCACCGACGCACCGATCTTCACCGCCGCCCAGCGCACCGCCGAACAGGTGCGGACCTCGTCGTTCAGCGCGATCGAGGTGCTGAAACGGTACCCGCGCGGCGTTTTCACCGCCATGGGCCTGCGGTTCGGCGAGAACATCATGTACTACCTGGTGGTCACCTTCACCATCACGTATTTGAAGGTCCAGCACGATATGGAAACCGACGACATCCTGTGGTGGTTGCTGGCCGCGCACGCCGTCCACTTCGCGGCCATCCCCCTCGTCGGCGCACTCGCCGACCGGGTGGGCCGGCGGCCGGTCTACCTGGCCGGCACCATCGCCGCGGGCGCTTGGGGTTTCTTCGCCTTCCCGATGATGGACACCGGAAACGGGTGGGTGATCACCGCCGCGATCATGTTGGGCCTGATCGCCCACGCGTTCATGTACGCCCCGCAGCCCGCGATAATGGCCGAGATGTTCCCGACCCGGATGCGCTACTCCGGCGTATCCCTCGGCTACCAGGTCACCTCGATCGTCGCGGGCTCACTGGCTCCCGTCATCGCGGTCAAACTGCTGGACGTCTTCGACTCCCCGGTCCCGATCGCCCTCTACCTGGCCGCAGCCGCCGCCGTCACCGCTGTCGCGGTACTGGTCGCCCGGGAAACCAAGGGCTTCGATCTGGCCGATGTCGACCGTGCGGATGCGGCACGCGATACAACGACAACCGTCCGCCTCTGACCCACGACACCCTCACGGAACAGCGCGGCCGCGGTCCGGATCAGGCGAACAGCTCGTCGAGGGTGGTCGCTGTCAACACCCGAACTGTCCACGTCCGAACCTGTGCGAGCTCTGCGGAGTGGACATGATGCACGATCGCGTCAGGTAGGGGACCGAACTTGGCGGTCATCTGCTCGATCAGCGCCTCGGCACGTCCGCGTGCCTCACCCCGTGCCTCACCGCGTGCCTCGCCGCGTGCTTCGATGATTTCTGCTGTGGTCACGATCGCCTCCTTCGCTCGCGGGCCGAGCCGCTCGAAAACCGCAGCCACGTCGGCCTCGGGGGTTTCGCTGACCGTCATGAGGTAGTTCAGCAGGGTCAGGTAATCGCCGAGGGGATCCGGGCCGGATTCCAATGCGCGTAGGTCGTCGAGCCAGTCCAGCATATCGTGCCCCAATGCCGGGTTCTTGGGTGCGATGCGCTGCAGGACCAGCAGCACCCTGGCCGCGGGCGTGAGGTCACGTTCGCGCAGGGCGGCGGGGTCGAGTGCGGCGATGTCGTCGAGCAGGAACCGGAACCGGGGCAGGTACGGGCCGAGGGCTTCGCGGGCGGCGTCGTCGAGGTCGAGCAGGTCGGACAGTTCGGTGGGTGCCGACCAGGCTCTGCCCTCGGCGGTGTTGTGCACGACCAGCGGGATGATGGCGGGCAAGGTGGTCGCCGTGGTGGCGCCGGGTCGTTTCAGTTTGCGGTCGCGGTGGTTGTCGGCCAGGTGGTGGCGCCAGATGGCGATCATGTATTCGAGCATGCGGAAGGCCATGAACCGGTCGCTGCTGGATTGGTGTTCCATCAGGACGTAGATGTAGGCGGGGTGGCCGTCGAGGCGGGTTCGGTAGAGCAGGTCGCTGTAGCGGTTGCTCAGGTCGGGGTGGACGAAACTGCCCGGTTGTAGGCGCAGGTCGGTGAAGTCGATGCGGTGGATGATCGCCGCGGGTAGGGCGGTGCGTAGCTCGGAGGCGGCGTTGTCGTGGCGTGCCATGACTTTCCGGAAGTACGCATCGTGCGGGTTGGACCGCTGCTCGGTCATGGCGGCGACCTTATGCCGATGGGGCGACAGACAGCCAAACGGACAAATCGACTGGGAAGCAACCCGTCTGGAGTCGACCCCGCCGGTGACTGCGGCGGGGTCGGAGCCGAATTCGCGTAAGCGAGTCACGCGTGGCGTAGTCATCGCCTGCCGACAGCAGCGGGTCTACGCCGTGAGGAACGCGACCCACAGCAGTGCGGTGATGACGAAGAGGACCGGTGTCGTGATCCGGGCGACCCGGACTCGATGGCGGGCCGGGAAGGCGAAGGGAACCGCGACCGCGGTGACGAGCGCGGCGGGTACGGAGAACACGAAACCCCCGATCAAGCCGTAACCGTGGGGATCGTATGCGGGGTCGCTGACGAGGCGGAACGCGAGCACGAGATATATACAGCGCAGCCAGACCGAGCCGACGGCAATTCCCACACCACCGGCCACCACCGGGACAACCCACCGGGAAAGGGCCTTTCGCGTGGTGCGGTACGTGGTCATCGGATTTGTTCCGCGACGGCCTCGGCGAGCTCGATCGTCGGTTTCACCTGCATGGTGCCCTCCCTGCGACCATCACAACACATCGCGCCGGCTCGGGAAAGCCCTACGGGGCAGACGGCCGGGCAGCTTCCCGCGGATCGGAATACCCTGCCGCGCAGGTCGAGCGGCAGAGTGAAACGACGGCGCCGTGGTCCGCCGGAGCTTTCATGGCCGGTTGTCTCTTCAGCTCGCGACCGATCCCGCGATATTGGTGTTGTGCGCCGAACACACCCACCAGGTCCCGTCACGCCGGAGCAGGACCCAGGTGCCTCGGTTGGCGAGCGAGAACTCCGCGGTGTGCAGGGTTTGCTCGACGTTGACGATCGCATGGTCGGGCGTCAGGAGACGTAGGGCCAGCAGCTCGAAACGAGCTCGCGCGTCCGGGCTGTCGCCGAGGCGAGCGCGATGGTAACCGTGCAGTTCGTCCCAGCCACGGAAGATCGCGCCCGCCGGGGTGATGAAGACGACGTCTTCGGTGAACACCTGGTCGAACGCCGCTGCGTCCTTGGCCGCCAACGCGGATTCCAGTTGCCGGAAAAGGTTTTCGATCTCGGCGGTCGTTGCCGCATCGACACCGGATATGCCGGCTGTGGGACGGGCGGTGGAAGAATGGTGCTCGAGAGAACTCACTGCCCGCACGCTACCCCGGCGGCCCCTCGCCACCTCGGTCCGGTAGTGGACCGGTGAGTGCGGCCAGTGCCATCGACCGCAGCACGGGCCTCGTGCGGTCGCGGGCCGGGCCGGCACTGTGCGGGGTGGAGTTGAGCAGGCCGAAGACCGCGTGGGCCTGGACCCGGGCGGTTGCCTCGTCGAGACCGGGTGTCAGTTCACAGAGGACCCGCACCCAGATCTCCACGTAGCGGCGCTGGGTCCGGCGGATCTCGCGGCGGGCCGGAAGGGGGACATTGTCGAGGTCGCGGTCCTGGATACGGATGAGTTCGGGGTCGCCGAGGGCGAAGTCGAGGTGGAAGTCCACCAGGCCGGCCAGGGCAGCGGTTGGATCGGCGGCGTCACCGGCGACCGCGGTGCCGCCGTCGAGGAGGCGGCGGCTGATACCGACCAGGAGTTCGACCAGCAGGGCTTCCTTGTTCGGGAAATGCCGGTATACGGCGGGGCCGCTGATACCGGCCGCCGCGCCGAGGTCGTCGAGGCGCATACCGAGGTAGCCGCGTTCGGCGATCAGCCTGGCACCGGCAGCCAGCAGTTGGTCGCGGCGCTGCTGTTTGCGCAGTTCCCTGCTGGTCGGGGTGGCAGAATCGGCGCTGGTCACCCGTACTCCTTCGGCTTTCTCTGGACAACTCGGTTAGTCAAGATTAACCTGAATTCCAGTTATCAGCGATTAACTCAGATGGGCAGGATCATGCGATGACCCGCACCGCGAGCCCCGCGTCCGCCGCCCGGCCGGCAACCGGCAACCGGGCCGCCAACCAGGCCCTGGTCGACGAGTTGCGCCGCCGCCTCACCGATACCGCCCGCGGCGGTCCGGAGAAGGCACGGCAGCGCCATATCGATCGCGGCAAACTCCTGCCGCGCGATCGGGTGGATCAACTGCTCGACCCGGGTAGTCCGTTCCTGGAACTCTCCCCGCTGGCGGCCAACGGCATGTACCGGGACGAGTCGCCGGGTGCCGGGATCATCACCGGTATCGGACGGGTGGCGGGCCGCGAATGCGTCATCGTCGCCAACGACGCCACCGTCAAGGGCGGCACCTACTACCCGATCACGGTGAAGAAGCATCTGCGCGCCCAGGAAGTGGCGCTGCACAACAACCTGCCGTGCCTTTACCTGGTCGATTCCGGTGGCGCCTACCTGCCCGAACAGGACGAGGTATTCCCCGACCGCGAGCATTTCGGCCGGATCTTCTACAACCAGGCCACCATGAGCGCGCAGGGCATCGCCCAGATCGCGGCGGTGCTGGGTTCGTGCACCGCGGGCGGAGCCTATGTCCCGGCGATGAGCGACGAGGCTGTCATCGTGCGAGATCAGGGCACGATCTTCCTCGGCGGCCCACCGCTGGTGAAGGCCGCGACCGGGGAGGTGGTGACCGCCGAGGAGCTCGGTGGCGGCGCCCTGCATTCGCGCACCTCCGGGGTCACCGACCATCTGGCCGACGACGACCGCGACGCGCTGCGGATCGTGCGCCGGATCGTCGGCACACTCGGACCGCGCCCGGAACCGGCATGGGACGTAAGGGAAGCCCGGGAGCCGGCGGTCGCCGCCGACGACCTCTACGACGTGGTCCCGGTGGACCTGCGCACCCCGTACGACGTGCGCGAGGTGATCCATCGCCTCGTCGACGGCGGGCCGGACCGGGAGACCGGATTCCACGAGTTCAAAGCCGAATACGGGACCACCCTGGTCACCGGTTTCGCGCATATCCACGGGCATCCGGTGGGTATCGTCGCCAACAACGGTGTGCTGTTCGGCGAATCCGCCATGAAGGGCGCGCATTTCATCGAGCTGTGCGATAAACGCAAGATTCCGCTGCTTTTCCTGCAGAACATCACCGGATTCATGGTCGGGCGCGATTACGAGGCTTCGGGGATCGCCAAACACGGCGCCAAAATGGTCACCGCGGTGGCATGTGCGCGGGTACCGAAGCTCACCGTGGTGATCGGTGGCTCGTACGGGGCCGGGAACTACTCGATGTGCGGGCGGGCCTATTCACCGCGGTTCCTGTGGATGTGGCCGAACGCCCGGATCTCGGTGATGGGCGGCGAGCAGGCGGCATCGGTACTGGCCACCGTGCGCGGCGATCAACTCGACGGCAACGGTCAGCCCTGGAGCGAGGCCGATCAGGAAGCGTTCAAGGAACCGATCCGGCGCCAGTACGAGGCGCAGGGCAACCCCTATTATTCGACCGCCCGGCTCTGGGACGACGGGGTCATCGACCCGGCCGATACCCGGACCGTGCTCGGACTGGCCCTCTCGGTGTGCGCGCAGGCACCGCTGGAACCGGTCTCCTACGGCGTTTTCCGGATGTGATGACCGTGCTGAACAACAACCATCCGCTCCCGTTCGACACCGTGCTGGTGGCCAATCGCGGTGAGATCGCCGTACGCGTGATCCGCACCCTGCGCGCCATGGGTTTGCGCTCGGTGGCCGTGTACAGCGACGCCGACGAGCACGCGGCGCACGTGCAGGTCGCGGATATCGCGGTCCGGCTGGGACCCGCCGCCGCCCGCGAGAGCTACCTGAACATCGACCGCATCGTGGACGCCGCCCGCCGCACCGGCGCTCAGGCCGTCCACCCCGGGTACGGATTTCTTTCCGAGAACGCCACTTTCGCTGCCGCACTGGATGCCGCCGGGATCGTTTTCCTCGGACCGCCCGCCAAGGCGATCGAGATCATGGGCGACAAGATCACCGCGAAGACCACGGTGGCCGCCTCGGGTGTGCCGGTGGTGCCGGGCATCGCCGAACCCGGCCTGTCCGATGCCGCACTCATCGCCGCTGCCGCCGATATCGGCTACCCGGTACTGGTCAAACCGTCCGCGGGCGGTGGCGGGAAAGGTATGCGGCGCGTCGACGACCCCGCCGACCTGCCGGGTGCCCTGGTCAGTGCCCGCCGGGAGGCCGCGGCCTCGTTCGGCGACGACACCCTGTTCCTGGAACGGTTCGTGACCCGTCCGCGGCATATCGAGGTGCAGGTCCTGGCCGATACGCACGGCACCGTGCTGCATCTGGGTGAACGGGAATGCAGTCTGCAGCGCCGGCATCAGAAGGTGATCGAGGAAGCGCCTTCACCGTTGCTGGACGCCGAGACCCGTGCCCGGATCGGTGCCGCAGCCTGTGCCACCGCCCGCAGCGTCGACTACGTGGGCGCGGGCACAGTCGAGTTCATCGTCTCCGCCGACCGCCCGGACGAGTTCTTCTTCATGGAGATGAACACCCGCCTGCAGGTGGAACATCCGGTGACCGAGCTGGTCACCGGGTTCGACCTGGTGGAATGCCAGGTCCGGATCGCCGCCGGGCAGCGGATCCGCCTGCAGCAGGACGATATCCGTTTACACGGCCACGCGGTCGAGGCACGGGTGTACGCCGAGGATCCGGGCCGCGGTTTCCTACCGACCGGTGGCACCGTTCTCGATCTCCGGGAGCCGGCGGGACCGGGTGTGCGAGTGGACTCCGGGCTCGCCGTGGGCACGGTGGTGGGCAGCGATTACGACCCGATGCTCGCGAAGGTCATCGCGCACGGCCCCGACCGCGCCGCCGCACTGGCCGCGCTGGACCGGGCGCTCGCCGAGACGGTGGTGCTCGGAGTGCGTACCAATACCGATTTCCTGCGTTTCCTGCTGGCCGACCCCGAGGTGGTAGCGGGTCGCCTGGATACCGCGCTCCTGGACCGGCGGGCCGGCGATTTCACGCCGGAACCGGTGCCCGACGAAGTTTTCGCGGCTGCCGCCGTATACCGCTGGCTGCGGCAGTGGCCGCAGGGACCGGCCGACCCGTGGTCCTTCCCGACCGGGTGGCGTGTCGGGACGGCCGCACCGATCCGGGTCCGGCTGGCCGGCGGCGATCGCACGGTGCACGTCTATCTCACGGGCACCCCGGATGCGGCCGAACTGCGTGTAGAGGACGCCGCATCGGTACCGCTGACCGCGGAACTCGCCCGGGCCGACGCAGGGCAGGATTCCGGCGATTCCGTCCGCACCCTCACCCTCACCCTCGACGGGCTGCGGCGCAGTTACCGGGTCGCGGAATCGGCCGGCCTCCTCTGGGTGGCCGGGCCGGGCGGGGTTGCCGCGGTGCGGGAACTGGCCGAGGAGTCCGTCCGGGCCGACGCCGCCGCGGTGCACGATGCCGAGATCCGCAGCCCGATGCCCGGAACCGTGCTCGCGGTCGCCGCGGAGACCGGCGCCACGGTGGCGGCCGGCGATCCGATCCTGGTGGTCGAGGCGATGAAAATGGAACATTCGCTCACCGCTCCCCTCCCCGGGACGGTCGAGATCCTGGTGGCAGCCGGCACTTCGGTGCGACTCGACGAGGTACTCGCCCGGGTCCACGTCGAGGCCGCGGCCGGCGAACCCGCGGGACCCGCGCGTTCCGCCGAAAGCATCGGTGCCGATCCCGAATGATCCCGACGAGATCGACGCCCACCGGGCCGAAGCCGGACGACACGGCGTCCCTGTACCACTCCGAGAACGAGAAGAGGCAAAGGTGAGCGATTTCCTGTCCACCGGCACCCTGCCCGACCACTACCGCGACCTCGCGCTCACCGTGCGGGATTTCGCGAACCAGGTGGTCGCGCCCGTGGCGGCGAAACACGATGCCGAACACAGTTTCCCGTACGAGGTCGTCGCGGGAATGGCGAAGATGGGCCTGTTCGGGCTGCCGTTCCCCGAGGAGTACGGCGGGATGGGCGGCGACTATTTCGCGCTGTGCCTGGCCCTGGAGGAACTCGGCAAGATCGATCAGAGCGTCGCCATCACCCTGGAGGCCGGGGTCTCGCTCGGTGCCATGCCGATCTACCGGTTCGGTGACGAGAAACAGAAGCAGGAGTGGCTGCCGCGGCTCGCCAGTGGGGAGAGTCTCGGCGCGTTCGGCCTCACCGAACCCGGCGCGGGCAGCGACGCCGGGGGCACCCGCACCACCGCCGTCGAGGACGGCGACAGCTGGATCATCAACGGCAACAAGCAGTTCATCACCAATTCCGGTACCGATATCACCGCCCTGGTGACCGTGACCGCGGTGACCGGGCAGACCGGCGGCAAAAAGGAGATCTCCACCATCCTGGTGCCCGCCGGCACCCCCGGTTTCACCGCCGAACCCGCCTACAACAAGGTCGGCTGGAACGCTTCGGACACCCATCCGCTCACCTTCACCGATGTCCGGGTGCCCAAGGAGAACCTGCTCGGCGAACGCGGGCGAGGCTATGCCAACTTCCTGCGCATCCTCGACGAAGGCCGGATCGCCATCGCCGCGCTCTCGGTCGGCGCCGCTCAGGGGTGTGTGGACGAATGCGTGCGCTACGCCGGTGAACGCGAGGCGTTCGGCAAGACGATCGGCAGCAACCAGGCCATCGCCTTCAAAATCGCCCGGATGGAGGCGCGCGCGCATACCGCTCGCACCGCCTACTACGACGCCGCAGCGCTCATGCTTTCCGGGAAGCCCTTCAAGAAGCAGGCTTCCATCGCCAAACTCGTCGCCAGCGAGGCCGCGATGGACAACGCCCGGGATGCCACCCAGATCTTCGGCGGCTACGGGTTCATGAACGAGTACCCGGTGGCCCGCCACTACCGCGACAGCAAGATCCTGGAAATCGGCGAGGGCACCACGGAAGTACAACTGATGCTGATCGGACGGGAGCTCGGGCTGTGAGCGGCGAGGACAAGATCACCAAAAATGTCGAGCACGACACCACCGGCCTGAAAAGGGTCGTACAGTCCGGTCTGTGGTTCGAGGAACTGGAAACCGGTGTGCTCTACGAGCACCGGCCCGGCCGCACCATGACCGAAACCGACAATGTGCTGTTCAGCACCCTGACCATGAACAACCAGGGCCTGCACATCGACAAGGCCTACAGCGACGCCCAGGAACCGTTCCACGAGCGGCTGGTGAACTCGCTGTTCACCCTGGGCACCATGGTCGGGCTGGCGGTCGCGCATCTCACCCAGGGCACCACGGTCGCCAACCTCGGCTTCGAGGATGTGAAGTTCCCGGCGCCGCTGTTCCACGGCGACACGATCTATGTCGAAACCGTGGTTCTGAAGAAGCGGGAATCGCAGAGCCGACCCGGCCAGGGTGTGGTCACCTTCCGGCATGTGGCGCGCAACCAGCACGGCACCATCGTGGGTATCGCCGTCCGGCACGCCATGATCCGGATGCGTCCAGCGGAGAAGGCGTGAAACCGGGCACCGCCGTGGCCGGCACACGCAGGAGGAAAGCCCGATGACCGATCGACCCGCACCCACCCCCTGGGAGTCCGCCGGCCCGGCGTGGCTGTTCTGCCCGGCCGACCGTCCCGAGCGCTACCGCAAGGCCGCCGACGCCGCGGACGTGGTGATCCTCGACCTCGAGGACGGTGTCGCACCGGCCGACAAACCGGCCGCTCGCAAGGCACTCACCGAAACCCCGCTCGACCCGGCCACCACCGTGGTGCGGGTCAACCCGGCCGGCACCGCCGACCACGACCTGGACCTACAGGCCCTGCGCAGCACCGAATACCGGTTGATCATGCTGCCGAAAACCGAATCCGCCGAACAGGTCAGCGGTCTCACCGGCTACGGGGTCTTCGCACTCATCGAATCCCCCGCGGGCGCGCTGGCCATCGAATCGATAGCCGCCGCGCCCGGCACCCTGGGCGTGATGTGCGGTGTCGAGGATCTCGTCGCCGCGATGGGCGGTACCGGTACCCGGCGCCCCGACGGCAGCTACCGGGATGTGGCGCTTCACCTGCGCAGCACCGGATTGCTCGCCGCCAAGGCGTATCGGCGGCTCGCCCTGGACATGGTGTACCTGAACATCCGTGACCTGGACGGTCTGCGCGCCGAAGCCGAAGACGCGGTCGCGGTGGGTTTCGATATCAAGGTCGCCATACATCCCGCGCAGATCCCGGTGATCCGCGCCGCCTACGCTCCCTCCGAGGATGAGGTCGCGTGGGCGCAGAGTGTCCTCGCCGCCGCCCCGAACCACCGCGGCGTCTTCACCTACGAGGGACGCATGGTGGACGCCCCACTACTCCGCCACGCCGAACAGATCCTCCAGCGGGCCGGAAAAACAGGAGGTTGAAACCGGTGCAACCACAGTGGGTACCCAGCGCACGGGATATCGCCGACGCCCGGGTCACGGATTTCGCCCGCTTCGTCGAGACGCGGACCGGCGCCGAGCTACCGGACTATCACGCCCTGTGGCGGTGGTCGGTGGACCATCTCGCCGATTTCTGGGCGGCGCTGTGGGATTACTTCGATCTGGGCCCCGTCGGGGACGAGGTGCTCGGCCGGCCCGATATGCCGGGGGCGCAATGGTTTCCCGGAACCACCCTGAACTACGTGGACCGGATCGTCGCGCAGGCCCGCACCGACCGGCCGGCGATACTGCAGGTCACCGAGGGCACCGGGGAAGTCACCGAAACCTCCTGGGCCGAACTGCTCGCCGGGGTTGCCGCCTTCGCCCGTTCGCTGCGTGCGCTGGGGGTCCGGCCCGGCGACCGGGTGATCGGTTACCTGCCGAATATCACCGAGACCGTGATCGCCTTCCTGGGCACCGCCGCGGTCGGCGCCGTGTGGAGCGCCTGCGGTCAGGACTATTCCGCCAAGGCCGCCCTGGACCGGCTGGGCCAGCTGGAGCCTACGGTGCTGGTCACCGCCGACGGCTACCGTTACGGCGGTAAGGCGCACGACAAGAGCGCCGATATCGCCGCGCTGCGCACCGGGCTGGGTTCCCTGCGCGCCACCGTCGTGGTCTCCCGGCTGGGGATCGAGATCCCCGACAGCACACCGTGGCCGGTGGCCGCCGACCCGGCGGGGCACACCCTGCCCGAGACCGAAACGGTCTCCTTCGAGCACCCCCTGTGGATCGTCTTCTCCTCCGGCACCACCGGGCTGCCCAAGGGAATCGTGCACGGACACGGCGGCGTCGTGCTGGAACATCTCAAAGCCGTTGCCCTGCAATCCGATATCGGACTCGACGACACCTTCCTCTGGTACACCAGCCCGAGCTGGATGATGTGGAACTTCCAGATCGCCGGCCTGCTCACCGGCGCCACCATCGTCTGCTACGACGGCAGTCCCGCCCATCCGCGGCCCGACACCCTGTGGGAGATCGCGGCCCGCACCGGCACCACCGTGCTCGGCACCAGCCCGGGCTACGTCCTGGGTTGTATGAAAGCAGGTTCGGTACCGGCGACCGATCACGACCTGTCGGCGCTGCGACTCATCGGAATCACCGGTTCCTCGCTACCGCCCGCCTCCTCGCTGTGGTTGCACGAGAACGCCGGTGGGGTCCCGGTGGCCTCCATCAGCGGCGGCACCGATGTGGTGTCGGCGTTCGCCGGTGGGGTGCGCACGGTCCCGGTATGGCCGGGCGAGCTGTCGGCGCCGTACCTGGGGGTCGCGCTGGACGCCTACGACGAGGCGGGGCAACCGGTACGCGACGAGGTCGGCGAACTGGTGGTCACGGCTCCCATGCCGTCCATGCCGATCCGTTTCTGGCGCGACCCCGACGGCACCCGCTACCACGACGCCTACTTCGACACCTACCCCGGCGTATGGCGCCACGGCGATTGGATCACCCTGACCGGCCACGGCAGCGTAATCGTCCACGGCCGCTCCGATTCCACGCTCAACCGCCACGGTATCCGGATGGGCAGCGCCGATATCTATCAGGCGGTGGAACGACTGCCCGAGGTCAGCGAAGCCCTGGTGATCGGCGCGGAACAGCCCGACGGCGGCTATTGGATGCCGCTGTTCGTGGTACTCGCCCCCGGCACCGAACTCACCGACGACCTACGTGACCGGATCAAAGAGGTGATCCGCACCGAGGTCTCACCGCGTCACGTCCCCGACGAGATCCTGGCCGCACCCGCCGTACCGCACACCCGCACCGGCAAGAAGCTCGAGGTGCCGATCAAACGCCTGTTCCAGGGCGCCGATCCGGAGCGGGTGGTGGAACGCAGCGCGGTCGACGATCCCGCGCTGCTCGACTGGTACAGCGGTATCCGCCCACCCGGCAGGCGCTGACCGCCGCCGGAACACAGGCCGACCGATCACATCCGGCGATGACCCGCGCCGGCTGACCGGTCGACGGCCGGCTGCGGAGACCACCTGTTCCGGGCCGAGGGCCGCCGGACCGGGTCATTGCGCCGCACCCGCATCAGGTCCGCGCGTCCGCGTCCGCGTCGCCGAGTCGGCTCCGAACGGACGAGAACCAGGCACGGCACCGCATACTTTCCTCAACCGCAGTCCGGCCGGGCACCGGCGCCGCCGGCCCCGCGGGGTGATCTTCGGTAACGGCAAAATGCGCCGCCCGGGCCGGTGCGCGAACTAGCCTGAACCGAGCTGATCCAGAAGCAAGGCCCGCTCCACCTGTACGCACTCAGTCGTCCGGCTCAGGAGAGGACAGGCACGCTATGAAGGCTCTGCAGCATGTGGCAGTCGGTGCGGAACCGGAGGTCCGCGAAATTCCCACACCCGAACCCGGCCCGGGCGAGGTACTGCTTCGGGTGACCGCGGCCGGTGTATGCCATTCCGACGATTTCGTCATGAACAACCCGCCGGAGAACTTCGGTATCGAACTGCCACTGACCCTCGGGCACGAGGGCGCCGGCGAGGTCGTGGCTGTCGGCGCCGGGGTCCGGGGGGCCGATATCGGAACCAACGTCATCGTCTACGGCCCGTGGGGTTGCGGTAACTGCTGGTTCTGCGCGCAGGGCCTGGAGAACTACTGTTCCCGCGCGGCCGAGCTGCGGATATTTCCGCCCGGGCTCGGCGCGCCGGGGGCCATTGCCGAATATCTGATCGTCGATTCGCCACGCCACCTGGTGCCGATCGGCGATCTCGATCCGGTGGCCACCGTACCGCTCACCGATGCGGGCCTCACCCCGTACCACGCCATCAAACGTTCCCTGGGCAAACTGCGTCCGGGATCCTGGACGGTGGTGATCGGTAGCGGCGGCCTCGGCCATGTCGCCATCCAGTTGCTGCGGCATCTCACTTCTACGCGTGTCATCGCGTTGGACGTCAACGACGAGAAGCTCGATTTCGCGCGGTCGGTAGGCGCCCACGAAGCTGTGCTCTCCGATGCGAACGCCGCGGGCAATGTCCGTAAGATCACCGGTCCGGCCGGGGCGAGTCTGGTCCTGGATTTCGTCGGCTTCCAGCCGACCATCGATACGGCGATGGCGGTGGCCGGCGTGGATTCCGATGTGACGATCGTCGGTCTCGGTGACGGCGCATCGGCCGCGCGGATCGGTTTCGGCGTGAGCCCGTACGAGGCCACGGCGACCGCGCCGTACTGGGGTGCCCGCGCCGAACTGATCGAACTCATCGATCTGGCGCACGACGGCGTTCTCGATATCGCGGTCGAGCGGTTTTCCCTCGACGATGCGCCGGAAGCCTACCGCCGGCTCGCCGCCGGAACCCTGCGGGGGCGGGCGGTGATCGTGCCGTAACCACCGGGAGCAGCAACAACCACCGGGTTCGCGGCGAGTCTCGGCCCGTCGCGAACCCGCCCACCGGCGGTGCGCACGGTCCGAGCAGGCGGAATACCCGCCTGACCGGGGGGTGCGGGACAGGGACGCCGGTCGGCCGACGATAGGATTGCGGGATGAGCGTCGACAACAGCCGGGCCCGGCCGTCCACGCCCGCGGTGCGCGTGCGCGGCCGCGACGACCTGGCCGGAGACGGCGCCGACGCCCGCAAGACCACGGGTGATCTGCCCGCACGCCCGGTGCGGCGCCGGCCGAAGAACCGGCGGGCACAGATCGCCGCTGCGGCGGCCAATGCTTTCGGTTCTCTCGGGTACCACGGCGTGAGCATGGAGGATATCGCCGGCGGCCTGGGGATCAGTTCGGCGGCGCTGTATCGGCACTATCCGAGCAAGTACGCGCTGTTCCAGGAGGAATCGCTGCGGGTCGGCCAGGCGTTGGCCGAATCGGTCCGGTTGCCCGCCGACGCCGCGGACCTGCCACCGCAGCAGGCGCTGCGTCAGGTACTCGAGGGATTGAGCGCGGTCACCGTCGCCAATCGGGCCAGTGTCGCGCTGGTGCGCTGGGAGGGTCGCTACCTGGAGCCGGCGGATCGGGAGGTCCGCGCCGAGCAGCAGGCGGTGGTGCTGGATGCCCTGGACAGCCGGCTCGCGGCGTATTCCCCGGGGCTCAGCAACGGAGACCGCAAGGTGCTGGCGATATCGCTGCTGTCGGCCATCACCAGCATTGCCGACCACCATGCGGCGCTTCCAACGAAATCACTTGTCGCGCTACTGGTTTCGATTTGCATGGACCTCGCGGACGTCACTCTGCCACCGCCGGTGGATATCGCGCCCGCACCGCCGGTGGAAATACCGGAATCGTTCAAACACGAACTGCTGCTGCGCAAAGGCGTGGAACTGTTCCATGCCCGCGGCTACCCCAATGTGAGTGTGGAGGATATTGCGACCGCCGCCGGGCTTTCCGCGGCGTCGGCGGTGTATCGCTTCTATCGCGGGAAGAGCGATCTGCTCACCGCCGCGTTCCGGCGCGCCGCCGAACGGGTGTCGAGCGCCATCGGCCCGGCCGTGGCATCGGCCGCCGGCCCGCGGGAGGCGCTGAATTCGCTGATCGACCAGTATGTGGCCGGTTCGTTCGCCGAACGGGAACTCACCTTCGTGTACTACACCGAGTTCCAGCACGTGCCTGCCGAGGAACGCGCCGCGCTGCGCAATGTGCAGCGGCTCAGCGTGGACGAATGGGCCCGGCTGGTGCGCCAGGTCCGGCCCGACCTGTCCGGACCGCAGGCACGGTTCCTGGTACACGCCGCGTTCGCCCTGGTCGTCGATCTCGGACGGTCCTTCGGCACCGTCCCGATCGCCTCCCAGCAGCGGGTCACGCTGCTCATGCAGACCGTCCTGTACGGCCACCCCACCGAAAGCTGAGATCCGGGCGGCCGTACCGGTCGGTCACTGCAGTGGCTTGTCCAGCGGTGAGGTCATCTGATCGACCAGCCAGCGTCCGTCGGTTTTCTGCATCCGCATCACCATGGCCAGCTGTCCCGGAGCGGGCTGTCCCTGGGTGCCCAGACTGGTGACGGTCTGCCCGATCACCACCACGACCTCCGCCGAGGTGGCGTCCGCGGTTTTCACCGCACACTGGATATCTCCCGCGGTCGAGACGACTTCACCGGCGACGAGGGCCTCGCGGAGCTCGGTGGTGGTGGTCTCGAATTCCTGTTTCCAGTCGCCGGTGGCGCCGGCCAGGACGGCGGAGAAGTACGGTTCCAGGTTCTTCGCGTCGTAGTTGGCCAGCACCGGTGCATACCGGCACGCCGCCTGCCGGACTTCGTCGTAGGCGGCCAGCACTTCGGCCTTGTCGCGCTCCTGGACATACAGATACCCGGCTGTGCCCACCGCCCCGATCAGCAGCAGAACCGCCACTGTCAGCGCGCCGAGCAGGACACGCGGCCGAGTTCTCGGGCCCGCCCGTCCCGGCGCACCATCGAACCCGCTCGTTTCCTGCCCGACGAGCAGTTTCTTACTCGATGCAGCCTTGTCCTGATCCGGAGTCGTATCCGAGGAACCCGCCGGGCTACGGACAGACGTTTCCGCCGAATCCGTATCCGGCGAAGCAGGCGCACTCGAGGTCGCCGGCGCTACCGAGTGGTCGGAGGATGTTTCGCCGACCACCGGTTTCGCGTGGTCCTCCGGCTTGCCGGCGACGGGCTTTTCGGTCATTTCGGTCTTCTCCTAACGACCCGGGACGGGACGGGACAGTTCGTTACCGCTGACTCCCGGTGGCGGGCCGGCGGTGTTGTCGGGAATGTCCGGCCGCGGCGCATTCGCCGAACCGCGCACCTGCAGGGCCGGGTCGTCGGTGACGCAGTAGTTGTACAGACGGACCCGGGTGTCGGCCACCGGTTCGGTGGGGGCCACCGGAATGGTGTCGTACTCGCAGGTGGGTCGCGGCCAGATATCGACCAGGGTGTGGAACATCCCGTCGTGTACCGGCACATTCAGCGCAGAAGTGCCCGCCCGCAGGGCCGGGAAGAGGGCCGCGATCGCGGGCCGGCGCAGTTTCGCGGCCCGGGTGATGGCCACGAAATTGGTGACCAGGTTGGTGATCGGGTCCTGCGTTTCGTCGATGAATCCGCCGAGCGTGGCGAGTTGGCCGGGAGCGAGGTCCAGCAGCTGCCGAACTTCCTGGTCGGCGGCGGTGAGCTGCTGGAACAGCGCGCTCGCCGAATCTGTCAGGGTGCCGAGATCGGGTTGCGCGTATTGCGTGGTTTCGGCGATCACCGTCAGGTTTTCGATGAGCTGGCGGGTCTGCGGCAGCAGGGATTCCAGTCCCGCCATCGCCCGGCTGATGCCGGAGATCATATTGCGCAGCCGGTCCGGTCCGCCCGCCAGCGCCTTGTCCAGTTCGTCGACGATCACCGTGAGCCGGTCGGGGTTGAGACCGCTGATCATGGCGCTCATATTCGACAGCAGCGAGTGCACCGTCACCGGGATATGGGTGCGCTCCACCGCCACCCGGTCACCGTCGCGCAGGTAGGGGCCGGTATCCGAGTCCGGCCGGAAGTCCAGGTACTGCTCGCCCACCGCGGACAGCCGCCCGACCACCACCGTGCCACCGACGGGGATCCGCACCCCCGAGTCGATTTCGGCGACCGCCTCGATCCCGGTATCGGAAACCCGGACATCGGCGACCCGCCCTACCCGGGTGCCGCGGAAGTTCACATCGTTGTCGGCGAGCAGACCGCCGGACCCGGTGAGTTCCACGGTCACCCGGTAGGTGCTGTTGGGTAGCAGGTTGATCCGCAGCACTTCCGCGCCGAGGTATCCGCAACCGGCGATCAGCACCATCACGAGTCCGATGTTCGCGACCCTGATCCGGCGCCGGACCAGCCAATTCCACAGCGGAATATTCATCGCGGCCCCTCCTGAGGTGCCGGGGCGGGTTGCGGCGGGCCGGTCAACCGGCCCTGGATCTTCTGCAATACCTGGGCGAGGCTGCCGATGAATGCCGGTACATCGGTGCCATCGGGCAGCCGGCTCTCGGCCGGATCGGTCAGCGCGCCGATACTCAGATAGGAGACCCGCGCCGCGACCGCGAGCGTAGGCCCTTCGAAGGACTGTTCCAGCGAGGGATACAGGGCATGCAATCCGTCCAGCGTCTGCCGCAGGTTGTCACCCATCGCCGTGAATCCACCCATGAGCCGGCGGATACTGTCGAACAGGCTGATGAATTCGGGGCTGGTCGTATCGGTGAAATCCCCCAGCGCCGACATCGTCACCGAGATCTTCTGGATCAGGGCGGTGATATCGCGATTGTTCTCCGCGACCAGCCCCAGCAGATCGGGGAATGTATCCGCGGCCTGCCCCAATTCCTGTTTCCGCGCGGCCAGTTCACCGGTCAGGACGTTCACCCCGTGCAGCACATTGTCGATATCGGCGGTCCGCGCGTTCAGGGCGCTCAGCACCTGGGTCATCTCGGTGATCAAATGCGCCAGTTGTGGTGCGCGCCCGGCGAACATCGAATCCATTTCCGCGGTGATCCGGGCGGCCTGGTTCAAACCACCGCCGTTGAGCAGCAGCGATACCGACACCATGAGTTCTTCCACCGAGGCGCCGGCACCGGTGTGGTCGGTATCGATGACATCGCCATTCCCGAGCAGAGCGGCGTCGGGATCCTCCCGGGGCAGGGTCATGGCAATGAAGACATCGCCGAGCGGAGTGCCCTGCCGCAATTCGGCGGTGGTACCGCGCGGCAGCCGGATATCTTCCCGGATCAGCATGTCCACATCCGCCACGAAATCGGTCGTGGATATACCGGTGACCACCCCGATATCGGTGCCACCGATTTTCACATGCGCCCGGTCCGGCAGGTTCAGTGCATCTTCGAAACGAGCCCGCACGGTATATCCAGGGCCCCCGATACCCGGTTCGGGCATAGGAATGTTCTGCACCGTCACCGCTCCACACCCCGAAACAGCGAGCACCCCCGTCAGCACCAAAGCAATCAGCCCAACCCGTATTCCCATGCCAGCCCCGATCCGTCGCATTGTCGGGCGGGGCCCGCCCGGTTCTGGAGCGACCAGAGGGAGGGAGCGCAGCGACCGACCGGCGGGAGTGAAGAACCGGGTTAATAGGGCCCCGCCCTCGAGACGCGGAGCGTCTCCAAAATCACAGCCCGCCCTTTCACGGCTTGTCCACCCCGCCCATTCACGGCTGCTCCAACTCGCCACCACACGGCCGGCCCACCCCACCCCTTCACGGCTACTCCAACTCGCACCCACACGGCTGGCCCACCCAGACCCTTCACGGCTACTCCAACCCGCCCCCACAGCGCCGGCCCACCCCACCCCTTCACGACCAGTCCACTCCGATCGCATGACCCCTCTCCGCCTCATTGCGTCAACCCCAGCAGCGCCGCCGTGATCCCGAAATCGGGGCCGAAATCCTGGACCCTGCCGGTGCGGCACCCGTCGGCGCGCAGCTGGATCCGTTCACAGAAGGTGGACAGTACTTCGTTGTCCAGCAGTGATTTGTCCAGCAGCGCGTGCACCCGGAATGCCTGGTGTTCATGGCTCACGCCGTTGGCGAGGTTTTCGAAGAACAGCGGGCCGATATCCACCAATTCCGTGAGTCCGCGGGCGTTGGCGCGCATCTGGGCGGTTATGGTGACGAATCGCTGCAGTGCGCCCGCCAGCTGATCCCGGTTCTGCCCGACCAGGGTCGAGGTGTTGGCGACGAAATCGTTCAACTGCACGAGTACCGCGTGCAGACCCGGCGACTGCTCCCCCATCAACTGCACCAGTTCCGTAAGCCGGGCGCTGAAATCCCGTACGGTCTGGTCGTTCTGGGCGACGACCTGGGTGATCTCGTTCAATTCGATGATGGTGTTTGCGATCTGGTCCTTGTTGGCGAAGGACACCTCGAACGCGGCGGACAGATCGTCGAGCGTTTCGCGTAGCCGGTCACCGTTCCCCTCTAGCAGTGGGAACAGCACCCGGCTGGCCAGCGGGCCGACTTCGTTGTCGCCCTCGAGCGCGGCACCGAGCTGGTCGAAGTTCTCCAGGATCCGGTCGAGCTCCACCGGCACCCGGGTGCGTTCCAGCGGAATATGCGCACCGTCGGTGAGCGTGGGTCCGTCACCGCTGTAGGCGGGGGCGAGTTCGACGTGCCGGTTGGTGATCAACTGCGGGGAGATCAGCGCGGCCATCGCATCGGCCGGTACCTCGACATCCTTGTCGAGGGCCATGGTGACCTCGACATAACTACCGCGCGGCGTGACGGTCTCCACCCGGCCCACCGGAACGCCGAGCACGGCGACCTCGTTACCGGCGTACAGGCCGGCCACGTTCTCGAAATCCGCGCTGATCCGGATATGTTCGCCCAGATACTGTTCCGGCAGCCCGGCGATACTGTCGGGCAGTACCGAACAGCCGGCCGCGCAGAGTCCGGCGATTCCGGCCGCGACCACGCGCGCGATCCTCCGCAGCCTCATTTGCCACACCCCCCGACGACCTGGGCGAAGCACAGCCAGTTGTCCGGTAGGAACCACGGCGCCCAAACGTCGGCGTACGGCCCGTTGCCGAGAACGTTGTTGAACTGCCGCAGGGTGACCGGCATGATCTCGTACAGCCGGTCCAGGTTGTCCTTGTTCTTCTCGAGGCCCTGCGTCATGGTGTCGAGGTTCTGGATCAGCGGGCCGAGCTGGCCGTTGTTCTCCAGTCCCATATCCCGCAGCAGGCTCGACAGTGCCGCGACGTTGTCCAGCAGCCGGCGCAGCATGTCCTGGCGCAGGGCCACGGCGTGGCCGATCGCCTCACCGCGGGTGAGCAGCATGAGCACACTGTTCTGGTTGTCGGCCACCAGCTGCGATACCTGATCCATGCTCTTGAGCAGCGTGTCGACTTCGTCGCGGCGGGCGTTGATCACCTCGGCCAGCGAGCCGATCGAATCCAGGGCGGTCACCGCGAGTTCCGGCGAATCCCCCATCTGCTGGGAGAAGACATCCAGGGCCTGCCGCAGTTTGCCCGGGTCGATCCGCTCGATCCGCTCGAACGACGAGGTGTACTTCGGGTCCCGGATCACTTTGGCGAGGTTGTACGGTACGGCGGTATTGGCCAACGGGATCCGGTTGTCCGGCGATTCCGCACCGGTGCCCGGGATCAGTTCGATATGCATCCGGCCGAGAATGGTGGACATCTCGATCGCGGCGCGGGCATCGGCGGCCACCCGGATATCCCGGCTGATCTTCATCTCGACCTCGACCTTGTCGCCGGCCAACCGCACCGCGCGCACCTCACCGACCTCGATCCCCGAAACGTCCACCGTGGCCCCTGCGCGCATACCCGCGGCCTGCGCGAACTCCGCGACCACGGTTTTGTCGGTCAGCCGCAGCTGTGACAGCACACTGGACCCCGCGACCAGCAGTGCCACCGCGGCCGCCGCGATCAACCCCTGCCACAGGAAGCGGTTCTCCGCGAAAGGTATTCGTAACTTCGCCATCAGCGGCACACCTCCGACTGCGAATCGCCGCCGATCTGGGAGAACAGTCCGGGCGGGAACAGCACACCCCACAGCGATACGTCCAGGTTGCAGATATAGGCGTTGCCGTAGGCGCCGTAGCCGGTGAACCGGGCCAAGCCGTTGAGGACGGTCGTCAGTTCGATCGCCGCCTGGTCCAGTGCGGCGCCGTTGAGCAACAGGAGTTCCACGGCGGTGGTCGCTTCGTCCTGTGCCAGCGCGATATCCGGTTTGACCGCGCTGATCAGGGTGGTCAGCGAATCGGTGGAACGCGCCACCGTATCCACCGAAGCCTTCAGGGTTTCGCCCTCGGCGTACAGCGCGTCCATCAGGCCTCTGGTCTGGGTTATCAGTGTTTCCAGTTCCTGGCTGCGGTTGGCCAGACCGGCGAGCACACTGCTCAGGTTCGTGATCACCGCGCCCAGGATTTCGTCGCGTTGACCGAAGGTGGTGGCCAGTTCCGCGGCCTGGGTGATGAGCGCGCTGAGCGAGACCCCGTCACCCTGCAACGCCTGGATCAGCGTATCGGACAGCGAATTGATCTGGTCCGGTTGCAGCACGCTGAACAGCGGTTCGAATCCGGACAGCAGTGCCGATACATCGAACGAAGGTTCGGTGCGCTCCACCGGGATATGCGCACCCGGCGCGACCTCCACGCCTTTTTCCTCGCCCGGCAACAACGCGATATACCGCTGTCCGATCAGATTCTGGTACCGCACCAGGGCCCTGGTCGTATCGGTGAGACGCTGGCGTTCCTCGATCCGCAGTACCAGCCGGGCCTTGTAGTCCGGTTCGAATTCGATCGAATCGACCCGGCCCACCCGCACCCCGGCCATCCGCACATCGTCACCGATCCGTACGCCCATCACGTCGGTGAAGGTGGCCGAATAGGTTTCGGTCTCCCCCGGCACCGACCGCTGCAGCGTGGACCAGATGGTGTAGGTCAGTACGATCGCGATCACCGCGAAAATACTGAAGCCGGTTATTGTCCGCGCCAGGCGCATCAGGCGGCTCCCTCGGAGTAGACGTCGACCGTGCCACCCGCCAGCACCGGTGTGAGCAGGAGTAATTCGGACGTGGTGGGCCGGCGGCCGAGCAGCGCGGCGACGGCCGCGTGCCCGCGCAATTGCGCGATCGGCCGACCGGCCGGCGTCGCCGCCGGCGCCGCGCCACCCGGCGGAACAGGCAGGCCGGGCCGCGCCGGTTGTCCCGCGGGGGCCGGGAACAAGGGCACGGTGATCCCCGGGATGGCGGGCAGGGTGGGCAGTCCGGGCAGTACCGGCAGCCCTGGGATCTGCGGTAGCGCGGGGTTCTGCACCGGCCCGGCAGGGAGTTGCGGTTTCGGTCCCGCGCCCGGTAGCCAGCCGGGCAGCAGGTTCGGTGGGTACTGCTGCGCCGGCGCGACCTGCGGAACGGACGGACCACCGCAGCGCGGCCCGGCCATCTCGCCGTAGCGGGGGCAGTCCTGCGCCGTGTACTGCTGGAACGGCGTGAAGGAAACATCCAGGCTCCAGCGCATCTGCCGCTGCGCACCCCAGCCGAACGCACCCGACAGCTTCCCGAGTGCGGCGTTGAGATTGGCCACCGACGTCGGGATCGCCTCCGGATCCTGTGCCAGCGCGCCGAACAGGCTGTCGACGCCGGGCACCAGTTCCTTGGCCGCGTCCGGGTTCCGGGCGAACAGGTTGTTCACCGAGTCCACCGCACCACTGGCGTTGGCGAGCATGGTGATGAGGTTCTCCCGGCGTTCGGTGACGGTGCGCGCCGTGGTCACCGATTCGGAGAGCACACCCACCAGCTCCGGCGCCGATTCGCTCAGCGCGGTGGTGGCGCGACCCAGATCACCCAGCAATTCCCCGACCCCGTCGATTTTGCGCACCTCGGTGACCCAGGTGTCCAGCCGCTCGATCGTCGATCCCGGTGCGCGCGCCCCGGGGTCGAGCGCTTCGGAGAAGGTGGCCAATACGCGACCCAGCTTTTCCGGCTGGATCTTGTTCAGCACGTCTCGCAGCACGGTGAGCGTGGTCTGTAGTTGAACCGTGCCCGCACTGGTGTCTTCGGCGATTTCGGCGCCGGCGGCCAGGCGGCCCGGTGTGACGCCGTTGTCCACGAGTTCGATACCGGTGACCCCGAACAGATTGTTCGGGACGACCCGCGCGGTGACGTTGTCCGGAATGGTCGGTGCGATCCGGGAATCCAGGTCGATCTGTATCTGCTGCCGTTTCCCGGCGGCCACCACGTCCACGGCGGATACCGCACCGACGACCATGCCGCGGAATTTCACGTCCGCGCGTTCCGGCAGTCCGTCCCCGGTGCTGGTGAGCACCGCCCGCACCTGGACCCGATCCTCGAAACGTCCCGTATATCGCAGTCCGAGCAGGCCGAGCAGCACCGCCAGAACGGTCAGCATCACCAGACCCGCCAGGGTCATATGCCACGGGCGCGGCCCCCGGCCGCTGTGATCGATGATCATCGACACCTCACCCCGATATCCGGAAGCCGGGGTCGATACCCCAGATCGCCAGTGTCAAGAACAGATTCGCGAACACCATCACGACGATCACCATCTTGATCGCCTGCCCGGCCGCCACCCCGACGCCTTCGGGACCGCCCGCGGCGAAGAAGCCGTAGTAACACTGGATGAACGTGGCCAGCAGTACGAACACCACGACCTTGAGCAGCGAGAAGAACAGGTCCGGGCCGAGCAGGAACTGGTAGAAGTAGTGGTCGTAGGTGCCCGCGGAGGTACCGCCCAGCAGCAGTACCGAGAGTTTCGTGGCCAGGTACGCCACCGCGAGACCCACGCTGTAGAGCGGGATGATGGTCAGTGTCGCCGCGATCATGCGGGTGGTCACCAGATACGGCAGCGGGCGGATGGCAATGGACTCCAGCGCGTCGATCTCCTCGGCGATCCGCATGGACCCCAGTTGTGCGGTGAATCGGCAGCCAGCCTGGATCGCGAAGGCGAGCGTGGCAAGAATCGGCGCTAACTCTCGGGTGGTGGCGAACCCGGATATCGCGCCGGTGAGCGGACCCATGGTGAGCAGGTTGAGCGCGCTGAACGCCTCCATCCCCACGGTGATTCCGCCGAAACCGCACAGGATGATCACCACGCCGACGGTGCCGCCGCCGACGACCAGCGAGCCGTTGCCCCACCCGACATCGGCAGTCAGCCGCAGCACCTCCTTGCGATAGTGCTTCAGCACGAACGGGATCGCTACCAGTGCTTGGACGAAGATGATCCCCTGGTGGCCCAGCCGGCGGTTGGCGTCCACCGGCACCGCCGCCGCGGAGGCCACCAGCCGGACCGGTTTCAGCGCCGGCGGCGTATAGGGAGTGCCCACGTCAGATCACCTTCGTCGGGAAGACGGTGTTGTACACCTGCGTGATGATGATGTTGGTGGCGAACAGCATCAGCGCCGACGAGACCACCGCCGAGTTCACCGCATTCGCCACCCCGCCGGGCCCACCTTTGGCATGCAGGCCGATATCGCAGGCGATGATCGCGGTCAGCACCCCGAAGATCGCCGATTTGACCAGTGCCACCGCCATATCGTTGGCCACCGCGAAGGACGCGAACGAGCCGATGAACGAACCCGGCGTACCCGATTGGGCGTAGACATTGAACATGTAGGCGGTCGCGAACCCGACGAAGACGATGAACCCGCACAGCAGCATGCTCACCACCACGGCCGCCACCAGCCGCGGCGCCACGAGTCTCCGGACAGGATCGACCCCCATGACCATCATCGCGTCGATCTCTTCCCGGATGGTGCGCGAGCCCAGGTCGGCACAGATGGCCGAACCGACCGCGCCCGCGATCATCAGCGAGGTGACCAGCGGAGCGCCCTGGCGGATGATCCCGAGGCCCGCGACCGCGCCGATGAACGTGGTGGCACCGACCTGGTTCACCAGCGCACCGATCTGGATGGACACCACGACCGCGATCGGCATGGCGACGAAAATGGTGGGCGCGGCCGAGACATTCGCCATGAACGCGCATTGCTTGGCGAATTCGGCGAACGGGAACCGGCGGGCGGCCATGGCTTTCACCGTTTCCACCACGGCCTGGCGGCCCAGCGTGACCTGACGGCCGAGGGTTTCCAGGGAGCGCTGTGGGTGGCGCTGCCACAGACCTTTCAGATCGGCGATGGCCTGCTCGAGGTCGGTGCGCTGCTCCGGACGGCTGTTTCCTGTGGTCACCATGGCAGTTCCGGTCCGGTCGTATCGAGGTCACCGCTGAGGTATTGCTGTAGCAGCACCGATCCGGCGCCCACCACCGCCAGACCGGCAGCGAGCACACAGAGCACGGCGAGCCACAACCCGAAGCGCAGTATCGGATTCACTGTCGTGCGCCCACCGAGGATCTTCACGACGATCACCACGATGTCGATGAGCCATACCAGCGCCATCATCAGGTCATCGTCACGTTCGAGAAGGTGAGCACCGGCCAGCACACGATCGACCCCAGGAACGAGACGATCACGTCGACACCGTGCATCTCGCGAAGATGCGAGGTGTGGGTGAGCGTCCAGACGATTCCGATGATCCCGTAGGGGATTGCGAGGATGATGAAGGTGCCGAGGAACTCCGACACCTTCATCTCATAGCTGAACAGTCGATCCAGCCGTTCGAGCATGCTGCGCTCCTTCCTTGTCCGGCCGTTACGTGCCCTCCCCACCGGGGAACGTCTGAGACGGTCGGGTCGGAGCGGTATGTTACGCACGATTCACGTCACGGCGGAAGGTTTTCGCAAAGTTTCCTGGTCGCCGACAGCCGCTACATACCTGTTCTAGGTATGTTTACCAATGCGATCCAGCGTGATTAAGTTAGCGACTGTTCCTTCATATCAAGTGACTGTCGTCAGAATCTGGAGTAACTTAGACCACACCGGATCTCTGGGGAAGGACACCGATGACCGTCGCAGCACACTCCCGGCAACCCGATAGCCCGCAGGATCCACCGCCGGGAAACCGGTTGCCGCTGACCACCGAGCAGACACGTATCCGCATCGGCACCACCCACCGCCCGTTCACCAAACGCCCCCTGCAACTCACCGACGCCCTCGACTTCTGGCAGTTCGCCGGCGCCGCCGCGAACGTGATCATGCAGATGGCCAACCCCGGCGTCGGCTACGGCGTCGCCGAAAGCAAGGTGGAATCGGGTTCGCTGATGAAGCGCCCGTGGAAACGCGCCCGCACCACCACCCAGTACTTGGCCGTCGCCATACTCGGTGACGACGAGGAGAAAAGGGCCTTCCGCGAAGCGGTGAACGTGGCCCACCGCCAGGTACGTTCCGAGCCCGGCGCTCCCGTGAAATACAACGCCTTCGATCGAAAGCTGCAACTCTGGGTCGCGGCCTGCCTCTACATCGGCTTCGAGGACACCTACCAGCTGCTCTCCGGGAAGATGCACCCGGAACAGAACGAGGCCTTCTACCGCTCCTCGTCCTCGTTGGGCACCACGCTGCAGGTCACCGCGGATATGTGGCCGGCCACCCGTGCCGAATTCGACGAATACTGGAACAAGGCCTGCGAAGACGCGGTCCTGGACGATTTCGTCCGCGCCTACCTCGACGACCTGCTGAACCTGCGGATGATCCACTGGTATCTGCGTCTCCCGTTCCGCGGCCTGCTGCGTTTCCTCACCATCGGCTTCCTCGCCCCCTACTTCCGCGAGCAGATGCAGGTCGAATGGACCGCCGCCGATCAGCGCCGCTTCGAGAACCTCTTTCTCTTCGTCGGTTTCGTCAACCGCTTCATCCCTCGTTTCCTCCGCCACGGCGGCAGCCACGCCCTCATGGCCGATGTCCGCCGCCGGATCGAGAAACAGAAGAATCTGATCTGAACTCCCGAGATCGCCGGGCACGATACGGGCCGGGTGAGTCGTTCGAGCCGATTCGCGGCTCGGCGTTGGACAATTTGCGGGTACCGGCACACACCCCGACAGGACGTTCGGTACGAGATCCACGGTTCCCGATCCGGACGATTCTGCGCGAGCGAGCGCGGCGCAGGAACGAGGTGACGCGGCGTGCAGGAATATGGACCGGCTGTCGACCGGCGCGAGTTCCTGCGTATCGCCGGCGGGATCGGCGCCGCGCTTACCGTTCCGGCACCGACCGGATGCGCCGGCGACGACGACGCGCTGACATTCTTCTTCCAGGCCAACCCTGCCGAAGCGGACGGCCGGCAGCGGGTGATCGACGAGTTCGCCCGCCGGTATCCCGAGATCCGGGTGCGGACCCTGCTGTCGGGACCCGATCCGATGCAGCAGATGCTCACCTTCTGCGCGGGCGGTAAATGTCCGGACGTGCTGATGGCGTGGGAACAGACCTACGCCGGGCTGGCGGACCGGGGCGTTCTGCTGGATCTGAACGCCATGCTCGAGCGCGATCCGGAATTCGCCGCCGAACTGCGAGCCGACAGTGTCGCGGCGCTGTACGACACATTCAGTTTCGGAGGTGGGCAGTACGCACTGCCGGAGCAGTGGTCGGGAAATTTCCTGTTCTACAACCGGAAACTGTTCGACGACGCCGGGCTTCGCGCGCCCGGACACTGGGACGAAGCCTGGAGTTTCGCCGAATTCCTCGATATCTGCCGGGCTCTCACCGAACGTGAGCGGTCGGGGCGGGTCGGGCAGTGGGGTTTCGTCGACACCTGGGTGCCGTACTACTCGGCCGGTTTGTTCGCCATCAACAACGGCGCCGAATGGACCATCCCGCGGACCGCACCGGACCGCTCGGCCTTCGCCGACGACGCCTTCGTCGAGGGCGTCCAGTTCTACGCCGATCTCGCCACTCGGCACGGTGTGGCGCCGACTCCGGCGGATCAGCAGTCGATCTCGACCATGGACCTGTTCACGCAGGGCAGAGCGGCGCTCGCCCTGGGCGGGCACTGGCGCTACCAGACATTCTCGGCAGCCGAGGACCTGGATTTCGATATCACCGCACTACCGGTGGGCCCGAATGGGCGTATGGCCCGGTCGAATATCGGGACCACCGGTCTGGCCATATCCGCGGACAGCCCGAGGAAAGAGCAGGCCTGGGAATTCTTGAAGTTCGCGGCCGGGCCCGCGGGGCAGGCCGTTGTCGCCGAATCCGGACTGTTCGTCCCGGCCGGGAGATCCGCGGTGCGTTCAAGAGGGTTCGCCGAAGCGCATACAGATATCGAGAACCTGGGCATTCTCGTCGAAGGATCGGCGCATTCCGCTCCGCTACCGGTCACCGCGGCGTGGGCGCGTATCGATGCGCTGATGGACCGTTACCTGGGGCCCGTGCTCCGCGGCACCAGACCCGCGATATCGCTGAAGAACCGACTCGCTCCCGAGGCCGATGAGGTGCTGCGCAATCAATGACCGCGACCGAGAAGACCGTCCGCGCGAAACCACCGACCGCCGACCCTACTCCGGTTCGGCGGCCCTCGGAACTGGCCGTGCGCCGGGCCCGGGCGGCGCGGTTGTTCATCGCCCCCAATCTGCTGGCGGTGCTGGTGTTCCTGCTCTTCCCCCTGGGGTTCTCGCTCTACCTGAGCTTTCAGGAGTGGGATCTGTTCGGCCCGATGCGGTTCACGGGGCTCGCGAATTTCCGCCGGCTGCTCACCGCCGACCCGCTGTTCGCCATCGCCCTGCGGAACACGATCGTCTTCACGCTCGGCACCTTGATACCGACCGTAGCGATAAGCCTCGTCGTCGCCGCGGCACTGAACCGGCGGATCAAAGGAATCACCGTGTTCCGGGCCGTCATGTTCCTGCCGCTGGCGGTGTCGAGTGTGGTGATGGCGGTGATCTGGCGTTTTGTCTTCGACACCAACAACGGGTTGCTCAATACGATGCTCGGCTGGGCCGGAATCGGGCCGGTGCCCTGGTTGGTGGACCCGTGGTGGGCGATGGTCTCGGTATGCCTGGTGACCACTTGGAAGAGCGTGCCGTTCGCGACAGTTGTCCTGCTGGCCGCGATGCAGGGGGTGCCGGACCATCTCTACGAGGCGGCGAAAATCGACGGGGCCGGCGCGGTCCGGCGGTTCGTATCGATCACCGTGCCGTTGATCCGCGGGGCGCTGTCCTTCGTCCTGGTGGTCTCGATCATCAACGCGGTACAGGCCTTCGACCAGATCTATGTACTCACCGGTGGCCACGGTGGACCCGAGACCGGTACCTACGTCTTCGGCATCATGATCTTCCAGAACGCGTTCGCGTTCGGTGACGCCGGCTACGCCTCCGCCATCGCGTGGCTGATCTTCGTAGTGCTGCTGGCCCTGACCGGCGCGCACGTATGGTTTTCCCGCCGGAACGCCACGGAGTCGTGATGGCAGCGCAGTGGCGGCCCACCCGCGCTTTCCGCCGGGCGGTGGTGCTCTACCTGGCCCTCATCGCGATGGCCTGGTGTGCCCTGCTGCCGATCCTGTGGGCGCTGGCGGGTTCGGTGAAGAAACAGTCCGAGGTCACCACCCCTGCCTTGTTTCCACAGGATCCGCAGTGGTCCAACTACGGAGCGGTTTTCGAGCTGATGCCGTTCGGCCGGATGTTCCTGAACACCATCGTCTACGCGGGATGTATCACCGCCGGGCAGATCTTCTTCTGTTCGCTGGCCGGATACGCGTTCGCCCGGCTGCGTTTCCGCGGCCGGGAGGTGCTGTTCGTGGCCTATCTCGCCACGCTCATGGTCCCGCTCACGGTGACCGTCGTTCCGCAGTTCCTGCTCATCCGCACGCTGGGCTGGGCAGATACGCCCTGGGCGCTGATCGTTCCGGGCCTGTTCGGCAATGCCTTCGGTACCTATCTGATGCGGCAGTTCTTCCGGACACTGCCCGCCGAGCTCGAAGAAGCCGCGGTACTCGACGGCTGCTCACCCTGGCAGATCTACTGGCGGGTGCTGCTGCCCAACGCAAAACCGGCGGTCATGGTGCTGGCGGTTCTCACCTGGGTGAACGTCTGGAACGATTTCCTGTGGCCGCTGGTGATGATCCAGCGCGAGGACATCTCCACTGTCACCCTCGGATTGGTGTGGATGCAGGGTCAGTACGTTTCGAACTGGCCGGTGCTGATGGCCGCGTCGATGCTGATCCTGCTCCCGATGCTGCTGGTCTACATTCTCGCCCAGAAGGCGTTCGTCCGCGGTATCACCATGTCCGGGCTCGGTGGCCGATAGACCGGATCGTCGCAGGACACCAGGGGTCGCGGGAAGTTCGCTGGGACCGTCCGCACCGGCGCCGTACCTTCCCCGGTGTTCGGCGCCGGGTGCGGATTCCCGGGGGCCGGATCGCGTTGCCGCGGCGGGCCTCCCGAGGGACCAGAGTACTTGCTCGGAGGGAGATAACCGGGGAGATCCGGTCGGGGTGTCGAAAATGGAGACGCAATATTGCACGGTGCCACTTGGTATTTCGCCCGGCCCACCCGGTGAGCTGTATCCCCGACCGATACAGCTCACCTACCAGACCGGTTGTCCCGGCACAGGCTGTCGAGGTGCGGCGAAAACCGGTGGCCGCACCCGTGGGCGGGCGGTCCGCGGTCGATATCTCGCGGCCCCTCGGATCAGGTGATCCGGGCGGCGAGGCACCCGACCGGCGTACCGCACCGGAGGAAAGTACCGTAGCCGCACCAGTGGCGCCACCCGGCGGAGCTGCGGCGTTGTCCGCCGCCCGGCGCTCGCCCGGACGACGTTAGCGCGACAATAGCCGGTACATGTATCGAATAGCGCAGATGGAATTCGAGATGTTCAGCGCGCCATCGTTTCCGGGCGGCGAGCTCAGCGCAGATCCGCCGTGGCGCGTTCGGCGAGCAGCACCACCGTCGCATGCGGCCCGCGGCTGAGGGGGACCGGTACCACCGAGAGATCCACCACGGACAGCCCGTCCACCCCGTGCACCCGGCACCGCTCGTCGACCACCGCCCGGGGATCGTCCGCCCGGCCCATCCGGCAGGTACCGGACAGATGCTGAGAGGATCCGAGGCGTTCGGACAACCAATGATCGGAGATCGCACCCTCGTCCGTCCCGCCGGACCAGTGCGCGGACATCACGTCCAGGATCTTGCCGGCCAGTCCCACGGCCGCCCGCAGGCGCGAACGGTCGGCGGCCGTGGCGAGATAGCCCTGCTCGATCAGCGGTGGCGTGAACGGATCGAGGCCGGTCAACCGGACCCGGCCCGAACTCGTCGGCCGCATCAGAGTGACGCCCATCCGGTGCACACCGGGAGCGAAGGCGACCGTATAGGGCCGGATCTCGATATCGTCGAACCCGAGCACATACTCCAGCGGGACCGCGGCACCTGCCGGCGCGGGATGCCGGTACTCGATACCGATCTCGGGATGATCGACGGCCCACTGACCGACCGGTGCCGCGACCACCACCGGAATCCCCAGCTCGGCGAGTTGGTCGGCGGGCCCGATACCGGAACGCAGGAGCAACGCGGCGGATTCGATCGCGCCGGCACACAACACCACCCGATCGGCGTGGATCGTCTCGAGTTTCCCTTCGGACAGGCACTCCGCCCCGACGATCCGGTTACCCGCGAACCGCAGGCGAGTCGCCAGGGTGTCGCCCCGGACGATCAGATTCGGTCGCGCCAGCGCGGGCAGCAGATACGAATGCGCCGGACCGACGCGCCGATGCCGTCCCGAAGCATCCGGCGGCCCGATCGTGCACGGCACCGGACCGACTCCGGTATCCGGCCCGCCGGGCAGCGCATTCCAGTCGGGCACCTCACCGAAACCGAGATCCAGGCACGTGGCGGCGAATTCCTGGGCCAGCCGGCTGGGCCGGGTGATCCGGCGCACCGGTACCGGGCCCGTCCGGCTGTGCCCGGCGTGGTCGCCGTAGTCCTCGTCGTTCTCGAGCGACCGGAAGTACGGCAGCACTTCCTCGAAATCCCAGGCGAGCGTGCCCGCCTCCCGGCTCCAGGCCGCGAAATCGCGGGCCGCGGCCCGGATGAAGTAGCAGCCGTTCACCGCACCCGAACCGCCGATCCCGCGACCGCGCACGATCTGCCCCGGCAGTTCCGGGGTGAGCGCCACGGGATACCGCCACAGCCAGGGTGCCTCGCCGCCCACCGGCAGCACGGCGCTGTCGGCGAGTTCGGGCGGGAAATCGGCCACCGACCGGCGATGGCTACCGGCTTCCACGAGACGCACGGTATGGCCCGGGTCCTCACTCAGCCGCGCGGCCAGCACCGAACCGGCACTTCCACCACCGATGATCAGCGTGTCCACCATGGTGTCCGCCCCCGCTACCGGGGTGGGGCGGTGGGTCTCAGGGCGGCCGGGCTGCCGGCCCGCCACACACCCAGCCAGAGACCGGTGCCGTACCCGATATCGTCGATCCGCCGGTAGGCGATATAGCGCAGCGGGTCCAGGCCTCCCGGCTCACGATGGGTGTACCAGTCGACCGCGCCCTCGGCGAGGGCCAAGGTCAGCGCGGTCTGGCGGACCCGGCGGGAGAACAGCATCGCCGCAAGGGTTATCGGCCAGTAGTGGCGGAACATGGCCGAGGACAGCCGCCACAGCCCGGCGAAGAAACCGCGGGCGACATAGATCGCGGCGACCCCGGTCGGGTTGTCCACGCCGGCGAAGGCGATCCGCAGCCGGCGCAGCGGCACCAGCAGGGTAAGTACCGCGGCCAGCAGGCCCCAGCGGTTCCGGGTCGCCAGGAAGATCGCGGACAGCGCGGTCCATTTCGGTATCTGCAGCGGCGAAACCTTCCCGGCGTGCCGCCGGCTCAGCGGCGCGGCGCCGGTGCCGTAGAACAATTTGCGGCGGAACCATTCCCGGAACGAGACCCGATGATCGTGGGCCACGTGCGCCGCCGGTTCGTAGCGCAACCGCCAGCCGGCCCGCTCCAGCCGCCAGCACAGGTCGACATCCTCGGCCACCTGCATACTCTCGTCGAATCCGCCCTCGGCTTCGAGCACCGTACGACGCACGAGCAGTGCGGCGCTGGGGACGTAGGAGACGACACCGCCGGATTGCACCGCGGATTCCCGCCGGCCCAGGTCCAGGGAAGACCGGGTGTGCTCGTAGCGGGCAAGCGTGGTGGATTCCGGGTCCAGTGCGACGATCCGCGGGGCCACCAGCGCCACCTGCGGATCGCTGAAATGCCCCAGCATCACCTCTAGCCAGCCGCTGCGCGGCACCACATCGGAATCCAGGAAGGCCACGAATTGGGTGGACGCGGCACGCAGGCCGGTATTGCGGGCCGCCGCCGGACCGCGCCGCTGCTCGTGACGCAGTACCTTCACCTGGCACCGGCGGCCGTGTTCGTCGGGCACCTGGACCGGTTCGTCGGAACCGTCGTCGACCACGATGACCGTCCGCCCGCTCAGGGTTGCGAGCAGCCGCCGCAGACCGTCGGGGTTGTTGTGCAGCGGAACGATGACGGTGACGTCTTCCGGTTTCGGCAGCAGCCGCGGCCGGGGATTGGCGACACCGGAATCCAGTAGCCGTCTGGCAACCACCGCAGATTTCGGGCCGTCCACTTCCAGGTAGCCGTCGCCGATCATTTCCGCGGCCTCGGGCGCGAGTCGCAGCAAACGAGCGGGTGAGCCACCGATCAGGATGCGTCCCCCCGAGTATGCGCGTACCCGTGGGTCGATCCGCACCCCGAATCCGTCGGGCAGGCGATCATGGCGCATTCCACGGATGGTAACTGCCGATTCGTTACGAGACATCAGCAGTCCGGGAAAAAGTGTTTCGTTCGGGAGAATTTTGCCGAACGACGGTGGACACAGTCATGAAATGGGTCACCGGAGCGGTAGCGCGGACATAAGGAACCGCCCCGGGCAACGATCCGGCTATCGTCACTCGGGGCGGTGTCATCCAATAATTTTCACACGAGCGGGCTCTCGTCACAGGCCCGAGCCGGACGTTTCGCCGGGGGCAGCAACGTCAGCGGAACAGGTCCGCCCGAACGCGACCGGCGCGGGGTGCTCTTGCGCGAATGGTCGACTGCCGGACGTGGGATGACCCGCCCGGTATCGGCCAGCGCCGCTTCCCCGTAACCCTGAACGCATTCCGGATCCGGGCCGTCGGCGGGCAGTCCGGTGAAGAACTTCGCCGCCATACACCCGCCGCGGCAGGAGTCGTAATGCGCGCATTTGGTGCACGCACCCCCACCGCTGGGCTCGCGCAACTCGTTGAACAGCTCCGATTCCCACCATACCGTGGCGAAACCGCCGTCGGTGACGACGTTTCCGGCATGGAACCGCTCGTGGATCGCGAACGGGCAGGCGTAGACGTCGCCGAGCGGATCCACCAGGCACACCACCCGGCCGGCCCCGCACATGTTCAGACCCGGGAGAGCCTGACCGTATGCGGAGAGGTGGAAGAACGAATCGCCGGTGAGTACGCCTTCGCCGTTGCGGACCAGCCAGTCGTAGAGAGTCCGCTGCTGTTCCGGCAGCGGATGCAGTTCGTCCCAGACGTCCGCACCGCGACCCGACGGCCGCAGCCGGGTGAGCCGCAGAGTGGCGCCGTAACGATCGGCGATCTCCTTGAACAGATCGAGCTGGTCGATATTGTGCCGCGTGGCGACCACGGACAGTTTCGCGTCCTTGAATCCGGCGTTCGCCAGGTTCTCGAGCGCACGGATCGCCGTATCGTAGGATCCCGGCCCCCGGACCGCGTCGTTCACCTCGGCATCGGCACCGTCCAGCGAGATCTGGACGTCCACATAGTCGCTCGCGGCCAGCCGCTGGGCGACCTCCGGAGTGATACGCACACCGTTCGTGGAGAACTTCACGCCCACATCGTGGGAGGTCGCGTAGTCCACCAGTTCCCAGAAATCCGGGCGCACGGTCGGCTCACCACCGCCGATGTTCACGTAGAACACCTGCATCCGCTGGAACTCGTCGATCAGCGCCTTGCACTGCTCGGTGCTGAGTTCGTTCGGATCCCGCCGGCCCGAGGAGGACAGGCAGTGCACGCACGAAAGGTTGCATGCATAGGTGAGTTCCCAGGTGAGACAGATCGGTGCTGCCAGCCCGGATTCGAACCGATCCACCAGCCGGACCGCCGGATCGGCGGGGCCGACACCGGCGAACGGCGCGGTCTCGGCGAGCGCGGCCGTTTCCGGTGCCTGCTGGATCATGTCCGATTCGGCCAGGTTCGCCAGTGCCTGTACATAAGGATCGGCGGCGGAGTCCCCGATACCGGCGGCCCGGATGGCCGCGCGGGCCGAGGTGTGCCCGGGCAGGGAGCGCACGATCTCGACGATCCGCGGATTTTTCAGGAACGACAGTTTGCGGGTCCCGAAGTGATACAGCAGCGCGCCGAAGGGTTCCGGCCGCAACGCCACGCGGGGATGTAACTGCCAGCGGGTTTCCAGATCGAGCATCTCCGGCCCGATCAGTAGACGCCGCACATACCGTCGATGGACACCTCTTCGATCAAGGTCTCCTCGACGATGGGAGCGTCCTCGCTCACCTGGTTCTCGACTGTGCCGATCGGTCCGCGGTGATCGGTTTCGGCCGGTCCGAAGGAACGGTTGTCCGCCATGGCTACCTCCACTGATTGGCGCCTGCGCCGGCCAGGGGCCGCCACGACGGGGACGCGCGGTATCGCCTCGGATACCGCCGGTGAGCCGTGGCACAGTGCCGGCGCTGCGGTCGCCGGATGCGACCGCAGTCACACCATAACGTCATGCACTGACAAAAAGAAAGGGTTTTCGAGTAATGTGAACGCCCACGCCGGAACGCGACCTCTAGACTGCGGGTGCAAAAGCAGCTGAACAGAACGTGACGGGCGGATGCCGCCCAGCATGTAGAGGTGGCAATGGGAGTCGTGCGAATGCAGACGAGCGGGGGCGGGGGTGGCAACGGCAGCACCCTCTCGGAAACGGAGATCGTCGAGGCGGCGCTCCGGGTGGTGCGGGCCGACGGGGTGGAGAAACTATCCATGCGGCGGCTCTCGCGCGAGCTCGGAGTCTCCCCCATGGCGCCCTACTACTACGTCGCCGACAAGCGCGAACTACTCGACCTGGTCGCCACGGCCGCGCTGGCCGGGGTCCGCAAACCGCCACCCGAATCCGGGCCGTGGCAGGACCGGCTGGTCGATCTGCTCGCCCAGATCGACGAACGCCTGCGCCGCCATCCCGGCCTGGGCGATGTCCTCATCGAGCAGATGCTCGGAAAACAGCTCGACCTGATCGCGGCGATCATGGAGATCCTCTACGAGGCCGGCTTCGAGGACCGCAATGTGCTGGCCGGTTACGCGACCATCCACACCTACCTGTTCGGCCGCCGCCGGGTGAATCCGCGCAACCTCGACACCCCGCCCGATGTGGTGATGCCGGAGCGAGTTGCCCGCGCAATGGAATACCTGCCCGATCTGCGCGGCAAATATTCCTACGATTTCGGGGTCGGCGTGCTGGTCGCCGGTCTCGAGGGCCAGCTCACTCGACAGCAGGCGGCCGGCATAGGCTAAAATTGAAACACGTTCTAGTTTTGCCGTAGGCTGGATGCCGTCGGCTACCAGGTGTCGAGAGGACGAGATGACCACCGTCGAAGTGCCCCATGGCTCACGATCCGTCGTACTGCGGGTCGCCCAGGTCATCGCGGAAACCACCGACGCGAGCTCGCTGGTCTTCGAGGTACCGGAGCAGGCCCGGGAAAAGTTCGCCTACCAGCCCGGCCAGTTCCTCACCCTGCGCATCCCCAGCGACCGCACCGGGTCGGTGGCGCGATGCTATTCGCTGGCCAGCTCCCCCTTCACCGACGACCTGCCCAAGGTCACGGTGAAACGGACCAAGGACGGATACGGCTCCAACTGGCTCTGCGACAACATCAAACCGGGCGACCAACTCGAAGTACTGCCGCCGTCGGGCGTATTCACCCCCAAGGATCTCGACGACGATCTGCTGCTCTGCGCCGCCGGCAGCGGAATCACCCCGGTGATGTCGATCCTCAAATCCGCGCTCGACCGGGGCGCCGGCCGGATCGTGCTGTTCTACGCCAACCGCGACCCCGAATCGGTCATCTTCGCCGCCGAACTGCGCGAGCTGGCGGACAAGCACCCGCAGCGGCTGGTCGTGATCCATTGGCTGGAAACCGTCCAAGGCCTGCCGACGGTCGCCGCGCTCGCCGAACTGTTCCGGCCCTACACCGCCTATGCGGCGTTCATGTGCGGGCCGAAGCCGTTCATGGACGGCGTCCACGACGCCCTCGGCCAACTCGGTGTCCCGCGCAACCGGACCCACGCCGAAATCTTCAACTCCCTGGCCGGCGACCCCTTCGCCGACAGCGCACCCATCGAGATCTCCGCGGAGGAAGCCGCCGACGCGGCCACCGTCGAAGTGGAACTGGATGGCGAGGTGCACAACCTCAGCTGGCCGCGTAAACAGACCCTGGTCGACATCATGCTCGACAAGGGCCTGGATGTGCCGTACTCCTGCCAGGAAGGCGAATGCGGGTCCTGCGCCTGCACGGTGCTGGAGGGCAAGGTCGAAATGGAGAACGCCGAAATCCTCGACCCCGAGGACATCGAAAGCGGCTATATCCTCGGCTGCCAGGCGCGGCCGGTGACGGACCACCTGCGGATCCAGTTCTGAGATCTCGGAGGCCGATCCGCGCCTCGGGGGGTGAGGCCATATTAACCCTGGTCTTCACTCCTCCGCTCCAGACCATGGACGGGCCCCACTCAGGGAGGTGAGGCCGTCGAGAGATGGGGGCGAGGTGGAGTGGTACGCACAAACACCGCTGGACTACTCGGCATCGTCAACCGCAGTGGGATTCATAGGCAGCGGTGCGGGGCGGAGCCGCATCAGCTGCCGGACTCGAGATGGACCGTCCGTGAAGGGTCGGGCTGTAATTTCGGAGCCGCTCCGCGGCTCGAGGGTGGGGCCCTCGTGACCCCTGGTCTTCACTCCTCCGCTCCTCCGCTTCGCTCCCCCGCTCCGTCGCTCCAGACCAGGGGCGGGCCCCACCCAG
>NZ_JARWOV010000347.1 GCF_029868855.1 Nocardia carnea | reverse complement strand
GGGGGGTCGCGGCGCGGGGGGGGCCCCACCCCCCCCCCCCCTTCCGGCCCCTGGGCGCCCCCCCCCCCCCACACCCGGGGGGGGTGCGCCCCCACCCCCGCCGGGGGGGGGGGGCCCCCCCACAACCGCACCCGGCCCACTCCCAGCGCCGGACCGGCCACCCGCGACATGCTCGCGAGAACTCCGGGATTACGCCACAGCGCCGCAGGCATCACGCTGCCGAGACCGGTCATCACCACCGTCGCCGGCGATCGGCCCAGCTCGATATCCCATTCGAGCTCGCCGGGCACCTGCACAGTCAATCCGAACGGACCTGTCCACTCCACCGCGATCTGGGCGACCCGTGCCTGCGCCAGCGCCGAGCTGTAGTAGCGGGCGCAACTCTCCCTCGGGGACACACTGCTGTAGATCACCCAGTCTCCGGCCGGGTCGCGGTGCCACACCGAGGCGTATCCCGGCCCGACAGAGCTGGCGGCGAAATGCCGGAAGGCGAGATAGTGCCCGCTGGCGAAGGGCTGCCCCATGACGCCGTACCCGGCGAACCGCTCGGCATCCGCACCGGCCGGGAGGGCGCCCCCTGCCTCGGCGATGGATCGTGGATTCCTGGCCACGGCCGTCCTCCTCGTTGAGCTGAGCCCGGCTCAACCCTACGGCCGCGAGCTGCGTGAATGGCCGTCCGTGCCCGAATCGGCACGGAGCCGGCCACACTGCACCCGATATGTGATCTCGGGACCACCGCCCGAGCTGCGTGCGGCAGACCCGTCACTGTGTTGTCCCCGGCCCCGAGCGAGGTGCCATCTTCTCGACGGTGCTCGACACCGTTGCTCGCTGCGGTCGGCACTCATCCGACGTCCCGGCGGACGACATCTCGGCCATGGGCGCGAGCCAGGCGCGCCGGGTCGAGGTCGAGGCGGCGCAACAATTGCGCGTTGAGCGCGACGACAATGGTGGAAACCGACATGAGCACCGCGGCGACGGCGGGAGAGATCGCGATACCCGCGAATGCCAGCACTCCCGCGGCCAGCGGGACGGCGATGACGTTGTAGCCGGTGGCCCAGAGTAGGTTCTGCCACATCTTCCGGTAACTGGCGTGGGACAGTTCGATGATCGAGAGCACCGCGCGGGGGTCGTTCGCGGCGAGTACGACACCGGCGGATTCGATGGCGACATCCGTGCCGGCCCCGATCGCCACGCCGACGTCGGCGCGGGCCAGGGCGGGCGCGTCGTTGACGCCGTCGCCCACCATCGCGACCTTGTGCCCGCGGTTGTGCAGTTCGGTGACCTTCGCGTCTTTGTGTTCGGGCAGTACTTCGGCGAACACCTCGTCGATTCCGAGGTCGGCGGCGACGGCGTCGGCGACCTGACGGGCGTCACCGGTGATCATCGCGACCTGTACGCCGCGGTCGTGCAGCGCGTCGACGGCGCGGCGGGATTCGTCGCGGACGGCGTCTTCGAGTGCGACGGCGCCGAGGACGCGGTCACCGTGGACGATGTGCAGCACCGAGGCGCCGCGTTGTACCCAGCCGCGGGTGATCGTGGTGATGTCATCCGGTACCGGCAACCCGGACTCGGCGAGCATGGCCGGGCCGCCGACGGTGACCTCGGTGCCGTCGACGACGGCGCGCACCCCGCGTCCGGGCAGTGAGCGGAAATCGCCGGCGGTGAGTTGTTCCGATACCGGAACCCGGGTTTCGGCTGCGGCCACGATGGCCCGTGCAAGGGGGTGTTCGCTATCGGCTTCGACGGCCGCAGCGAGCGCGAGCAAGTGCTCGTCGCTGATGCCGGTAGTGGCGATGAGCCCGGTGAGCTGGTGGCGTCCCTGGGTCAAGGTGCCGGTTTTGTCGAACAGCACCACATCGACGGTGCGCATGTGCTCGAGCGCGAGACGATCTTTGACGAGTACTCCGGCTTTTGCGGCGCGTTCGGTCGATATCGCGATGACCAGCGGGATCGCCAGGCCCAGGGCGTGGGGACAGGCGATGACGAGGACGGTCACCGTGCGCACCACCGCCTCGTCGAGATTGCCGAGCAGCGCCCAGATCACGAAAGTCAGTGCACCGGTGCCGGCAGCGAAATAGAACAGGAACGCGGCGGCTTTGTCCGCCAGCGCCTGGGCGCGCGAGGAGGAGGCTTGGGCGTCGGCGACCATGCGCTGGATACCGGCCAGCGCGGTGTCCTCGCCGACCGCGGTGACCCGCACCCGCAAGGCGCTGTCGGTAGCGACGGTGCCGGCGACCACGGTGTCGCCGATATCGCGGGTGACGGTCTTGGACTCACCGGTGATCATCGATTCGTCGACCTCGGCCCGGCCGTCGGTGACCGTGCCGTCCGCCGGTACCCGGGCACCGGCACGCACCAGCACCAGATCATCGCGGGACAACTGTGCCAGCGGGACCTCGGTTACACCGTCGCCCGTGACTTTCTCCGCGGTATCGGGCAGCATCGCGGCCAGGGCGTCGAGCGCACTGGACGCCGAGCCCAGCGCCCGCATCTCCAGCCAGTGCCCGAGCAGCATGATGACGATGAGCAGGGCCAGTTCCCACCAGAAGTCCAGCTCGAACCCGCCCAGCCCGAGGGTGGTGATCCAGGACGCGACGAACGCGACCGTTATCGCCATGGCGATCAACAGCATCATCCCGGGTCGGCGGGAACGCAGTTCGCTCCAGCCGCCGGTGAGGAACGGCGTCCCACCGTAGACAAAGATCACCGTGCCGAGGACCGGCGGGATCCACGAGGCACCGGGGAATTCCGGCAGGTGGTAGCCCAGCAGCTCGGTGACCATATGGCTGAATCCGACTACCGGCAAGGCCAGGATCAGGCTGATCCAGAACCGGCGCCGGAACATCTCCCCGTGTGCCCCGTGCCCGGCATGCCGATCGTGGCCACCGCCTTCGGTATGACGGCTGTGCCCGGGACGGACATCGGAACCGGCCTGGCCGGCGGACCGGTCCCGAGTGTCCGGGGGTGGGTTCTGTGTGGACGTGCCGTGTTCGTGCCCGGCCGGTGCGGGGCCGGGGTGCCGGTGCTCTGGATGCGACATCGAGAAGCCTCCTGACTGGTCGACCGGGGCCTGCCTGTCCTCATCGTTCATCTTCCATCGTGGCAGCGATCTCGCCGGCCGACAGCGAGGGCTGGACCGGCCGACTCTTCCGGCTGTGACCGGTCGAGCCGATACAACCCCGCGGCCGCCACCGCTCCGATGAGGCCGAGACCGGCCCACACCGCCCACTCCGCTCCGGCGGCTCGTGCGGCCCCGACAACGGCGCCGGTGGCGAGGTTGCCCGCCAGGATCCCGATTCCCACGATCGTGTTGTAGAAGCCGTAGTGCGTGGCCACCAGTTTGCCGTCCGCGAACGAGACAACAGTATCCATTTCGAAGGGAAACACCGCGGCGGTTCCGACCGCGAGCACCGCCGTGGACAGGAGCAATGCGACGATCGCGGCGGCGACACCGAATCGCCCGGGCCCGGGCACCACGAGCAACGGCAGGAACGCCGCGGCCAGTATCGCCATACCCACCGCCAAGCTACGCCCTGTCCCCCAGCGCGCCTCGAACCATCCGGTGATCCGCAGCTGCCCGGCCACGGCGACCACACCGGACACCACGAACAACGCCGAGACGAGCACTTGTGATTGCGCGCCTGCCAGAAATTCGGCCTGGAGCGGTAAGGCCAGATACACCTGGAACGACAGCACATACGAGCCGATCATCGTCAGCGAGAACAACAGGAACCGGCGATTCGCCGCCACCGCGCGCCAGTCCTGCAGCACCGACGTCTGTTCGGCGGGCTTCTGCTCGCGCCGGGGCGGAAGAGCGGCCAACTGGGCGACGGTCAGCGCCGCGAATACAACGGCCGCGGCGGCCGCGGTAACCCGGAAATCGAGGAACATCAATGCCAGGCCCACCAGCGGTCCGGCCAGGATCCCCGCCTGATAGAAGATATTGAATACCGCGAACGCTTCCACCCGGCGTTCGCCGGTATCGGCAGCCAGGTAGGCGCGTACGGCGGGGTTGAACAATGCGCCGGCGAACCCCGTTGCGGCGGAAGCGATCAGCAGTCCGGGCAGCGAGGTGGCGAAAACCAGCAGAGCGAAGCCGCCGGTACGCAGCAGACAGCCCGCGACGATCAGTGGTTTGTAGCCGAGCCGGTCGGCAAGGGTGCCGCCGATGAGGAACATGCCCTGCTGGGAGAAGTTTCGTACCCCCAGTACGAGGCCGACCGCCCACGCCGCCAAGCCCAGCGGTCCGGCCAGATACCCGGCCAGATACGGCATCAACATATAGAAGCCCAGGTTGATGCCGAACTGGTTGATCATCAGCAACCGGGCGGCCAGGTCGAAGCTGCGGAAACTCCTGAGTACGGTCACGACGCGCCCCCTCCTACCAGGTCGACGGTGTGCGGGTCGACGACAGTGGTGCAGCGGGTCCACGAGCGCACCACTCGCTGCCCCGGATGCGCGATGATGTCCGGTTCGATCGGCGGATCGGTATCGAGCAGACCGTGCTCGCGGCAGTAGTCGTCGTTGTAGATGGTGTCGAAGTAGCGTTGCGGTCCGTCCGGGAACACTGCCACGATCCGGGTGCCGGCCGGCTGGGTCCGCGCGGCCCATCCCGCGACCAACGCGACCGCCCCGACACTCCAGCCGCCGGTGGCATAGTGCGTGCCGGCCAGCGTCCGGCACGCCCACACGGCTTCGGCCGGTGCCACCCAGTGCACTTCACGAAAGGCCGAGTAGTCGACATTGCGCGGGAAGATGCTGGACCCCAGCCCGCGCATGACTCGCGGGCCGGCGGGCTGGCCGAAGATCGTGGAGGCGACCGTATCCACGCCGATCAGCCGCAGGTCCGGATCGAAGCGGCGCAGCACCCGCGCGACACCCGCGGAGTGGCCGCCGGTACCGACCGCGCACACCAGCACATCGACCCCGCCCAGCTGCTGTATCAGCTCCAGCCCGAGAGATTCGTATCCGTCGATGTTGTCGGGATTGCTGTACTGGTCCGGGCACCATGCCCCGGGTTCGGCCGCCATGAGTTCGATGACACGGTCGCGGCGTGCTTGTTGCCAGCCCCCACTGGGGTGCGGTTCGGCCACCAACTCGACGCGGGCACCGTAAGAGGCGAGCAGGCGATCCACGATCGGCTCGAGCCCCGGATCGGTGACCACCGTAACGGGATGGTGGTACACCGCACCGGCCAGCGCCAGACCCAACCCGAGAGTGCCGCTGGTGGATTCGATGATGCGGGCCCCCGGCGCCAAGTCTCCGCGTTGTTTCGCCCGCTGGATCATGTGCAGGGCGGGCCGGTCCTTCATCCCGCCCGGATTGAAACCTTCCAGCTTCGCCCAGAAGCCGCGGCCGGCGGGCGCCAGCGGCTCCCCGATCCACAGCACGGGGGTGTTGCCGACCAGCGAACTCGATTCCCGCGCCGGAGCAGGCGGGGCGAGCACAGTCGAAGCAGGTCCGGCAGGCTTACCGAACACGACATCGTTCATGATTTTTGTCGCTTTCTGTATCCGAACCGCCACACAGGGCGGGTCGAGACGGTGAGCAGGCAGCGAACACCGGCCGTCGACACAGATGTCGCGGCCTGGCGCTGACCGATCAGCGTCGGGAGATACAGAAATTCGTGAGAATGGCTTGTCCGTTCAACACCGGTAACCCACGCCCCGGCGGTCCCCGGATTCCCCGCGCGCCGGTGTGGACCACGGCGATCGCGGCGACGGTGGCCATTCCGATCAGCACCGTCCACAGCAGCGGCTGGGCGGCCGCACCGCCCGAAGGCAACACCGATTTCTCGACGCAGTGGATCATGTGCTGATCACAGTGGTCGAAGTGATTGCTCATACCGTGAAGGTGACCGACGTAGGCGCTACCGACGGCCGGCGCCGCCGTTGCCGCGGCAACCGGGCTGTGCTCGTCTGCCAGGTGCAGGGTGCAGTCGACGATCGGCGCGATGAGCAGCACCGCCATAGCCAGTGCCACCGATATGCGTCGCAGACGGGCGGAAACGGTCACCGCGGACCACTCGGTTCCGGGTCCCGGCCGCCCGGTATCGGGACCCCGGCCTCCGGAGACGATGCGCGCCGGTGTCGACCATGATCTGCGCGTTCGCGCTGTACATCGACCTGCCCGAATATCCCGGCCACCGCACCACCTCCTTCTCTGCGCCCAAATGTTCTCGCGCCGAAGCCGTATCGGCGAAGTAGACCGCAACGGTCGCGAATCAACCTACTCGCCGACGACATCCTCGCTCACCATCCCGTGAGCAGGACCACCGAGGATGCCCGGCCATGAGAATGGCGCAACCGGTACGCGGTGGACTGCTCACGGAGGCGAGCAGTCCACGCCCCCGGCCGCGACACGGAGATCGACCCGGCCGGGGTTCACTCAGGCGACGACTCGGTAACCGGCTGCTTCCACGGCGTTCCTGATGGCATCGGGGTCGACCTCGGCACCCGATTCGACGGTGACCCGGCCGGTGGCCGGATCGGCGTCGACACCGGTGACACCGGCAAGTGCGCCAACCTCTTTGCGGACCTTGGAAGCGCAACCACCACAGGTCATTCCAGCGACGTTGATGATCGAGGTACTCATATCGTTTCCTGTCGATCTGGTGAATATCCGCGGACCGATCCGGAATGGCGCGGTCCGCGGGGGACATCTCCATAGATACAGTACCCCCGTTAGGTATGCAATCCGGCAAGCTCGTGGCGCCGTGGACTGCATCTTCGGACCCGGCGGTCGGGGCACGATTGATCTCGAGACGTCCGAATGGCGGTGCGCTCCGTCAGGTCTCTGTCGGCCGTGCACCTGCTTCTCCGGTGGCGGTCAGACGTCGTAGTCGCCGACGGGGTGGGGGAAGTCGGCGCCCGTGACATCGACAATGGCGAAAGGTTCAACTTCGGTAGACGCCCGGAGCTCTGGCGTGCGTGGGGCACCGAAGGGGCCGGGCCATTCGGGAGGATAGTCGAGTTCGACTTCCTGAAAGTGCCGCTTGTCCATGACGTGAACGTGGCCGGTATATCCGCCGAGGTCGGCGGTGTCGGCCCCCTTGATGTTGTATGTGAAGCCGCCATCCTCGGTCGGACGGTACTGGCAGCGGACTCGGCCTTTGAACAGTGACAGGAACATGGGGACGTCGTAGCTGGTATCGGCACAGATAGCGGGTTCACCATCGGGGTGGCGTCGGCCCGTACGATCCACCCAGGTCATTTGACGCGGCTCGAGCCGAGAAATAGGTGCGGCACTGCCGTGGAAGACAATGTTGTCGCCGTAGCGTGCGACCAGTTCGTCCAAAGCTCGTCGACCGCTGAGCATCAGAGGCCCGTCGTCTCCAACCTGGGGCACCTCGGGGCGGGGTACGGCGCGGGCGGGGTCGCGGTCTGGAGTGGCGGCGTCCTGGAACAGCGACTTCGCTTTCCGTTCCTGAGCATCAAGGATCTGCCCGACCGTGCGCGAGGTTTCCGCCGCATCGGTGATGATCTCGTTCAGTTTGGCGCTCAGTTGATTGAAGTCGCCCGTCAAGCGTTCGACGATCTGCCGGCAGTCGGCGGCGGGCTTCGACATGTGCGTCCTGCGCGTCTTCCCGCTCTGATCTTCCTCCAGCTGGCAATCACCGAGTGTAGTGCCCTCCGGCCCAACGGTATTCCCACCTGCCGTGCGGCCCTGGTCGCTGCGAGCATTCGTGAACTCGGCGCGCGGCCCAGCGTCAGATCGAGTCCACCACACCGTCGCTTGTACGGTACCCCTGTTGCGTATAAATCAGTACCGCCTCGACGTGGACCACCCAGGCCGTACCGGATCAGTAACACGCTCGGGCATGATGCGCACCGACTCGGGGACATTCCCGAATCCGATGATCACACTGGGGTTTCATGCCGTCGGCGCGTTTACCACATTTCTTCAGCTAGGCCACGGTCAAAGATTTCACCAGGTCGAGCATCTCGGCGTGGTGCAGCGCGGCAGGGTCGCGTGCAACCGCGTGAATGTGGCCGTCGATCTCCAGGGTTACCAAGCCGTGCATACGACCCCAGACCCGCAGTGCGAGGGCGGCCGCGGCGGGTGGCACATCCGGGAGATCTTTCCGGATCTTTGCGACGTAGTCGGGGTGCAGGTCGGACCAGGAGGCCTCCACGGACCGACGGCATCGGCCGTCGAGCCATACGGCGGCCACCAAACCGGTGAGGCTGCGGCAGACGCGGCGTGCAGTTTGGTCCACCGGCCCGCCCGCAGGTGGCTGGTATCCAGGGATGGGGTGCCCGTAGAAGAGCCGGAAGCCCTCCGGGTGTGCCAGCGCCCATTCCCTCAGTGCCTGCCCCCATGCCACCAGCCTGCCGCCGGGGTCGGTATCGGGCACCGCCTGGGTGGCGGTCTCCAGCGCCTCTGCCAGCGATGCACCGATTTCGCTGATCAGGGCCGTGATCAAGTCGTCCCGAGTGGGAAAGTAGCTGTAGATCGCGCGTGCGGTCATCCCCATCTCCCGGGCGATGCCGCGCAGCGAGATCGCTCCAGGTCCTGCGTCGGTCATCTGCCGCAGCGCGATGGTCTTGATCTCCCGACTGGTCTCGGCGCGGAGGCGCTCCCGACGGCTCAGCACATTCGCACCGGATTCGTTGCCCACCTTGACAGGTTACAGGGCGTCAATATTCTTATGCGTGCCATAACTACACGCCGTGTCCGTGATTGGAACCGCATGCCCGCTTACGTCATAGTCAACGTCGAGGTGCTCGACGAGGAGGCCGGCTGGGCCTACGCCCCGGTAGCCCAGAAGTCGATCCTCAGTCATGGTGGCCGCTACCTGGTGGCCGGTCCCACGCCCGAACCGGTTGAGGGCACTTGGGATTCACCCCGAATTCTCGTCATCGAGTTTCCCGATATGGATCGGATCCGGCAGTGGTACGACTCGCCCGAGTATCGGCAAGCCCGGCAGATACGGAAAGGGAAAGCTCGGGTACAGATGTTGTTCGCCGAGGGCTCGCCACCCGAAGGGTTTTCGCTCCCGGCCTGAGAACGAACGTCAGCCGCGAGCCATATCGACGAAACGCGAAAGGTGCAGCTGGTGCGCCACGGTGATCGTGGCGGTCGGCCCGTTGCGGTGTTTGCCGAGAATCAAGTCGGCCTCACCGCCACGAGGATCGTCGCGTTCGAACGCATCTGGCCGGTGCAACAGGATCACCATATCCGCATCCTGTTCGAGCGACCCAGATTCACGCAGGTCGGAGACCTGCGGACGCTTATCTGTCCGTTGTTCCGGCCCACGGTTGAGCTGACTGATCGCGACCACCGGAACTTCCAATTCCTTGGCCAGAAGTTTGAGATGCCGGGAGAATTCGGAGACTTCCTGCTGCCGTGATTCGACCTTCTTACCGGAGGTCATCAGCTGGAGATAGTCCACCACAACAAGTTTGAGATCATGCCGCTGCTTGAGCCGCCGCGCCTTCGCCCGGATCTCCATCATCGTCAGGTTCGGTGAATCGTCGACGAACAGTGGCGCTTCACTGATTTCGCTCATCCGCCGCGCGAGTTTGGTCCAGTCGTCGTCACTCATCCGCCCGGATCGCATATCCCCGAGCTTGATCTTCGCCTCGGCCGAAAGCAGACGCATGACGATCTCGGTCCGGCTCATCTCCAGCGAGAAGATCACACTCGCCAGTCCGTGCCGAATCGAGCAACTGCGCATGAAATCCATTCCCAGCGTGCTTTTACCCACACCGGGTCGAGCCGCGACGATGATCATCTGGCCCGGATGCAGGCCGTTGGTGAGCTCGTCGAGTTCGGAGAAACCGGTGGGTACGCCGAGGGAGATACCGCCGCGGGAGGCGATGGAGTCGATCTCGTCCATGGTCGGCTGGAGGAGTTCCTCGAGCGGGAGGAAGTCCTCGGAGGTCCTGCGTTCGGTGACCTCGTAGACCTCGGCCTGGGCCCGGTCGACGACCTCGGCGACGTCCTGGCCGTCGGCGCCGGCATAGCCGTACTGAACGATGCGGGTACCGGCCTCGACCAGGCGACGCAGAATGGCCTTCTCGGCGACTATCTCGGCGTAGTAGCCGGCATTGGCGGCGGTGGGGACAGTCTGGGTGAGCGTGACCAGATAGGGGGCGCCGCCGATGCGTTTCAGCTCGCCGCTGCGGTCCAGGCCCGCGGCTACGGTGACCGGGTCGGCCGGCTCCCCGCGGCCGTAGAGATCGAGGATGACATCGTAGACCGCCTGATGGGCGGGGCGATAGAAATCGCCGGAGCGCAGCACCTCGACCACATCGGCGATGGCGTCCTTACTGAGCAGCATGCCGCCGAGGACCGACTGTTCGGCGGCCATATCGTGCGGCGGCTGACGCCCGAAATCCTCACCGGGCGGCTCGGGTGGGAAGTCCGTGTGCCCGCGGTCATCGACGACTGCCATCCGACTCGACCGTCCTCTCCTCCAGACCGGACGCACCCCTGTACCGATTGGTTCTACCGCACGGGTCCGACAATTTCGCCGGGGTGGGAAGTGTCTGTGACCAGTGTTCAGACATCCCAGCTATCACCCAGATAGATCCGCTCCGCCGGCTTCCGGCGGAAGCGTCGACGTGGTGCTGCGATGAACCTAGGCGAGGTTCTATCCACATGCCAAACAGCCCTGTGGATAAACCTGTGGATAGCCTGGGGATAGTTCACCCCTTGTTGTGTACAACTTGTGGATAACCTGGGGAAAACGCCGGTCAGGACGGAAAAATACCCAGCTAGACACAGGTTTTGGCCGTCATCACAGTGTGGATAAACAAAGTCTCGGCGTGTCGGAGTTGTTGAACAGCCGGGCGTGTTGAGTTAACAGACAAGCGAACAGCTATGAGGTGGATCACAATACATCCGGTCGGTTTTTTGATTGATCCACAGGATCCACATCCTGTGGATAACGCGGACACGCCAAAGAAGGACCTCGACGGCGCGGCCGCGAGCGTCCATCCGTAAACGAAACCAGCGAACTGCTGGCTAACACCCCCGAAGAACAGAGCACACCAACCGGAGATCACGCGACTGCGTGACCTCCGGTCGAAGCGTGCCGATAACTGCGGTCAGCCCGCAGCCACGACCTCCAGGGCGAATTTCGCGGCGACATCAGGGTGCAGGTGCACCGTGACCTGATGCTTACCGGTGGCCTTGATATGCGACTTCGGCAGTTCGATGCTGCGCTTGTCCAGCACCGGCCCACCGGCCGATTTGATCGCCGCTGCGATATCGGACTGAGTGACCGAACCGAACAGCTTGCCGGTGCCGGCGGTCTTGACCGAGAGCGACACCGACTCCAGATTCTCGATCGCCTGCTTCAGTTCGTTGGCGTGGCCGAGGTCGCGCACCCGGCGGGCCTCCTGGGCCCGGCGGATTCCCTCGACCTGCTTCTGGGCACCACGGGTGGCGACGATCGCCAGCCCACGGGGCAGCAGGTAGTTACGGCCGTAGCCGTCCTTCACCTCTACGGTATCGCCGGGAGCGCCGAGATTGTCGACGTCGGCAGTCAGGATGAGCTTCATATGCTTGACCGACCTTTCTCAGCGAGCCGTCGAAACGTAGGGCAGCAGCGCCATCTCACGCGAGTTCTTCACCGCGATGGCGATATCGCGCTGATGCTGGACGCAGTTGCCGGTTACCCGGCGGGCGCGGATCTTGCCGCGCTCACTGACGTACTTGCGCAGCAGCGGCGCATCCTTGTAGTCGATATTGACAGGTCCGGTCTTGCTTTCTTTGCAGAAAGTGCAAGCCTTCTTCTTGAGCACCTTTTCGCGCGCCGGTGCCTTGGCCATTTTCGTTCACTCCGTTTTCTTGGTGACCCGCCGACGCGGGTCTGTGCGGGCCGTCTCAGAACGGCGGTTCATCGTCCATCCGGCCGCCGCCCCCGAAGGAGCCGGCCGCGGGCGCGCTACCCCACGGGTCTTCCGCTGCGCCCTGTTCGGACCGTCCGCCGCCGCTGTTGCCGGCGTTGTAGTTTCCACCACCACCGCTGTTGGAACCGAATCCACCACCGCCGCCACCGCGACTGGTCTTGTTGACCTTCGCCGTGGCGTACTTCAGCGACGGACCGACCTCGTCGACCTCGAGCTCGACCACAGTGCGCTTCTCACCCTCGCGGGTTTCGTAGGAGCGCTGCTTGAGCCGTCCGCTGACGATCACGCGGGAGCCCCTGGTCAGACTTTCGGCGACATTTTCCGCCGCGTCGCGCCAGATATTGCACCGCAGGAACAGCGCCTCGCCGTCTTTCCACTCGTTGGTGTTCCGGTCGAAGATGCGGGGCGTCGAGGCGACGGTGAAATTCGCCACTGCCGCGCCCGCGGGCGTGAATCGAAGCTCGGGATCGGCCGTCAGATTTCCGATGACCGTGATGACGGTATCGCCTGCTGCCATGGTGGGTTCCTCCTGCTCGGTGTGCAGTCCGAGTGCACTCGCTGTTTGCGCTAGAGCCTAGAGACAGACTCCGACGAAACCGCGGTACCGCCGGAACTACTTTTCGTTGCGCAGAACCTTGGTGCGCAGCACCTGCTCGTTGAGGCCCAGCTGGCGGTCGAGTTCGCTCACCGTGGCGGGCTCGGCGGTCAGATCGATGACCGCGTAGATGCCTTCGGCCTGTTTGCGGATCTCGTAGGCGAGCCGCTTACGGCCCCAGATATCGACCTTGTCGATTTTCCCGCCCTCGGTGCGGACAACGCTGAGCATATTTTCCAGGGACGGCCCGACGGTGCGCTCGTCCATGCTCGGATCGAGGATGACCATCACTTCGTAATGACGCACGAACCAATCACCTCCTGTGGTCTGGATTCGGCCACGGACGGTCCGTGGCAGGAGGTCGTCGCGTCAGCAACCGGGCAAGAGTACCTGAGGGGGTGGGTCACCACGAAATCGATCCTGCCGACTCGGCGGCCGTACTCCGGGCACCGTGGAAGCCGTTTCCCGGTATCGGGAAACAAGTGGAATTCCGCGTCGATACAGCCGGGTCCAAGCCGGTATTACCGGCCGTCCCTCGGGGACCGGAGCTCGCTCTCGGTCGTGCTTTGCCGCGCCCGCGACCACTAAGGTGATCGGTATGTCGATCGTAGCGGCCGCGCGCGCGTTCGCGACCGGTCGCGTTTCCCGGCAGTCAGCGGTGATTGCGGCGGTCCTGCTGTGCGCGATCACACTCACGGTGGCGTTTCTCAACAAGGCCCGCTGTGCCGGAGCGCCATTTCGGGCGGACGGCCGCAGTGTCGCGTTCGACTATGTGAAGGACGCCCGGGTCTGCTACTCCGATATCCAGTTCCTCTGGCTGGGGCGTGATATCGATCAGCATATTTTCCCGTATGTACACGGCGGCATCACCGCCGACGGATCACTGATCGGCGGAGCCGTCGAATACCCGGTGCTCAGCGGATTGCTGATGTGGCTCGGCGCCCTCGGTGCGGACAACGACGCGATGTTCTTACTGTTTTCGGCGCTGCTGCTGGCTCCGTTCGCCGTGGTGACGGCGTGGCTGCTGGCCCGGATGGCCGGCCGGGCCGCTCTGTTGTGGGCGGTGGGGCCGCCGCTGGTGCTCTACGCATTCCACAACTGGGAACTACCGGTCGTGTGCACGACCGTGGCCGCGATGGCGGTGATGGTGCCGGGTCGGCGGCCGGTGCGGTCGCGGGCGATATTCGCGGCGGTACTTCTGGGGCTCGGATTCTGTTTCAAGATCTATCCGGCGATTTTCGTGCTCCCGTTGATGTTGTATGTACTGACCGGCGGTGACCGAGAGCCCGGCGAAAACGGCCGCACCCGGCTCGATATCCGCGGTGCACTGTGGACCGGTGGCGCCGCGGCGGCCACCGTACTGGCGGTGAATCTGCCCTTTGCGATCGCCGGATACGACGGCTGGCGGGCATCGATCGAATTCCAGCAGCAGCGCCAGGCAGATATCACCACGAACTCGATCTGGTTCTGGGGGCTGCGGCCGTTGTTCGGTACCGATCGGGTCGGTACCGCGGCCTTCGCCGATACCGTGGCGATCGCGTCACCGATGTTGATCATCGCCTCGTTCGCCCTGGCGTTGTGGATCGGGCGCCGCCGGTATCTCGAAACGGGTGTTTATCCGTGGATCGGTGTCAGCGCGGCGATGCTGTGTGGATTTCTCCTGTTCCACAAGGTGCATTCCCCGCAGTACACGCTGTGGTTGATTCCGTTCCTGGTCGTCCTGGCCGTGCCGTGGCCGGTGGTGTGGAGCTATCTCGTCGCCGACGTCGCGATAGGAGTGGGAGTCTTCCGCTATTTCTATGCGATGGGCACGGGGCATTCCGTCGAGTTGATGGAGGCGGTGGTGCGCTTCGGGGTGTGGGGCCGGGCCACCTTGCTGGTGTTCCTGTTCTTCCTTTTCCTCAAGGTCCCGCTGCGCAAGCCACGTGAGTGGATGACCCCGGTCGCGGCACCGCCGGGCGGGTCCGACCCCGGGCCGGCAATCGCGCCGGCGAATCGGTTCCAATAAAACTAGAACGTGTTACATTCAAGGTATGGCACCTGTCGGATCCGTGCGCACGCACCGCCCGCACCCGCGGCACGCGGCGCTTTCGGGTCCGCGAGGTGACAGCGGCCGGATCAGCCGCCGCGCGGCAATTATGTAACTTGTTCCAGGCATAGGGAGACCAGCAGCGCCATGCGTACCGATATCTGCGACCGGCTGGGGATCGAGTTCCCCATCTTCGCCTTCACCCACTGCCGCGACGTGGCGGCCGCGGTCAGCAACGCCGGTGGTCTCGGCGTACTCGGCGCGGTCGGGTTCACGGCCGAACAGCTCGAGGTCGAGCTGGCCTGGCTCGACGAACACGTCGGCGACAACCCCTACGGTGTCGACCTGGTGATCCCCTCCAAGTACGAGGGCAAGGGCATCGACGGACTCTCCCCCGAAGAGCTCGAGGCCGAACTCGCCAAACACGTACCGCAGGGTCATCGCGATTTCGCCGAGAAGATCCTGGCCGATCACGGCGTGCCGAAGCTTCCCGAGGAGGAAGTGCACCCGCAGTTGCTCGGCTGGACCGCCACCACCGCCGCGCCGCAGGTCGAGGTGATCCTGAAGCATCCGAAGGCGAAACTGGTCGCCAATGCACTGGGCACTCCGCCGCCGGAGTTCGTCTCGCAGATCCAGGAATCCGGGCGGCTCATCGGCGCACTGTGCGGTTCGGTGAAGCATGCCCTGAACCACAAGGATGCGGGCCTGGACTTCGTGGTGTGCCAGGGCACCGAGGGCGGCGGACACTGCGGTGAGGTCTCCTCGCTGGTGCTGTGGCCGCAGGTCATCGACGCCGTAGGCGATCTGCCGGTGCTCGCGGCGGGCGGTATCGGCGACGGCCGCCAGGTCGCGGCCGCCATGGCGATGGGCGCCGCCGGCGCCTGGACCGGTTCCATCTGGCTCACCGTGGAAGAGGCCAATGTGCCGCCCGCGCAGATGAAGACCTATATCGACGCCACCAGCCACGACACCATTCGTTCCCGCGCCTGGACCGGTAAACCGGCCCGGATGCTGCGCAACGACTGGACCGATGCCTGGGAGTCCGCCGACAACCCGGATCCGCTGCCCATGCCGCTGCAGATGATGGTCGCGCTGGACGGTGTGAAACGCGGCCACCGGTACCCGGAGGCCGCCAAGGACGTGAACTTCAACCCGGTGGGTCAGATCGTCGGCATGATGAACAAGACCGAGCGTTCGGCCGACGTGATGAATCGCCTCATCGAGGAGTACGTCACCGCCTGCGAACGCCTGAACAAGCTCAACGACGCGGGGTGATCACCACGTTCGGCTGGGCGGGGATTTTCCCGGTGCGGGCAACGAAGGGCCCGGTGCGCCCGGAGGTTTCGAACTGCCGG
>NZ_JARWOV010000346.1 GCF_029868855.1 Nocardia carnea | reverse complement strand
GGGTTGTTAACCCCCGCCGCCGCTATGGGCGCGGGGTGGTGGCGGTGGGCCACCGCCCACTTAACCCCCGGGGGCCGCTAACCCCGGGCCGGGGGGGGTTCGCGGCGCCCGGTCACGGGCACAGCACCTCCAGCCAGGACTCCAATACGGGGTCCCCGGCCAGCATCATCGGATCGACGGTCTCATGACCCTCCGACCGCCATTTCTCCACCAACTGCATGATGCGCACCGAATCGAGCCCGGCATCGAGCAGATTGGTATCGGTGGACAGTTCCTCGACCGGTACGCCCATCACTTCGGCGACATCCCGGATGAAGCGGTCGCGATCGGTCACGGCCGCTGCGTCGTTCGTCATGGTCTGTCCTCTCCTCATTCCTCGCCGTCGAAATTCGCGACGCCGTGTTTCCAATAGCCCGCGATCAGGCAGTCCTTGGGCCCGACACCGAGTTCGCTCCGGATCCATTTACGGATCGGGCGCAACTGCCCGGCCTCACCGGCCACCCACGCGTACACGTTCTGCCCCTCGGGCACCGTGACCGTGCGGATCGCCTTCTCCAGCAGGTCCCCGGTGCCCGGCGCGGCGTCGCCGCGGTGCAGCCACTGGATCTCGAATCCGGCCGGCGCGTCGATCTCGATTTCCTCGCTCGCGTCGATCACCTCGACGAACACCCAGCCCCGGGTTTCACGCGGCAGCCGTTCCAGCCAGCGGGCTATCGCGGGCAGCGCGGTGATATCCCCGGCGAAGAGGTAGTTGTCGTAACTTTCCGGAACCACCACGCCGCCGGGCGGGCCGGCGATGTGGATGCGGGTCCCCGGTTCGGCGGCCAGCGCCCAATCCGAGGCGAGTCCTCCGGGATGCAGCGCGAACTCGATATCGAGTTCGCCCGCGTCGGCGTCGTAGCGGCGCACCGTATATTCCCGCGAGATCGGCCGCGGCGCGGGCCATTCCAGCGAGAGGCCGTCCTTCACCGGCAGCCGCAGGGTGCCGTCGGTATCCGGGAAGACCACCCGCACGTGTTCGTCGGGCACGTAACTGTGGAAACCCGCCAGCTCCGGACCGCCGAAGGTGAGCCGGAGCAGCCCCGAACCCACCTGTTCGGTGCGGATCACCTCCAGTTCCCGCAGTTCGATCGGGTAGCCGACCTTGGCCCCGTGGGACCCGGCCATGACCTCGGCGATCCGCTCACGGTAGGCACCGCGATCCATCACACACCGTCCTTTCCTTTGTCCGCGATTCCGGTGGGTTCCACCGGCGGTTTCACCGGGGGCCCGGCGGGTGCGGGGGGTGCGGTGAGCCGGGCCAGCGGGGCCAGGAAGACCATGGTGGGCACCAGCAGCACCAGTACCGCGCCGCCGTAGACCACCAGGGCGGCACCCGGTTCCACGAGACCACCGATCACACCGGCCGCCATCGACCCGAGCGCCGTTCCGGTAACCGACTGCACCAGTTGCAGACTCGACAACCGGCCGCGCATATCTTCCGGCGAATGCTGCTGCAGTACCGAATACCGCAGGATGTTGTTCACGGCGCGGGCGATACCGAAGGCGGCCAGGCCCAGGAAGCTCCACGCCACCTGCGGCCAGACACCGGCCATGATCAGGCCCAGCGGCATGAGTGCCAGCGACACCAGCAGTGCCAGGCCGTTACGCCGGGAGCGGCCGATCCAGCCGCTGGTCAGGGAGCCGAGTACGGCACCCGCGCCGGGGGCGGCGTAGAGCAGGCCCAGCGTCGCGGGACCGGCGGCCAGCGCCTGATCCGCGAAAGCCGGTAGCAGCACCAGTGGTCCACTCACGAGCATGGCGAGCAGACCGCTCACCAGCACCGCGCGGATCACGCGGTGGCGCATCGCGAAGGCAATTCCCTGGCCCATTTCCACCAGCGGATTACGCAGCTCGCGGGCCGGTGGCGGGGCGGCGCCGATGGCCCGGATCAGGCCCACGGTGGCCGCGGTCGCCGCCGCGGCGGCGAAAAACGCGAAAGGGACCCCGATCTGGGCGATCAGCACACCGGCGATGGCCGGGGTGATCATGGTGCCCAGATCCGAGGTCAGGGTGATCAGCGCGCCCGCCGCCGGCATCTTCGCGCGCTCCACCAGCATCGGCACCAGCGCCATCATGGCCGATCCGCTGATCCCGCCGGCCAGGCCGTCCACGACGGCGGCAGCATAGATCACCGCCAGGGTGGGGCTGGCCAGAATCGCGTTGAGGCCCAGAGCCAGGAACGCCAGTCCCGCCGCCGTCCGCGACCACTGCATCACGGTGCGCCGGTCGAACCGGTCGGCGATCACCCCGCCCGCCAGGCTTCCGGCGAACAGGGCGACCGCCATGGTCGTCGACACTCCGGCCACGTGCAGGCTCGACCCGGTGAGGTCGTAGACCTGCACCGGCAGGGCCACCATGAGCAGCCCGATGCCGAGAACGGAGATCAGCCGCGCGCCGAAGGCACAGCGGAACCGCCGGCTCTCCCGCAACGGGGAGATATCGATGAGGAGGCCGGCGGTGGCTGTCACTTGAACTGCTCCTGGATCAGGTCGAGGGTGTTCATCACGCCGCGGTAGTCCGGCCGGTAGCTGGTGGCCGGTAGTTCGTAGACCTTCTTGTCCTTGAACGCGGGCAGCTGCGCGAACATCGGATCCTTCGCGAGATCGGCCGCGCTCTTGGCACCGCTGAGCGGAACCACGATGACCACGGGCTGGTCGACGACCTTGGTCAGCAGTTCGGGGCTGAAGTTGAACCAGTCGGCGGAGGGGTTGATCTCCGGGTTACCGGCCTTGGCGACCACCTGGTCGTCGGCCTTGAAGCCCAGCTCGGCCAGCAGCGTCGGCAGCGCCGCATTCGGCAGGACCATCTTCGGCTTGCCGTCGGCGGCGGACTGGAAGTAGCCGATCTGCTGCTCGGGCGCCTTGACGGTCTCGGCGACCTGCTTGAGCTTGTCGTCGTAGGCGGTGATCAGCTCCTCGACCTTGTCGCCCTTGTTGACCATATCGGCGAGCAGCTTCAGCTGATCCTGCCAGCCGGTGACATCACCGGGCACCAGCACGGTCGGTGCGATGGCACTGAGCTGGTCGTAGGCGTCCACCGACTGTTTGGCCGGGAAGCCCTGGCCGCCACCGATGATCAGATCGGGCTGCATCGAGGCGACGAACTCCACGTTCACGGTCTGCCCGATCGGCACGACCTGAGTGCCCTGTTCCGTCGCGTCGTCCGCCCACGTCGGGGGGAATTTCCCGCTGCGATCGGTGACGCCGAGAACCCGGGTATCCGCCGCGGCCACCGGCACATCGAGGTCGTAGAGGTAGCCGGCGAGGGCACCGTTGAGCACTACGACCCGCTGCGGGTCGGCCGGCACCTCGACGGCGCCCTTCTCGGTCTGGACCGGCCGGGTCCCGGAAGCGGCTTCGGGCTCGGCATCGGAGCTACAGCCCGCGACCGCGACGACCGCGACGAACAGACCGACTACGGCACGTAGCCAGGCCGCGAAGCGGCTGTGGGATAACAGCGACATAGGTGTTTCACTTTCTTTCTCGAACTACCGGGGCACCGGACGGTGCCGCGGCAGAGTCTCTGGGGCCGGCCCGCACGGGGTCAGGTCCGCAACGCCGGGTCGGTGTCGAGCAACGCGGCGACCTCGGCCCACCCGTCGTCGGTGACGATCCCGAAGTGGGTGTAGGGCAGGCGGCGCGGGGTGATGCGGGCCCCGGCCGCCCGCCAGCCGGCCAGCTGGGCGGCGACGCGTGGCGCGTCCTCGGTCTCGCCGGGATCGGCGGCGTAGAGCGCCATGGGGCCGGAATACCGCGGTGTCCCGGATTTCGTGACCATGCGCAGCAATTCGCCGGCGGCACCGCGGATGAGCGCGGCGAGATCCGGGGCGTCCTCGGGGAGTTCCGGAAGCAACCGGTCCAGCCGGGCCGGGTCCGCCAGTGCCTCGGCGGCCTGTTCGGCGAGGCCGGCGAGCGGATGCGAATCCACCAGGCCCACGAACGCGACCTCCGCCCCGGCCGCGGTGAGTGCGGCGGCCATGGCGTGCACGATATTGCCGCCGAGCGAATAGCCCAGCAGGTGGTAGGGACCCTCCGGCTGGATCTCGCGCACGGTTTCCAGATAGTGCGCGGCCAGTTCGTCGATGGTGGTGGCTCCGGAATCCGCACCGCGCAGGGCGGGCAGTTGCAGGCCGATCAGCGGCCGGTCGGCGCGCAGCCGCCGGGCCAGCGGCGCGAACTGCCAGGCGGTGCCGCCCACGGGATGCACACAGAACAGCGGTTCGGCCGCGCCGCGGTCGCGGAGCCGCAGCACATGGTCGAGACGCCGCCCCAGCATGGCGATCTCCTCGGACACCGGCTCCGCGGAGGCCGACTTCGGTGTCGCGGTCTTCGGTGCCGAGGTCTCCGGCGCCGCGGTATCCGAGACGGCGGAACCCGCACCGGCGGAGCCGTTTCCGCCGGCCGGTGCCACGCCTTCGATACGTGCCGTGAGGGCGCGGACGGTCGGGGCCTCGAAAACGTCGTCGACCACAACCGCGTATCCAGCCCGGCGCAACCGCCCGACCAGCCGCACAGCGGTCAGCGAATGACCGCCGGCGGCGAAGAAATCGTCGTCCGGCCCGATCGCCGCGATACCCAGTACCGCGGCCATGGCCGCGGTGACCACACCGGCTACTCCCGATACGCCTGACGGCTCACCGGAAAGCCCCGTCGACGCACCCGACGCCACGGCAGACATGTGCTGAGCTACGGCCGAACCATCCGGGGCCACGGCGGAGGCGCCCGGAGACGCCCCGGAGGCATCCGGACCTGCCGCCGTTGCACCCAGGGCAGCAGGGGCCACGACCGGTACACCCGGAGCCGCAGCCACCGCGAATACATCCGGACCCGCTGCCGGCGTACCCGGAGCCGGCGCCGGTACGCCCGGACCAGCAGTCCGGGCCGCGACCGGTACGCCCGGAGCGGCGGCCGGGGTCGCGACCGATACTCCGGAAGCCGCAGCCTGTGGCATGGCCGGTACGGCGCCGGCCACGTCCACCGGGTACTCCGGGATCGGCAGCGCCTTGCGATCCAGTTTGTCGCTGACGGTCATCGGGATCTCGTCGAGCTCCACGAACGCCGCGGGAATCATGTAGGACGGCAGCACATCCCGAAGTGCGGCCCGCAGCGCCTCGGTGTCCACCGTGGCGCCGGAACGGGCCCGCAGATAGGCGACCAGGCGTTGATCGCCCGGAATATCCTCCCGCAGGATCACCGCGGCCTGGGCGATCTCGGGGCGGCGCAGGACCGCCGATTCGATATCGCCGAGTTCGATCCGCTGACCGCGCAGTTTCACCTGGCTGTCGGTGCGGCCGATGTAGTCCAGTTCGCCTCCGGCACCCCAGCGCACCAGATCACCGGTGCGGTACATGAGTTCACCGTGACCGGCTGGATCGGCGACGAAGGTATGCGCCGTACGCGCCGGTTCGTGCAGGTAGCCGCGGGCGAGCTGCACACCGGTGAGGTAGAGCTCGCCGACCGTGCCGAACGGCACCGGCCGCAACTTCTCGTCGAGTACCCGCACTCCCGCGCCGCCCGGCGGGCGGCCGATGGGCACCGTATCCAGATCGGTGTCGTCGGTGACGTGGTAGGTGATGCAGACCGCGGCCTCGGTGGGACCGTAGAGGTTGTTCACCTCGGTGCCGGTGGCTTCCCGGAATCGCTGCGCGGTGGCCGGTGGTAGCGGTTCGCCGCCGGTGAATACACAACGCAGCGCGGTACACCCGGTGAGATCGCTCTCCTCGGCCATGGTGGTGAGCATGGACGAGGTCATCTGCACGGCGGTGACCCCCTCGGCGGCCATGAGTTCCGCCTGGTAGTAGGGGTCGCGGTGACCGTTGGGCCGGGCCAGCACGATACGGGCGCCCACCAGCAGCGGCAGGTAGATCTCCAGCAGCGAGGCGTCGAAGGTGGCCGGGGTGCGGTACAGCATGGTGTCGCCGACCCCGAATCGATGCTGTTCCTGCAACCAGGCGAAGGTGTTGACGATGGCCGCGTGGCTCACCGCCACACCCTTCGGCACACCGGTGGATCCGGAGGTGAACAGCAGATAGGCGGCGTTGTCCGGGCGCAGCGGCGCGAGCCGGTCCGCGTCGCTGAGCGCACCCGCCGCGAAACCGGTGAGGTCCAGGGCATCGGTGGCGACGACGGGCGCCCGCCCGGTCGCGAAATCGTCAGCGTTCGTGGTGAGGACCAGCGCCGGTGCGGCGGTCGCGAGAATCGTGTCCAGCCGTTCGGCGGGCTGGCCCGGATCCACCGGGAGGTAGACCCCACCGGCTCGGCTGATCGCGTGTGCGGCGACAACGGCCTCGCCGCAGCGCCGCATCGCGACCACCACCACCCGCTCCGGGCCGATCCGCTGGGAGATCAGCCAGCGGGCCAGGCGATCGGCGCGTTCGTCGAACTCGCGGTAGGAGATGGTGATCCCTTCGGCGGTGAGCGCCGGGGAGTCGGGATCGATCTCCGCCGCCGAGGTCCAATCGGCCAGCGTCGCACCGTGACTGTCCGGATGCCGGGTGCGGTCGAGTACCGTGCCCACGGTGGCCGCCGGGTCGCCGACCAGGGCGGTGAGCACAGCGCCCAGCCGCGCCGCCATCCGTTGCCCGGTCGGTTTCTCGATGGCGCCGGGCGCGTAGTGCAGCATGACCCGGAACCGGTCGCCGGGTAGCGCGGTCACGGTCACCGGGTAGTGGGTGAGGCTGTGCACAGCGACGTCGGCGACCGCGACTTCGTGCGATTCCTTGGGCCCCACGCCGGTTTTCGGGAAGTTCTCGTAGACGACGAGCGTATCGAAGAGCCGCCCGACACCCGCGGCGCGTTCCACGGTGGCCAGACCCAGGTAGCCCTGATTCTGCAGTTCCAGTGTGGTTCGCTGGAATGCGGCGAACTGCTCGGCCACCGGCCGGCCGGTATCGAGGGTCATCCGTACCGGGACGGTATTGCTGAACAGCCCGACCATGCCGCCCACACCGGGCAACTCCGCGGGCCGGCCCGATACCACCGCGCCGAACACTACATCGGTACGGCCGAGCTGGTCGGCCAGCACCATCGACCACGCGCCCTGCAACAGGGTGTTCATCGTGAGCCCGTGTGCCCGGCCGAAGGATTCGAGCGCGGTCGCGGTCTCCTCGGCCAGCGGCACCTGCAACCCCACCGCGGCCGAACGCGGTCCGGGTGCGCCGATCAGGCTCGGCGCCTCCAGCCCCGCCAGGTAATCGCCCCAGCGCCGGGTTTCCGTGACCGTATCGCGGGCGGCGAGCCAGGCCAGATAGGTGCCGTAGTACCCGGGTTCGGGCAGCTCCTCACCGTGGTAGCGGGCGAGCATCTCGCGCAGCACGATCGGGATCGACCAGCCGTCGGCCAGCAGGTGATGGGCGGTGAGCACCAGCCGGTGCTCGGTATCGGAGAGCCGGATCAGCAGGGCGCGCAGCAGCGGCGGATCGCCGATATCGAACAGTTCCCCGCCCGCGGCCTGCTCCAGCGCCAGCGCGCGCCCGGCGGCGTCCGGCCGGTCGCGCAGATCCTCGACCCGCCACGCGACCCTTGGGTCGCGGGGAATCACCTGGATCGGTTGATCGACCCGGTCGTAATGGAAGGCGGCGCCCAGATTCGGGTGCCGGCGCAGTACTTCGGTGAACGCGGCCGCCAGCCGGTCCGGGTCGACCGGACCGGCGAGCTCGAAACGCGCCGTCAGGGTGTAGACGTCGGCGGCGCCGTCGCGCAGTGCGTGGAACAGCAGCCCTTCCTGCAGCGGTGACAGCGGCAGCACATCGGCGACCGGCCCGTGCACAGCAGCCAGTTCCGCAATACTCTGCGGCGGCAGCACGATCGTCACGGATTCCGCGTGCGGTGCCGGCGCCGGACCGGCATCCGCCGAGATTGCCACGGGTCCGGCCGCAGCGGCCAGATCGGCGAGACCGCGGCGCGTCAGCAGGTCCTGTGGTGCCAGGACGAAACCGCGTTCGCGCAATTTCGCACAGACACCGATCGCGGTGATGCTGTCACCGCCGGCGCCGAAGAAATCGTCGTCGATATCGACGGTGTCCCCGGTACGGCCGAGCAATTCGGCCACCGTCTCGGCGAGTGCCTGTTCGGCCGGCGTCGCCGGTGCCCGCCCGCCGGTGGATTCCACCGGATCGGGTAGCGCGGGCCGGTCCACTTTGCCGTTGACCGTCCACGGGAGTTCGTCGAGCACCACGATCCGGGTGGGAACCATCGGATCGGGTACCGAATCGGCCAGCCGGTTGCGCAGCCGGGCGCCCAGATCAGCGACGCCGTCGCGTATCTGCGCCGCGGCCTCGGCGGTGGCGACCACGTAACCGATGAGGCTCGGCCGTCCCGCGAGCTCACGGATATCGGCGACCGCGGCGGCGACCTCGGGCAGTCCGCTCAACGCGGCTTCCACCTCGCCGATTTCGATCCGGTGCCCGCGAATCTTGATCTGCGCGTCGGCCCGGCCCGAATAGAAATAGCCCTGTCCCGGCACCCAGCGCGCCAGATCGCCGGTGCGATACATCCGCGCGCCCGGCGGACCGAACGGGTCGGCCACGAAACGTTCCGCGCTGAGCCCGGGCCGGCCGAGATAGCCCTGCGCGATCCCGGCGCCCGCCAGATACAGCTCGCCGGGCTGCCCGTCCGCGACCACCTGTAAACCGTTGTCCAGCAGATAGGCCCGTACACCGGGCAGCGGGACACCGATATGCGGATCGGTGCCGTGCACGGGTGCGCCGATGGCGTCGACCGTGGCCTCGGTGGGGCCGTAGAGGTTGACCGCGGCGATTCCGGCGGTCTGCACCTGCTGCCACAGGTCCGGCGGACAGGCTTCGCCGCCGAGGACCAGCAGGCGCGGCGCCGCCTCCGCCAAACCGTGCGCGAACAGCGCGGCGGCCAGGGTGGGGGTGCCGTCGACGACCTCGATCCCGTCCGCGGCGAAGGCAGCCACCAGCGCGGCGGGGTCGCGGCGGATCACACTGTCGTAGAGGTGGATCCGGTGCCCGTCGAGCAGCCACAGCAACGGGTCCAGCGCGGCGTCGAAGGCGAACGAGGTGGTGTGCGCGATGGCCAGCCGGCGACCACCGGCCCGCTCGACGGTTTCGGCGTAGATACCGGACCGATGCCCGGCGACCAACTGCGCGAGAGCGGTGTGGTCGATCACCACACCCTTGGGGGTACCGGTGGAACCGGAGGTGTAGAGCACATAGGCGGCGTGATCGCCACGGACACGATCATCGGCCGGCCGGGTGTCCAAATACGCCTGCACCGCGGCGCGCACCTCGTCGCCGTCCACCGCGACCGCGCGGCAATCGAGTTCGTGCACCAGCGCGTTGCCGGTGAGTACCAGTACCGGGGCGGCGTCGTCGATCATCGTCTGCAGTCGCGCCGCCGGATGCTCCGGATCGAGTGGTAGATAGGTCGCGCCAGCACGCCAGACGGCCAGCAGCGCCACCACCAGGTCGGCGGTGCGCGGTAGTGCGACGCCCACCCGGTCCCCCGGCCGCACGCCCTGGTCGCGCAGGTACCGGACCAGCCGATACACCTGCGCGCCCAGTTCGGCACCGGTATACCGCCGGGTGCCGGCGACCAGCACGGTATCGCCGGCGTATTCGGCGACCATCCGGTCCAGCGCGGCCGGAACCAGTTCGGTTCCGGCCGCGGCCGCCGGTCCGCGGCGCTGTGCCAGTAGCCGGGCACGGTCGTCGCGGTCGATCAGTTCCAACGCGCCGACCTGCACCTTGTCCAGCTCGGTGAAGGCCTCGATGACCCGGACCAGCCCGGCCATCCGGCGATAGGCGGTCTCGGGATCATTGGTGCGCGCATCGCATTCGAAGTTCAGCAGGACGGATTTATCGGGCAGCGGGGTCGCGACCAGGCCGAGATCCTCCGGCGGCCCGCCCGCCACATTGCGCAGCACCCCCTTGGCGCCGTCGAAGTCGAGTGCGAAATCGAAGACCTTCAGGTTGATCCCGACCCCGTGCAGCAACTCGCCCGCACCGAAACCGCTCAGGTCTCGGGCCAGGTCGGCGCCGCTGTAGCGCTGGTGTCTACGCATTTCGCGCAGCGTCTCCGCGACCCGGACGCCCAATTCGCCCACTGTTTCGTGGGCGTGCACGGCGAGCCGCAGTGGCAGCACGTTCACCGCCATCGACGGTGTACTCAATGCGACCCGCCCGACCCGGCCCATCATCAGCATCGAGAGCACGACATCGGAGGTGCCCAGCTGCCGTTGGATATACGCCGCGTAGCAGGCGATCAGCCCGTCCGCCCAGGTGATGCGGTAGCGCTCGGTGCAATGACGCAGCCGGTCGAGAGTGGCGACGGGCAGAATCGCCTCGGCGCGGATCGTACGTTCCACCGCACCGCCGAGTGCGGTACCGCGCCCGTCCAGCGAGGGAGCGGGACTGAGCTGTTCGCGCCAGTATTCCTGGTCGGCGGTGAAATGCTCGCTCTCGCGGTAGGCCAGTTCATCGGCCACCAGATCGGCGATGGTGCCGAAGGTCGCCTCGGGTGGTTCGGTGCCCCGGCGCAGCGCGGTGTAGTGCGCGGCGACCCGGCGCGACAGCAGCGCAGCACTGTAGCCGTCGACGATCAGGTGGTGGTACAGCTGCACACACCACACTTCGCATTCGGTGAGCCGGATCAGCGTGTAGTTGTACAGCCGGCGATCCACCATCCCCCGGCAGCGCTGGGCGGCCTCGTGCCGTTCGAGGGCGACGGCCTCGTGGGCCAGGGACACCGGGTCGGCGGCGCCCCGCAGATCGATCATCGGACGCAGCACGGCGGGTTCGTTGCCGACGAATTGCCGGGGGCCGGAATCGGTATCGCGGAAACGCAGCCGCATGTTCTCGGCCTCGGCGACGGTCAGCGCGATGGCCTCGGCCAGCGCGTCGACATCGATGGGCTCGGAGCCGGATATTTCGAGGACCTCGCCCACCAGGTAGCGTCCGGATTCCGGGTCGAACTGCTGCGCATTCCAGATTCCCAGCTGGGGGCCGGTGAGCGGTAGTCCTGGACCGCTGATCGTCGACGCGTTCTGCACTGCCGCCGGCACGGCAACTCCCTTCGCTGTGAACCACTTTCGCCTGTCGTGCCACCACTGGGAACCCCCACGGCACAACACACGACCACAGTTGAGGTTAGCCTAACCTTTACTAAAGTGAAACATCTTGACTGTAGTCGTACTTTGCGCTTACACCCCGGCGATCAGCCCACCCGGACCGCCTTCTCCCCCAGCGGAACCACCAGCGGCGTGCCTGTTTCCGGATCGTCGATGATGCGACAGCCCAGGTCGAAGACCTGCTGCACCAGTTCCGCGGTGACGATCTCTCGCGGCGGCCCGGCGGCGACCACCGCACCGTCGCGCATGGCGATCAAGTGATCGGCATAACGGAAGGCGTGATTGAGATCGTGCAGCACCGCGACCACCGTCCGGCCGGTATCCCGGTTGAGTTCGCGGCACAGATCCAGCAATTGGATCTGGTGCGCGATATCGAGGAAGGTGGTGGGTTCGTCGAGCAGCACGATCGGCGTCTCCTGGGCCAGCACCATCGCGATCCAGACCCGCTGCCGCTGCCCGCCGGACAATTCGTCGACCAGCCGCCCGGACAGGTCCGTCACCCCGGTGGCGTCCATCGCCGCGGCCACGGCGTCCTCGTCGTGGCGCGACCACTGCCGGACCAGCGACTGGTGCGGATACCGGCCCCGGGCCACCAGATCGGCGACCCGGATCCCCTCCGGCGCGGTCGAACTCTGCGGAAGCAGCCCGATCCGGCGCGCCACCTCTTTCGCCGGATAGGAACCGATCGCTTTGCCGTCGAGCAGTACCGCGCCGGATTCCGGCGCCAGCAGCCGCGACAACGCCCGCAGGAGTGTCGATTTACCGCAGGCATTCGGCCCGATGATGGCGGTGAAGGTGCCGTCGGGGATATCGACGGTGAGTTCGTCGCTGATGACCCGGTTGCGGTAACCGAGCCGCAACCGGTCGGCCCGCAACCGGGCGTCCGTGGCGGCTTGCGGTGCGACGGCCTGCTGCGCAGATTCGCTGCGCTCGAGTTTTTCGTCCACGAAGTTTCCTCAGTTCCGTCGAGCCTCGACCACCAGCAGGTAGGCCAGATATGCGCCGCCGACCGACGCCGTCACCACCCCGACCGGCACGGTGGTCGGTGCGAACGCGCGGCGGGAGATCCAATCGCACAGGGCCAGCAGCAACGCCCCCATCGCCGCCGCCGGAAGCAGCGCCATCGTCGGTGTCCGCGCCAATCGCCGGCCCAGTTGTGGGGCCGCCAGCGCCACGAAGGCGATCGGTCCCGCGACCGCGGTGCCGACAGCGGTGAACGCGACACTGAGAACCGTGAGGATCAGCCGCGACCGGCCCACCCGGACACCCAGCGCCTGCGCCGCGTCGTCACCCAGTTCCAGGATCGGCAGCTGATGCGCCGCGGGCACCACCGCGAGCACGAGCACGGCGAGCACCACCAGCGCCGGCGTGATCTCGGCCCACGTCAGGCCATCCAGTGTGCCCACACCCCAGGCCGCGGCCGACATCGCGGTATCGAGGTCGGCGCGCAGAATGAGCCAGGTATTGGCCGCCGCCAGCATCGAGCCGATACCGATACCGACGATCACCAGCCGGAACCCCTTGACGTTCTGCCGGAATGCGAGCAGGAAGATCGCCAGCGCGGTGACCAGTCCACCGCCGACCGCACCGGCCGCGGTGGCGTAGTACCCGCCACCCGCCAGGATGACCAGTAGCGCGCCCGTATACGCACCCGAGTTGAACCCGACGATATCGGGGCTGCCCAGCGGATTGCGGGTCACCGACTGCAGGATCGCACCGCTGATTCCGAGTGCCGCCCCGAGCACCAGCGCCATCAGCACCCGCGGGAACCGCCACTCCCACACCACGAGTTCGTCGCTACCTACCCCGCTGCCCAGCAGCGCCCGCAGTACCCGGTCGGGCGGGATGGCGAAATCCCCGGTTCCCAGGGCGAACAGCGAGACGACACAGGCGGCGACGAGCAGCACGGCCGACACGACCACACTGCGCACCCCGAACCGGGCCGTGAGGCGGCGCAGCCGCAGCACCCGGACGGTGCGGCCGAAATCGATCGCCGCCACGGTGCCGATCCGCGATTGTTCACGCACGGCCACGACTACCTCATCTCCGAACGACGGGCGAGCCAGATCAGTACCGGCGCACCCAGGAAGGCCGTGACCACACCCGCCGCGATCTCGTCCGGCGGAATGGCGACCCGTCCGAGCACATCGGCGAAGAGCACCAGCGTCGGCGCGAGGAGCAGCGAATAGGCGACGATCCAGCGATAATCGGGCCCGACGATCCAGCGGGCGATATGCGGTACCGCCAGGCCGACGAAGGTGATCGGCCCGACCGCCGCGGTCGCGGTACCGCACAGCAGGATCAGCGCCAGGGCGGTGAACGCGCGGGTCCGTGTCACATGTACGCCGAGTGCCCGCGCCATATCGTCACCGAGCGCCACCGCGTTGAGCGAGCGGGCGGCGACGGCGGCGAAAACGATTCCGCCGAGGATGAAGGGCGTCGCGCCGGCGAGTACGTCGTAGCCGCGGCCGGTCAGCGCGCCCGCGTCCCACTGCCGCATCTCTTCGAAGGCGCTCGAGTTCAGCAGGATCAGCCCCTTGGTGATACCGGTGAGCACGGCTGTCACCGCGACGCCGGCCAGGGTGAGGCGGATCGGGTCGGTGCCGCCGCGACCGACGGTGCCCAGCCGGTACACCACCACCGACACTACCGCCGCGCCGGCGAATCCGAACCAGACATAGGAGCCGATACCACTGGCGCCCAGGTAGGCCACCGCGACCGCGATGGCGAAGGCCGCTCCCGCATTGATCCCGAGCAATCCGGGGTCGGCCAGCGGATTCCGCGTCAGTCCCTGCATGAGGCATCCGGCGATCCCGAGCGCGCTGCCCGCGAGCAGGCCGAGCAGGGTGCGTGGGAGGCGATATTCGCTGACGATCAGGTCGTCCGGTGACCCGCTGGGCTGCCACAGCGCAGTAACGATCTCCGTGATCGGAATATGCTTCACACCCACGACAAGGCTGAGTACGCAGGCAAGAAACAGCAATCCGGCGGCAAGTATCCAGCCCAACCACCTGCGGACCGAGACCCGGGTGTGATATTCATAGGACGAACCGGCCGTCATGACGCGGTGCTACAGGAACTGTGCATCGAACCCGTCCCTTCCGGCGTATATGAGATACGTCACGGTCATAGCTCACAAATTTTGTTAACCAACCTTTATAGTGAGCGCAGGCTAACCTAACTTGAACAGGGTTAGCAACAGACTGCTGCCGCAGGAGCGAAAGGATGACGGGATGCACTCCGCTGCCGGCTGTACCGCCTCCCCATCCGCTCCGTCACGGCGCGGGGCCACCGGCCACACCTGGCCGGGTTGTAAGAGATACACAGGGATGAGGGATTGATGGCGCAGCATTTCGTCACCTGATCGCCCAGGTTGAGACGATCCGAACCACCGGTGGACATTCCGTACCCACCGGATTTCACCTGCGAGTGCGCAGCAACCGGATATGACTCGCGATTTCGCGTGTCCCGATCCGGAATATCGTGCTGCCGCTTTCGCCGGCTCTCGCGGTTGCGGCCGCATCCGGCGACATTCGCTAGACCATGAGGGACACACGATGAACATCAAAGGGATTGCTGCCACCGCGGCGATGACGGCGGCGGCGGTACTCGGCGTTGCCGGTGGAACGGCTACCGCGGACACGTTCGTGCCGCTGCCCGCCGGCGAAAAGGCCGGCCCGAACGGGAAAGTCGTTCGCGTCAACGAGAGCGCACTGATCTCGCCGTCGCTGTCGGCCAACGGCGCGGGCCGCGTCGCCTGGCTGACCGGACAGATCCACGCCGACGTCACGCAGACTCCCCCGGGCGAGCCCGGACCGTGGAAGGGCCCGACCAACTCGCCGGGTACCAACAACTCCTCCACCCACGGTTCCTCGCGGCTGAGCACCGGTTACATCGTCGGCTGCCAGGTCAGCATCGCCGAGAACGCCTTCCAGGCTGGTATCGCCGGCAGCCTGAGCACCTCGACCCTGGGTGGCAGCGGATCCCTGAGTGTGAAGCTCGGCCCGGGCGAAGTGAAGTTCGTCCACATCGAGGGTGTCGACATCACCAAGCCCGGCCAGTACTGGGTCGACTACAAGGATGTCGAGATGAACATCGAGGGCTGCGGCGGCTACGCCCAGGCCCGGTCCTACACCGTCCTCGAGATCATCGGTGACCACTATTCCAAGACCACCCTGTACGGAGCTCCGTTCAGCATCGGCTGACGCACGTCACCACTGGTCGATCAATCCGTCGCTGAACGGAATATCTCTTCCGAGAGGGAAAATCTCATGTCTGTAGTGAAGAAGAGCGCCGTGCGCATCGCGAGCCTCGCCGCCGCGGCCGCCGCCGCTGTCGGTCTGTTCTCGACCGGCGCCGCCAACGCCGATACGTTCGTGCCGCTGCCCGGTGGCGAACTGACCCACACCCTGCCCAACGGCCTCCAGGTCACCGCCCGGATCGCCAACGAATCCGCGCTGATCAACCCCTCCATGGGTTCCACTCCGCTGCACCGCAACGCGTGGGTTTCGGCCAGCGCGCAGGTCGAGGTGCACGGCAAGCACAAGGGCACCAAGATCACCCCGGGTTATGTCGTGGGCTGCCAGGTCGATATCAGCGGCGGTGGCGCCAACGGTGGAGCCGGCGTGACCTCCGACTGGTCCGGTGAGAAGGTCACCGGCAATCTCAGCTCCGGCGGCAACCTGACCCTCGGCCCCGGCCAGGCCACCTCGTTCCTGATTCTCGATATCGAGAAGCCGGACGTCTACGGCAACGAGGGCCACACGTTCGCCACCAAGTTCACCGGCCCCAGCGGCTCGGTGACCTGGACCGACACCACCATCGGCCTCAACGGCTGCGGTGGCTACGCCCAGGCCCGCTCGTTCGTGCGAGTCGAGACGACCACCGACAACGGAATTTCCGAATTCCGCGTCTGGGGCCAGCCCTTCAGCCTCGGCTGATCGAGCACGGTTTGCCGAATCGGCGTTGCCCCGGCCGTACCACCGGCCGGGGCAACGTCGTCGCGCGGGCGGATTCGAGATCCGGCCTGCGTGGATCGCGGTCCCGGGCCGCCGTATAGGCTGGCCTGCCTATGGCTATCGGCGCGACTCTGCACACCTTCGCAGTCCAACTCTCCGACGTCGATCGCGGCGTCTATCAGGAGTTGGAATTGCGCCTGGCGCGGCATCCGTCGGAAACCGCGGAATTCCTGGCCACCCGGTTACTGGCCTACTGCCTCGAATACGAGGACGGGATCACGTTCAGCGACGGCGGGGTGTCCTCGACCGACGAACCCGCCGTTCTGGTCCGCGATCTCACCGGCCGGGTCACCGCGTGGATCGAAGTCGGCGCGCCCGATGCCGACCGGGTACATCGCGGCAGCAAACTCGCCGGCCGGGTCGCCGTCTACACCCACCGCGACCCCGCGAAAGTCCTCGCGGCGCTGACCGGGAAACGGATCCACCGGGGCGAGACCATCCCGATCTACAGCTTCGACCGCGCCTTCGTCGACGCCGTGGCCGCCGCCCTGGAGCGCCGCAACACGGCCACCCTGTCGGTGACGGAACGGCAGGTCTACCTCGAATTGAACGGCACCGGTCTCTCGACTTCGATCGACGAGCACCGACTCGGCTGACCCGCGCTGGTCAGGGTTCGATCAGGCCGGCGCGGATGGCGTAGCGGGTGAGCGCGAGCCGGTCGCGCAGTCCCAGCTTCTGCAGGACGTTGGCGCGGTGGCGGTCCACGGTTTTCACACTGATCACCAAGTCCGCGGCGATCTCCCGCGACGAATACCCCTCGGCGACGAGTTTGACGATCTCCTCCTCACGCGGGGTGAGCAGTGTCTGCGGCACGGGTTCGTCGCGTTCCGCGCGCTGCAGCCATTCGCGGATCAGCGAGTTCACGGCGCCGGGATACAGGTAGGGTTCGCCGCGCAGAGTGGCGCGGCAGGCCTCGAGCAGGTCGCGGTCGGCGACAGATTTGAGTACGTATCCCGAGGCGCCGACCCGCACTGATTCGAAGAAATACTGTTCGTTGTCATACATCGACAGCATCAGGATCCGCGCCCCCGGTATGTTGCGGTTGATCTCGCGGGCGGCCTGGATACCGGTCAGCCGGGGCATGGCGATATCGAGGATCGCGAGATCGATGGGGACGGCTCCGGCCTGCTGTACCGCCTCGTGCCCGTTGGCGGCTTCGGCGACCACGGTGAGGTCGGGTTCGGCGTCGAGGATCATCCGCAGCCCCGACCGGACCAGTGCGTGATCGTCGGCGAGCAGGATGCGGGCCGGTGCTGTCACGGTGCACTCCCTTCCTGGCGGCGCGGGATGGTCAGGCAGACCTCGGTGCCGTGCCCGGGTGGGGAATCGATGGTCAAGGTCGCGTTCACGAGCAGTGCGCGTTCGCGCATCCCGCGGATCCCGGCACCGTCTTCGGCCACCCCACCGCGGCCGTCGTCGGTGACCCGCAGTATCAGCGCGTCACCGCCCACGCGCAGGCTCAGCCCCACCCGGCGCGCATCGGCGTGGCGGGCGATATTGGTCAGGCTCTCCTGGGCCACCCGGTAACAGACCAGTTCGATATCCGGCGCCAGCCGCGGCAGATTCCGGTCGACCTCGCGATGCACCCCGAGTCCCGCGGTGGAGGAGAACTCACTGCACAACGCACTCAGCGCACTGGACAGGCCGAGATCGTCGAGCACATCGGGGCGCAACCGCCGCGCGATCCCGCGGACCTCGTCCAGGCAGCCGCGCACCGTCTCCTGCGCGCCGTGCAGGACATCGACCACATCGGTGGGTGCGCGGTCGGCGGCCCGTTTCATCGACAGCAACGCCACCGTGAGACTCTGCCCGATCTCGTCGTGCAGTTCGCGGGCGATCCGCTGCCGTTCACCTTCCTGCGCGGCCAGTGCGGAGGCACAGGCCGCGGCCCGCGCGGGCTCGAGCCGGTGGACCATGGCCTTGGACGAGTCGATAAGATGGGGCAGATCGCCGTTGCCCCGGCCGG
>NZ_JARWOV010000345.1 GCF_029868855.1 Nocardia carnea | reverse complement strand
CCCGCGGGGCCGCTGCCCCGCGGGGCGGGGCGCGCCCCCCCCCGCGCCGGGCGCGGGGGCGGCGCCCGGGGGCCGCCCATCGACCGCCGGTTGCCTGCGCTTTCGCGCCGGGCCTTTCGAGGGAATGCGCGACGCGGGGCGTTCGGGTGTCCGTCGGGCGCATCCCGGCGGACACCGGCTATCACTGAGGTGGCGCGCCGTACGGTGCCGCGGTGTACCCCTCGGCCGCGCCGATCGCGCCACCGACCGCCGCTCCGACCGCCATCGCGGGTGCCGCGATCACCGCGTAGCCGATGGCCGCGCCGAGTACCGGGCCCACGACGAGGCCGATCGGCAGGAACGGAATACCGGAGATCAACCCGGCGACCGCGCCGACCATCGCGGAGGTGGTCGCGATCGGAGAGGCCAGCGTATTGGCGACCGAGGCGCCGATGGCCGCGGAACCCACGGTCTGCGCGGCCATCCGGTCCGACCGGCTGCGTTCCACGCCCACCGAATCGTAGAACGTCGCCACCTGCGCTTCCGCCTGCGCGGCGCCGGTATTGATCTCCCGGACATCGAACGGCGGGGCATCCATCACCACGTTGCCGATCCGGAGCTTGCCGGGTGGAGCCTCGATCGGCGCGACCGGCGCCACCGGCATCGGAGCGTGCAGTTCACCCTGGGGAGCGAGGTAGGCGTGTTGGGGCACCGCCCTGGTCGCCGGGGTGGGGACCGGTTCGGCCACCGAAGCGGGTGCCGGAGCGGGGAGGAACGGGGCCGTCGCCATCCCGAATGTATCGGTGGCGGACCGTACGGCCACCCGGGTTGCTTCGTCGACGGCGGTGGTGAGATCGCGGACCGGATCGGGTGCCGCGAATGCCGGTTGGAGCGGATTCGCCGGTAGAGCGGGAATCGGGGGTGACGCGGGTGGAGCGGGGAGTGCTTCGGCATTGGCCGTACCGGCGCCGATCAGTGTCGCGATGAGCGGAACCGCGCCCGCCGCTACCACCGATCCCGCAGCCCGCCGAGCCGGACCGGTAGCTCTGTGCTTACCCATGGTCGCCTTTCTCCGGGAAATTGTCGGTTTGCCCGACATTCGGACCGGAACGCCTCCCGGATGGGATCGTACTGTTCAGCCCGCTGGGCAATCCGCTCCCGAACCGGTAGCGGGAGCGTCGCGACACGCAGATAGCGGTTGATTTGCGGTGCCGGGAGGATGCGACCACGGCCGGGTCCTGCGGCCGATCGGACGGTGCGATGTGCCGGTGGTGATCGGATACGGACGAGCACAGTGCCCGGCGCAGGACGCCGGTCCGTTGTTTCGAGTTTTCGGTGCCCGTTGTGGGCCGCTCGGGTCCACGGGCCGCCCGATGCCCGGCCGCAGGAATGGACCGGACACCGGTATCACGGCTGGGCTGCGCCGAGCAGCGGGGTGGTGAAACCGTCGGTTACACCGTATGCCGCACCGAGCGCGGCTCCGGCGATCATGGCGGGTACCGCGACGACGCTGTACCCGACCGCGGCACCGAGAACGGGACCGACCACGAGACCGGTTGGCAGAAACGGTATACCCGCCACGAAACCCAATGCGGCGCCGAGCATTCCGAAGGGAATGGCGACCGGTGCGGCTACGGCGTTGGCGATGGCCGCGCCGACGACGGCATTACCCAATGCCTGAGCGGCCAGCCGATCCGACCGTGCGGGCTCCACACCCATCGAATCGAGGTAGGTCGACACCTGGTCCTCGGCCTGCTCGGCGCCCTGGTTGACCGGCCCGGCGTCGAACGGTACGGCGATGACGAAGTCGCCGATCCGCAGAGTGCCCGGCGGTGCGTCGATCGGCGCCCCGGGGACGGTCGTTCGAGCGGCAGGGAGCGACCCTCGGGGCGTGAGATAGGCAGGTTCGGACAGCGGCGGAATACCCGGATCGGCGAGCGCGGCCGGTGGTGCGATCGCGGGGACCTGCCGGGTCAGCGGTGCGGCGGCCGCGCCTATCGCATCGGTCACCGACCGGACGGCGTCCTGCACCGCGCCGGTTGCCGCCGTTACCGGGTCCGGTGCGCCGCCGGGGGCGACCGGTCCGGATGCCGGATCGGTAGGCCCGGTGAACAGATCTGCCATCGGTGTGCGGATAACGGGTGCCGCTGGCGAGGTGGGCGCCGGGGCGAGCGGGCGGGTTGCTGGATCCGTGGATGTGGCAAGTGGACCGGGCGTCGGAACGGCCGACGTGACGAGGGGGGCTGGGGCGGCCGGTGCGTCCAGGGGCGCTGCGGTCGCCGGCGTGCCGAAAAGGTTTGCCATGGGTGCCGGGATAACGGGGGCAGCCAGCGGGGCGGGCGCCGGGTCGGCCGACACGTCGATGGGGCCCGGGGCCGGGGCTGCCGGCGTGGTGAAAAGGTCCGCGACCGGCGCGGGGAGGACGGTTGCTGCCGTGGGGGCGGGTATCGACCCGGCGGGCGTGGGGAAAGGGTTCGCGACCGGCGCGGCGGGGGCCGGGGCGTCGGGTGCGGTGGGCGGCGCCGGGTCGGGTGCGGTTCGGGCTGCCGCGGTGTCCAGGGCCGGGGTGGGAGCCGGTGGCAGGAGGCCCGCCGGGAGTGCGGGCAGAGCGGGGAGTGCCGGGAGCGAGGGTGGAGCGGGGAGTGTTTCGGCATTGGCTGTACCGGCGCCGATCAGTGTCGCGATGAGCGGGACCGCGCCCGCCGCGACGACCGATCCGGTAGCGCGCCGGGTGACACCGGGAGCCCTGTGCTTACCCATGGTCGCCTTTCTCCGGAATTTGTCGGTTTGCCCGATATTAGCTCCGGAAGGGCTCGGCGCCTGGGATGTCGGCCGGTCAGCCGACCTTACGATCGCCCCCCGGTTTGTCGGCCGGGGTGGCGACCCCGTTGCCGACGGGATTCGCCTGCGAAGAGCCCGGTGGCCGCCGTCCGGCCGCACCGCGCACGATTTCCTCGCCCTCTTCGCTGTCGCCGTACACCGCCTCCCGCGCGAGCCGCGCTAATATCCACTGTTCGGTGGCCGCCATCTGGCCGCGGCCGCGGCCGAGGAAGGTCACGAACCACTGGATGATCGTGATGATCCGGCTGCGGTAGCCGACGAGGTAGTACAGGTGCAGCGCCAGCCAGGCCAGCCAGGCGATGAACCCGCCGAATTCCAGTTTGCCCACCTGGCAGACCGCGCTGAACCGCGAGATCGTCGCCATACTGCCCTTGTTGAAGTATTTGAACTGCCTGCGGTCCTGCGGGGTCTGTTTGCCCGCCACCTCGGCCTTGATCTGCTTCGCGGCGTAGGTGGCGCCCTGGATCGCGCCCTGGGCCTGGCCTGGGACACCGGGAACCGACATCAGATCGCCGACGACGAAGACGTTGGGATGCCCTTTGATGGTGAGGTCCGGTTCCACCACCACCCGGCCCGCACGGTCCACTTCGGTACCGGCGGAGCGGTCGGCCAGCATCTTCCCCAGCGGGCTTGCCTGCACGCCGGCGGACCACACCTTGCAGGCCGATTCGATCCGCCGGGTGGTGCCGTCCTTGTCCTTCACCGTCACACCGTGCGCGTCGACATCGGTCACCAGCGCGTTCAGCTGGATCTCGACACCCATGGATTCGAGCCGGCGCTGCGCCTTTCCACCCAGTTTCGGGCCCATGGGGCCGAGTACGGCTCCCGCGCCTTCGACCAGGATCACCCGGGCGTCCCGCGGATCGATGTTGTGGAATGTGCCTTCGAGTGTGCGGTCGGACAGTTCGGCGATCTGTCCCGCCAGTTCGACCCCGGTCGGGCCGGCGCCCACCACTACGAACGTGAGCAGCCGGTCGCGTTCCTCCTGCGTCCGCGCGACCTCCGCCTGTTCGAAGGAGCCGAGGATACGGCCGCGGAGTTCGAGGGCGTCGTCGATGGTTTTCATACCGGGGGCGAAGGTGGCGAACTGGTCGTTGCCGAAATACGACTGCTGTGCGCCGGTCGCGACGATCAGGCTGTCGTAGGGGGTCACGGTGGACTCGCCGAGCAATACCGAGGTGACGGTGCGCTCCGTCAGATCGATATCGGTGACCTCGCCCAGTAGTACGCGGGCGTTCTTCTGTTTCCGGAGCACCAGCCGGGTCGCGGGCGCGATCTCGCCGACGGACAGGATTCCGGTGGCCACCTGGTAGAGCAGGGGCTGGAACAGGTGGGTCGTGCTCTTGGAGATGAGGGTGACATCGACATCGGCCCGCTTGAGGTGTTTGGTCCCGAACAGGCCGCCGAATCCGGATCCGATCACCACGACGCGGTGCCGGTCGTTCCCAACAGGTTGCGTGCTCATGGTCGCTCCTCGCCAGCGGTGGGCCGGTGCTGCCCGTGATGATCATGTCCGACAACGCACACGGTAGTAGCAGTACCCGTCGAGGACACAGTCCGACGCCGTTGTTCATGGTGGTGGTGTGGCAACTCACCACGATAGCGATCGCGCGGCGGTCTCGGGGAAGGCCGGCGGGTACCGATTCGGTCGAAACCATCCAGCCTGTTGCAACAAAGAGAATAGGATGGGTGCTATCTCTCAGGAGGTTCCGCCATGGTCACCGTCGACCGTGCCGCCACGCGAGGATCGCGGGCGCGCACCGATACCGAGAATTCGGCGCTCATCGAAATACCGCGGCGTCAGGTACTCGACCGGCTGCTGCTGCAGGTCCCCGAGCGGCCGCGAACCCTGGCCACCCCGCCGAGCACGAACGATACCGTCCCTGTACGTGGCGACGGTGGCCTGCCCTATCTGGGCCGCACCCTCCACTACATGCGCTGGGGTCCGGCCGAGATGCTGGACCGGTACCGCAGGTTCGGTCCGGTCACCCTCAACAGTTCGATGGGGATGGAGCGGGTCTTCGCCGCCGGGCCGGAGGCGGTCGACGAAGTGGTCGGCCGGCGCCGCCGCGATTTCGGGCAGGGCTGGGACTATTTCATCGGCCCGTTCTTCCGGCGCGGCCTGCTGCTGCTCGAATTCGACGAGCATATGTTCCACCGGCGCATCATGCAGCAGGCATTCACCCGGGAACGCCTGGAAGCGCATCTGGCCGAACTGACACCGGCCGTCCGGTCGGCAATCGGCCGCTGGGTTCCCGAAGGGGCGGGGGCGAGCCGGACGGTACAGCTGTTTCCTGCCATCAAGGAGCTGGCACTGGATATCGCCGGCGAAACCTTCATGGCACTCGAAGTGGGCGAGGAGCGCCGGAAACTCACCGACGCCTTCGTGGCCTGCACCCACGCCGGGCTCGCACTGGTGCGCCACAATGTGCCCGGCGGCAAATGGCGTGCCGGGTTGCGCGGCCGCAAAGTTCTCGAGGAGTACTTCCGCGGGATGCTGCCCCGGAAACGGCGCAGCGATGCCCCGGATTTCTTCTCCGGCCTGTGCCACGCACGCGCCGAGGACGGTTCGGTGTTCAGCGACGACGACGTGGTGAACCATATGATCTTCCTGATCATGGCCGCGCACGACACCACGACCACCACCGCCACCGCGGTCGCCTATTACCTCGGCAAACACCCGGACTGGCAGCAGAAGGTGCGCGAGGAGGTACTGGCGCTGGATCTGGGGAACGATTCACCGTCGATCGCCGATCTGGATACCTTGCGCAACCTGGACCTGGTGGTGAAGGAAAGTTTGCGATTGATGCCGCCGGTGCCCGGTATGGTGCGCCGCGCCGTCCGCGATACCGAGATCTGCGGGCACTACATCCCGGCCGGGACCCCGGTGGACCTCGGCTATCAGGTCAACCATCTGCTCGCCGAATTGTGGACCGACCCCGAGGTTTTCGATCCGCTGCGGTTCTCCGACGAGCGGCGCGAGGATAAATCGCACCGGCTCGCGTGGATGCCGTTCGGCGCCGGCTCGCACAAGTGCATCGGTATGCACTTCGGCACCTTCGAGGTGAAGACGATCATCTCTGCCCTGGTGCGCGATTACGAGTGGAGCTTCCCGGCGAACTACCGTATGCCCTGGGGTTTCACCACGATTCCGTTCCCGCGGGACGACGCCCCGATGCGGTTGCGGCGTCTCGCCTGAGACACCGAAGCGCCCGGCGCCGGCCCCGTGTCGAACGGGAAGGCCGGTTCCGGGCGCTTGGGAAAGGGGGTTCGGTCGCGGTGGTTCAGCGGCCGGACAGCAGGTATTCGGCGACGGTGGTATCGGTTTCGGCGCCTTCCTGGTAGCCGCCTTCACCGTTCATCGCGGTCATGATCGCCAGGGTGTAGCGCTCGCCCGGACCGGCGAAACCGACCGAGTTCACCACCCAGCCGCCCTGTTCGTCGGACCAGCCGTTCTTCAGGCCGGGCCGCATCGCCGCACCCGCGCCCCACACGCCCCAGTGCTGATTCGAGTCGACACGGCGCATGAGATCCAGCAGGTAGCCGCGGTCGTCGGGATGCATCCGGTCCAGGACGCTGGACATGAGCCGGTCGAGGTCGGCGGCGGTGGACTTCTGGAATGCCCAGTGCGGCCCGGGATTGGGTGAGGGCTGCGGGGCCAGGCTGGTCATGCCGTTGGCGCGGAAGGCGTTGTTGAAAGCCATCCGGTCCAGGCCCGCGTATTTGTTCCAGAGGATATCGGTGGCCTGGTCGTTGGACGTCGACAGCATCTGCTCGATGAGCCCACGATCCTCCGGCGGCAGGGCGATGGCGCCGACGCGGGCCCGGTTGAGCAGATCCTGCGCGATGGCGAGTTTGATCGTCGACGCTGTCCACACCATGTCCTCGGCGTGCGGGCTGGCGTAGACGGCCCCGGTGTTGCGATCACGGATCACATAGCCGGTGACACCCGGTCGCGAATCGAGATACGAGTTGACGGTTTCGATACGGGCGGCGAGATCGCAGTCGAAACCGTGCGCGCAACCCTGGGTGTGCGCGAGTGGTACGGCATCGGCCGCGGGCAGGCCGGCGGGCACACCGGCGAACATGATCGCGGCGGCGGCCAGGACGGTGGCGGGTGCGGCCACGCGGGGCGCAGCACCGGTGAGCAGGGGGTAACGCACGAGGAAACACCTTGTCACATCGGCGCTCGGCGCGCACGTTTTCGGTGATCCGCTAGTGCACCCGGGCCGCGGCCTTCAGATCGGCCACCGGGCGGCCGTTGAGGCGATAGCAGTGCTCGAACGCCTCGGTGTGCTGGTCACGAGGCCACGAATGCAGAACGACGGTCCGCCCGTAATGCCGGGAGTTGACCAGCTCCCACCGGTCCCCGGAGCGGCGGACGGTGAATCCGTCTCTCGGTATCAGGGGAACAACCAGCGCTTTCATCGACGCGAACCAGCCTTTCGTGCGGTAACCCGTTCCTCCCGGGGTTGCACTGTGACACAGCGCCTCCGCCGGATCCCGGCCATCCGGCCGCGTGTCGGTGACTCATGTGCGCTAAATCACTGTGCGGATCGACTGAATATCGGGTAGAAGCGTTCAGCGCTAGGGACATTCGGATGATGATCACCTGTCCGCGGGTTGTCCTCTGCCGTCGTGGGGGGTGACCCGGTGCTGTCGGTGGCAGGGCGTATAAACGGGTGGACGACAGAGCCGCCCGAGCTGTGCGGATGCGGCGGACACCGGTGACCGGACCGAGCGGAAGGGCGGAGATGGCGCTGCACATCCACCGTGCCGAACGCGCGGACGCACTCGCCGGTGCGCTCGCGGCGGTGCTCGCCGAACCGCTGCCCGATCCGTTCGCCACCGAAGTGGTCGCAGTACCTGCCAAGGGTGTGGAGCGCTGGCTGGCGCAACAACTCTCGGGTGTGCTCGGCGCCGCGCCCGGTACCGGCGACGGCATCGCGGCCAATATTCGCTTCCCCGCCCCGGCCGCGCTGGTCGAGGAGGTACTGGCCGAGGCCACCGGCATCGGCGCGCATACGGATCCGTGGGCGCACGATCGGGTGGTCTGGACGCTGCTGCGGGTGATCGACGACGCGGTGCGCGAACCGTGGGGGGGCCGGCAGGGGCGCCCCCCCCCCCCCGGGGGGCGCCCCAACCCGAGCGGGCGGGGGGGGGGCCCGCGCGCGGGGGGGGGTGGGGCCGCCATGGGCACCACCAACCGCAGGAATAACCCCAAAAACCAAAAGCCCCCCCCCCGCCCCCCCCCCCGCACGGGGTATTAAAACCCCCCCCCCCCCCCCCACAAAAAAAAACCGATTATGGAAACACACCCCCCCCA
>NZ_JARWOV010000344.1 GCF_029868855.1 Nocardia carnea | reverse complement strand
GGGGGGTTTTTTTGGTGACGGGGTGGCTGGGGGGCCCGCGTAAAATGCACCTGACCCCCGCGGCCCCGCCGGGCCCCCCCGACCGGATCGCGGACACGTCCATCGCCCTCTGATCACGTCGGCCCCGCGCCGAACGAGTCGTGCTCATCCGGCTGTCGCTGCGCCCGATTCGGTGGCCGACCGGCCACGGGCATATCACCAGGTACGGCCGGTGATCAACTCATAGGCCTGGACGTACTTTTCCCGGGTGGCGGCGACGATATCGGCCGGGATCTCCGGGCCGGGCGGTTCCTTGTCCCAGCCGGTGGAGGTGGCCCAATCGCGGACGAACTGCTTGTCGAACGAAGGCTGCGACCGGCCGGGCTCCCATTCCCCGGCCGGCCAGAACCGGGAGGAATCGGAAGTCAGCAGTTCGTCGCCGAGGGTGAGCACATCACCGTCCCAGCCGAATTCGACCTTGGTGTCGGCAATGATCACACCGCGTTCGGCGGCGTGCGCCGCGCCCCGGGAGTACAGGTCGAGGGTGCGATCGCGCAACTGCTCGGCGATTTCGCGGCCTTCCTGGTCGACCACCTGGTCGAAGGTCATCGGCTCGTCGTGGCCGGTGTCGGATACCTTCGTGGTCGGCGTGAAGATCGGCTCGGGCAGCCGGTCACCTTCGCGCAGCCCCGCCGGGAGTGTCACCCCGCACACCGAACCGCTGCGCTGGTATTCCTTCCACCCCGACCCGACCAGGTACCCGCGCGCCACGCATTCCACCAGCACCATCTTCAACGGCTTCACCCGTACCGCCCGGCCGGCGAATTCCGCGGGCACATCGGTGGTGGACAGTAGATGATTGGGGATATCGGCGAAGAAATCGAACCACCAGTTCGACAGCTGCGTCAGCAGCGCACCCTTGTCCGGGATCGGTGTGGGCAGCGAAACGTCGTACACCGAGACCCGGTCCGAGGCAACCAGCAGCAGCGTGTCACCGTCGGTGTACAGGTCGCGCACCTTTCCGGCGTGCACATGCTTCACGTTGCGGCTCCGATCCTCTGGTCCTCGACTGGAGTGGAGTCGATCGACTTCACTGCAAGCAAACCTTACCGACGTGGCATTGTGGACAGCGCTCGTGCCCGCACCTCTGTGTAATCGAAGGAGCCCGATGTCCGCACCGAACCTCACCCGCGAACAGGCGATCGAACGCGCCGGCGTCGTCTCGGTCGAGAACTATCGAATCGACCTGGATCTGACCGGCGGGATGAGCGAGTCAGGCCCGGAGGCGGTAGCGGAGCGTAACCACGGAGGGCCCTCGCTCCTCCCCGATGGACACAGCGCGGGGAAGCCGGGCGAACAGACGTTCTTCTCGCGCAGTACGGTCACCTTCACCGCGAAACCGGGTTCACGGACCTTCATCGATATCGTCGCCCGCCGTATCCGGTCGGCGGTGCTCAACGGCAAACCGCTCGATATCGCCGACTACGACGAGTCCACCGGTATCACCCTGCCCGACCTGGCCGAACGCAACGAACTCGTGGTCGAGGCCGACTGCGAGTACTCGCACACCGGTGAGGGACTGCACCGGTTCGTCGACCCCGCCGACGACGCGGTCTACCTGTACTCCCAGTTCGAGACCGCCGACGCCAAGCGGATGTTCGCCTGCTTCGACCAGCCCGATCTCAAGGCCACCTTCGATATCGAGGTCACCGCGCCGAGCGACTGGAAAGTCATCTCCAACGGTGCCGGCAGCTCCGACGGTGGCCGGCACCGGTTCGCCACGACGCCGCTCATGAGCACCTACCTGGTCGCGCTCATCGCCGGTCCCTACGCCGAATGGACCGATACCTACACCGACGACCACGGCAGCATCCCGCTCGGTATCTACTGCCGCGCCTCGCTCGCCGAATTCATGGACGCCGACCGGCTGTTCGCCGAGACCAAACAGGGCTTCGGCTTCTATCACAAGAACTTCGGCATCCCGTACGCCTTCGGAAAATACGACCAGCTGTTCGTTCCGGAGTTCAATGCCGGCGCGATGGAGAACGCCGGTGCGGTCACGTTCCTCGAGGATTACGTCTTCCGGTCCAAGGTCACCCGGGCCTCCTATGAGCGGCGCGCCGAGACCGTACTGCACGAGATGGCGCATATGTGGTTCGGCGATCTGGTCACCATGAAGTGGTGGGACGATCTGTGGCTGAACGAATCGTTCGCGACCTTCGCCTCCGTGCTGTGCCAGGCCGAGGCCACCGAGTACACCAGCGCCTGGACCACCTTCGCCAATGTCGAGAAATCGTGGGCTTACCGGCAGGATCAGCTGCCCTCGACCCACCCGATCGCCGCCGATATCCCGGATCTGGCCGCGGTCGAGGTCAACTTCGACGGCATCACCTACGCCAAGGGCGCCAGCGTGCTCAAACAGCTGGTGGCCTATGTAGGGCTGGAACCGTTCCTGGCCGGCCTGCGCTCCTATTTCGCCGACCACGCCTACGGCAACGCCACCTTCGACGATCTGCTGGCTGCCCTCGAGAAGTCCTCCGGCCGCGATCTGTCCGATTGGGGCGCCCAGTGGCTCAAGACCACCGGGCTCAACATCCTGCGGCCCGATTTCGAGGTCGACGCCGACGGCAAGTTCACCTCGTTCGCCTTGATCCAGGAGGGCGCCGCGCCCGGAGCCGGTGAGCAGCGAGTGCATCGGCTGGCCATCGGTATCTACGACGATCAAGAGGGCAAACTGGTCCGCACGAAGCGGGTCGAACTCGATCTCGCCGCCACCGAGCGCACCGATATCCCCGAACTCGTCGGCGTACCGCGTGGCAAGTTCGTGCTGATCAACGACGACGACCTCACCTACTGCTCGGTTCGCCTGGACCCCGATTCCCTCGACGTCCTGATCAACCACATCGCCGATATCGCCGAACCGCTGCCCCGTACCCTGGCCTGGTCGGCGGCCTGGGAGATGACCCGGCAGGCCGAGTTCCGGGCTCGCGATTTCGTAGCCCTGGTGCAGCGCGGGATCGGTGCGGAATCCGAGATCGGCGTGGTGCAGCGACTGCTCATGCAGGCCAATACCGCGCTGCGCAGTTACGCCGATCCGGAATGGGCCGACACCACCGGCTGGCAGGATTACGCGAATCGCCTGCTGGAACTGGCCCGGGAAGCCGCCGCCGGATCGGACCATCAGCTGGCGTTCGTCAACGCGCTGACCGGTGCAAAGCTGTCTGCCTGGCATACCGAGGTCCTGCGCGAACTGCTCGACGGCGACCCGGCCGGGGTGGGTTTGCCCGGACTCACGGTCGATACCGACCTGCGCTGGCGGCTGCTCACCGCGCTGGCCGCGGCCGGAGAGATCGACACCGACAGTGCGGAAACCACCCCGGCCATCGACGCGGAGTTGCGCAACGACGAAACCGCCGCCGGCCGCCGGCAGGCCGCCACCGCGGCCACGGCCCGCCCGATCGCCGAGGTGAAGACGTCGGCCTGGGCCACGGTGATGGAAGACGATTCGGTACCCAATATCACCGCGCGCTCCATCGTCAACGGGTTCGCCCCGGCCGGGCAGGACACCCTGCTACAGCCGTTTGTGGAGAGGTATTTCGCAGAGATTCCCGCGGTGTGGGAGCGCCGGTCCAGCGAAGTCGCACAGACCGTGGTGATCGGGCTGTACCCGTCCTGGGCGATCAGCGAGGAAGCGGTGGCCCGCGCCGACGAATTCCTCGCCGCCGATCATCCGCCCGCCCTGCGGCGGCTGGTGAGCGAGGGCAAGGCGGGAATCGAGCGCTCGCTGCGCGCCCGCGCCTTCGATATTTCCTGACCGGAACGGCAGACGGGGGGGGGGCGCCCCCCGGGGGGGGGGCCGGGGGGGGGGGGGGGGGGGGGGCGGCGGGGGGGGGGGGGGGGGGCGCGCGGCCGGGGCGGGGGGGGGCGGCGGGGGGCGGGGCGGCGGGCGGGGGGGCGGGGGGGGGGCGGGGGGCGGCGGCCCGGGCCGGGCGCGGGGCCGGGGG
>NZ_JARWOV010000343.1 GCF_029868855.1 Nocardia carnea | reverse complement strand
CCACCCCGCACACCCTACCCCGCGTTATCTCACCCCCCCCAAAACTTCGGCGCACTCCCACGTTCTCCGTCAACCCCCCCCGTTTGGGGGCGGGGCGCCCCCGGCCCCCCCCACCGCCGCGGGCGACTCCGGAACGGGCTTCCCCGCAGGCACACCCGGTTTGGTCCAGGGGGTCGGCGTCGCGACCGGTTCGGTTGCCGGTCGGCCCCAAGGACTCGCCTTGCCCGGAACGCCGGGCCGGTTGGGTGCGGCGCCGGCGGAGGATTTCCTCGCAGGCCCCGGGTTTCCCAGGCGATTCGCGGGGCCGGCAGCCTGCGCAGCCGGCCGGTTCCACGGATTCTGCTGATCCCGCCCCTGACCGGCCGGAGCGAGCCCGCCCGGGGACGCCGGGGTATGGGCATCCGGCACGATAGCGGCATCGTTGACAGCAGTCGACCCCGCACTCGCCGCGGAACGACCGTTCGGCTCTGTATCGCCCGGTGTGGCCGCATGTTCGGTCGATGCGGGAGCCGACTCCCGCGCCGGCTCCGATTCGGCACGAATACCGGGCGCCATCTGCGGTTGCGTAGCCGTCGACGCTGGGTTGTCCGCCGCCGTGGCCGAACCGGCGCCGACCGGGACGGGCGCCGATACCGGCCCGTTCCCGGCCGCCGGTGCGCCACCGGGTGCCGCCGGTTGCCCGGCAGCCGTTCCTGTTCGATCCGGCGCAGCCGATCCCGGCACACCCTCGGACGGATTCGAGGTGATGCTCTCCGCCGGAGAATCCGCGCCGCGGGGGGAACCTGGTATCCAGTTCCGCTGAGCGGGTGTGTTCGCCGGGGAGTCCGCCTCCGGCACCCTGTTGGGCAGGCTGGTCGTATCCGGCCCGATGGGATCGTTTCGGCCGCCGACGGGAGGCGCGGAGATATCCGGAAGACCGGCCGGTGTACTGAAATCCAGCGCCGCGACCTTCTCGCCGAACTCGGCCGCGTGCTTCATGATGTCGTCGGCGTGATCGTCGAGTACCTGGGCGTACCGCCGCAGCTCGTCCGGATCGACGAGTACTACATCTTTGGCCCCGGGGTCCACTCCCAGCAGATCCGCAGTCGCTCCGTACACCGCGCCTTTGATCATGTCCGATACCGCCTCTTCCAGCGGTTCGATCGCCTTGCTCAGTACCTCCGCCAGGATATAGGCGACAAGCATCTCCTCCATGGCCCGGACCAGCCGCCGGGCCGCCAGGGCCAGACTCTGGCTCAACGCGACAGAGGCCCCGGACGTCGCCACGGTGGCGGCCATGGCCGCGGTGTACGCCGCGGCGAGCAGCGCGAGCTCGGCAAGCACAGCCACTTTCACCGCGGCGATGACATCCGCGGTGATCTCCAGGGCGGTGGCGACTCCCTTACACAGCTCGTCGAGCCGCTCCATATGGGTGGAACTCAACTGCGCCCACGAGGCCACCAGCGCGCGATACGACTGCCCCTGGTAGACCGCACCCATATCGGCGATCGTTCCCGTGGCCGATTCGTGGGTTCCCGACACTTCGTCCGCGAAGGTGCGAACATGTCCGGCCAGCTCGCGCACCTGGTCCTCATCGATGTCCGGATAGGGCACACCGATGAAGTTCAGGAACACCACGACTTCATGGGGAAGCTCGATAGCCAAGGTCGAGAATCCTACTCAGACGACCCTGATCACCACAGCATCGGGGGGCATGGCCGAATAGGTTACCGTGGCACCCGAATACGGTGCTTCGATCACCATCCCGTTACCCGCGGCCAACTGCACGTGTTCGGGTCCGCGGGCGCTGAACGATCCGGCGGGAAACACCAGATCGCCTGCCCGCACATCACGCGGATCGATACGCTCACCCGCGTAGATCTGTTCATAGGTGGTCCGCGGCAGTACCACTTCACCATCGGTGGCCTGCGCGATGGCGTACTGGGTCAACCCGGAACAGTCGAATCCGCCGCCGCTGGGACCACCCGCACCCCCGCCACCCCAGATGTAGGGCAGGCCGAGGGCACCGTCGGCGGCCTGCGCCGCCCGGCCACCTTTCGACTTGTCCCAGTTCCGACGGATTCCGCGGCGTGCCGGCTGGTTCGTGACGTGCTGGGACGACACCATCCGGGGTCGCCGGCGGCGCCGCCTTTTCGGAGGGGGCGCGGACGCGGTGCGCGTGTGCCCGGCGAGAGCCACCGGCGGCATGATCTGTGCCGCCTGTCTACGTGCCGCGTCGATATCGGCATTCACCTGCCTGGTCGCGTTGGCGATGGTCTGTTGGGCCGAATCGAGCAGCGCCGGACCGCTGAATCTGGTATCACCGACAGCGGTGATGGCCTGCAGACGTGCCTGCAGGTCGGAGATCTGCGTCGTCAACACCCCGCGACCGTTCAGCGTGCCGGTCCCCGATTCGGTGACCGTTTTGCCCACGATCCCGTCTCGGCCGTGCTGGGTTTCGAGAACGGTTCGATGGATGCCCAGTTTGTCCCCGTACCCCTGGGCCCCGATACCGGAAAGCCGGCTCAGATCGGCGGCCGCACTCTGCGCCAAGGCAGCCGAGACACGGTCGGCCGGCTGCCCGGCCCCGTACAGCCCGAGCAACTCCCGCAGTACGCCGTGCACATCGTCGGTCAGTGCCGGCATACGATCAGCTCACCCTCGCCCATCGCACCGACTTACCTCCCTGCCCCGGCACCCCGGGCAACTTCTCGGCAATTATGCCCTCTTCATATGTTTCGACTATGCGACAACACCCGCGTGAACGACGGTTGTCCTATTCCCATCCCCAGGAAGACAAGACAATGAAAGAGACAGCACGGGAGGGCGACGGCACCGGATGGATACAGCAACGACGGACGCGGATCTCGAAACCCCCGATACCACCGTGGAATCCGAGCCCGGGGGCACCAACCCCACGGGTCGGCGATTCTCGACCACGTCCGGCTCGGTGGAGCCCGGGACCACAACCGCCCTCGAAGGTAACCGAGCCTTGGCCGCCAAGGGCGAGACCACCGGCGAAACCGCGGAGACGACCGCCGAGGCAACGGACGAGACCGCCACCGGTTCCAGCACCCTCGCGGGGCCATCCGGCGGGCTACAGGCCATTTCCGCGCCCGGGGATTCGAAACCGTTCTATCGAATACGACTGGTGCGGCTCCCCGACGAGCCGGATGTCAACGTTTTCATCGGGGACGCAGAGCTGGCGATGCAGAAATCGGTGGATATCCTCGGCGCCGGGCGAACCGATCCGCCACCGCCACCCGCAAACGGCAAAACCCCGGACAAGATCCAGGCCGCGTACCTGCCGGCGTCCGGAAAAGCCGTCGAACAATATCAACAGCAGGTGATGTCCGCCGGTGTCCGGCAGGACACCATGGTCGATATGGACAGCCAGGTCGGCGGCACATCGCAACGGGTGGCCGCCGAGCAGGCGCAGACGCTCTTCGCCATCCAGCACATCGAAGCCGATCTCAACGCGGCGCTGCGATCGGTCCGCGGCAAGAAGCTCAACGCCGCCCAGCAAGCTGCGATTTTCGACCATATCGCGGCTGCGGTAAAAGCCGTCCACGACAAGGTCCAAGCCGCGCAGGACACAAACGTCGACGCGGCCGGCGGTGGTTCCGGCGCGGGCGGGTCCGGCGGAGGCGGCGCGGCAGGCGCGGCGGGCGCGGCCATGGGTAATGCCATGGGTGGTATCGGGTCCATGCTGCCGATGCTGGCGATGCTGCCCATGGCATTGATGCCGATGCTGCCCGAGCTGCTGGGTCAGAAGGACAAAGACGAAGAGAAGGACGGCGAGGGCGAGGCCCCGGCCGGAGAGCCGGCCCCGTCTCCAGGTCCCACGCCCATCGACCCCACCGCTCCGCAGGGCGCATCGCCCACCCCCGGCGAGACCGCACCACCGAACGGGAACACGCCGCCGGGAGCACCGCAGACCGATATTCCCTTCGGCCCGACACCTCCCAGCAAACAAGTCTGACCCCGATCGGGGGTGCCCCGCGGGCGGGCGATCGCGATGCCGGATTCGAACGGCCTCGAGCGCTTCATGTCCTGACAGGTGCGCACTCGAAGTTCCCCGACCGGCAGGGGCACCGAGTCGTCAGATGAACGGGCGCTACAGACGGCAATTCGGCCCGACCACGTCCTGTCACGCTCGGGCCGGGCTGCCGAATCCGTCACCGGCTGTACAGGCCACGGCGGTCCGTACACAGCTCGGCGAGCCTACACGTGCCCGGCTATTTCACAGGCAGCGATGAGTACGCCGACCGCCGTCGGTCCACGTCGATGAGTTCAGCGCTTTCCTGTACAGCGCACAGCGTCGGTAACCGGTTCGGGCTCAGGGAGTTTGCCGAGTTTCCGGCGGTGGCGCGACGGGCGGCGGAACGGCACCCGCCGGCGGACCGGAGCCGGTATCCGGGGCACTCACCGCACCGGTCGAGGGGGCGCTGACCGACGGGCCGGTCGCACCGGTGCGACGCTCCGCCGCGGTGTCCGCACCGGCACCGGTGTCCACAGCGGCCGGCTGTACCACGAAGCCGGGATGCTCGAGAATCTGGCTGTGCGCGTATACGGCGTCACGGAGCACCTGGCGATCCGGTTCCTGGTTCAACAAGGCCACCAGCTCGTTGCAGCGCCGTTCCCAGACCAGCGCACGCAATGCAGCGACCTCGTCATCCACCCGGATGGCGCCGATATCGACCCGGCCCACATCTACGCGCTGCGAGACCATGGTTGCCGCCAGCAGATCGTCGGCGTCCCGGAGTTCGTCCCACCAGGATTCCGGGACCTCCTCGCCCCGTTCGATCTTGGCCAGTATCCGGTCCCGGAGCGCACGGGTCCCGAAGGCATCCCGGTACCCCGGTATCGCCACACGACCGACCTGGGCGTGGGCGTCCACCGCCAGCGCGACGCAGCGGGCACGCACATCCGCGTCCGTCACGGCCGCTACCGATTCGAGTGCCGGAGCCGACCCGGTGATCCCCAGCCGATCGGCGGTATCGGGCGTGAGCACCCGCAAGTTCACGTCGTCGGAAGGACCTACGAGTCCCTCCATGGCCACGTCACCGAGCCGACCGCGCAGACCGGGGTCGATCGGCCCCGAGGAAACGAGTGCGGACAGGGAGGCATTGGCCTTCGCACCCCAGGCCCGGCCGAATTCGGCCAGGACTCGGGCGGGGTCGGCGACCCCCTCCCACGGGGCGGCTTCGTCCCCGTCGGCACCGAGCAACTCGTCCCACAGCCACGGTGTGGAGACCTGGCGCGGGAGGAACAGCCCGGCCGGTAGCCAGCCGCGTCCCTCGTTGGAGGTGATGAACATCCCGGCACCCGCCGGACCGCGCAGCACCGCCACCGCCCATGTCATGCCGACCTGAGAGTCGGTTGCCGCCAGCACCGCGCCGAGCAGGGTCCGGGCGAGTACCAGGTCCTCGTGCACAGCGTCGCCCACGATGTAGTTGGGCTCGGCCTCCCGGTCCTTGGCGGCCGACACCGCCGAATTGAACGGGGTCGGGACAATCGGGGGAACCCCGGTTCCCTCCGCTGTCGCGCCGGACGGCGGCGCGGTGGAGCCGCGGTCCTCGCCGCCGGAACCAGCGCCGACCGGCATCCCGGTGCCGACCATCGGTCCCGGTGGCACCGTGCCGCTGGTGCCGGCGGGACCCGTCCCCGTCCCGGCGCCGGCGGCAGCAGGAGACGCGCCGGCAGCGGTCGTGTTCTCGCCGGAGGGCACAGCCCCTGGTGCGGACGTGACGCCGGGCGTCGCGGCACCGGCACCCGCCGCCGGCGTGCCGGCGCCTTGCTGGTCGATCGCACTGGGCGGCGTGGTACCACCGGGCGGCGTGGTACCACCGGGCACCACACCGGACCCGTTCGGTGTGGCCGAGCCGACCGGTACGGGGCTTCCGTTGGTATTTCCGGCCGGGCCGGTCACCAGTGGTGTCGGGCTGCCGAACATCGTGTCCGTTCGACGGTTGTCGCCGTCCGGATTCTCGAGCACCGACGCGCCCGCGGCATCGGTCCGTTCGTAGGTGTCCGCGGATTCGCGCAGTGAGCGAGCGGTTTCCTCGTGTTCCCGGGCGAGCGCTTCACCCGCCCGCAGCCGGGCCGTGTAATAGCGTTCCAGCGCCTCTTTCACCGGGTTGGCGATCTTGCCGTAGGTGGGTTCGAAATTGGCCAGCCAATCGGAGGGTGGCTGCGCCCATTCCCGTGTCTCGGCCGCGACCCGATCGTGCTGCAGTGCCAGCTGGCGCAGTAACTCAGGGTCGATATCCAGCCGCTCCGGCATGCCCGATCAATCCTTTCCACCACCGACCCACCAATTGTCGATCCTTCCCATTATTGGGAAGTGGGCGAGATGACACGCGGTACCGGGTCACCGGGCAGGGCCAGTGGATACCGCGCTCTGCCGGGGCGCCGGCGCATCCGCCGCAGGCCTCGCGAAATGAGGGTGCGTCAATATTTGCGAATGTGCGTAGACGGCGTCCCGCAGGGTCTGCCGCGTCCGGTCCTCGGCGAGCAGCAGTACCAGTTCGTTGCACCGCCGTTGGAAGGTCAGTGCACGCAGCACCGACAATTCCGAATCCGGCTCGAAATCCGTGGCAGCGGGCCGTAGATCGCCGAGCGCGATCCGGCTGGTACCGGCACGATGCCCGAGCACGGTCGCCGCTATCAGATCGTCTGCGTCCTGCATCTCCTCCCACCAGCCGGCGGCGAACTCACGGCCGTCCCGCAGGGCCCGCAGAATCCGGAGCCTGATCTCGGGGGCACCCATAGCGTCGATCGTCCGGATACCCGCGCGTTCGACCCGGATATGCGCATCGACTGCCAGCTCCAGACATCGCAGCGCCACACCGTGGTCCGGGACCGAAGTCGCCCGGTCGAGCAGACGCGCAGTTGCGGTGAGTCCCAGGCGATCCAGCATCCCCGGCGCCGGCTTCCGCAGATCCATGGCATCCGAGGGACCCACCGAACCGGCCAGTGCGACTGTTACGAGCTGTGCGCCGAGCACCGGATCGATCGGCTGGGAGGACGCCAGCGCGGACAGTTTGGACCCCGACTTCGCACCCCAGGCCATCGCGAACTCCACCAGAACGCGCGCCGGATCCGCGATACCTTCCCAACCCGACTCCTCGGCCACCGTCCACAGCCACGGCAGCGACAGCTCCGCCGGCAGATACAACCGCGCCGGCAGCCACCCCCGACCCTCGTTCGAGGTGACGAACGCGCTCACTCCGCCCGGATGCCGCAGCACGGCCACCGCCCAGTCCACGCCCACCACCCACGGGTCGGCGGCGGCCCGGATGCCGCCGAGCAGGGTCCGGGCCAGGACGAGATCTCCGTCGACCCGTTCCCCGACGACGAACGCCGGCGCGGCCGAGGCGACCATGGCCGCGCCGACCGCGTCCTGTACGACTTCGCCCGCACCACGACGCTTGTCCCCGCCCAGCTCGCTGTCCGGCAGCGCGCCCGGCCCCTTGGCGCCCGGCGCGACCACACCGGGAGTGTTCGCCGTGGTGATCGTCTTCCCGGTCGCGCCGGGCCCCCGATGCGCCTCTATCGGCCCACCGGCACCACGGGACGCCGGCGCGTTGGACACCGCTGTCGAACCGGCTGCCGACCCGGCCGAGTTCGTGCCGCCGGCCGGAGCGGCGTTCCTGGTCACCGTCTGCTCCAAACCCGCCGCACTCACCGGACCCGCCGCTCCCGCCGGTAGCCCGGCCGCGAGCATGCCGGGCGCCATGCCCATGGTTTCGCCGGCGGATGCTTCGGTCCGCGCCTCGTCCAGCGAAATGTCCGGGTCCTCCGAAACCGTCCGGGCTCCGGAATCACTCGCGGGACCCTCCTGTGCAGCCGCGGCTTCGGCCTCGTCGGGCAATTCCGCGGTATGCCCGCCTTTTTCGCTCTCGCTGGTAGCCGGCGTCTCATCAGCAGGTCCGCCGACCGTGCCGGTGTCGGCATCGGAGGTCGGTGTGGCCCCCCCTTGCACGGACGGCGGTGCACCCCCGAGAGCCTGATCTTGCCCGGCGCCACCCTGGCCGGGGACCGCCGGCGCCGGTACTCCGGTGGGCGTGTCCGGCCCACCCGCCACCTCGCCACCGGGGGGCGGCTGCGTCAGGTCCGCCGGCACCGGGTTCGGGGTCAGCAGGTCCCAGACGAAATCGATCAGCACCTGTCCGAACCCCGCGTCGGGCGGCACCAAACCGGTAAGGCCGGGATTCCGGTGCCAGGTACCGGGATCGAAACCGGAGCCAGGCTCCCAGTGGTGACCGTTGTCGCCGGGAGCCCCGGCGCCGCGTGTGCGGGGAGCCTGTCCGGGCCCCGCACCACTGCGCCACGGGTCGGGTTGGCCCAGCGCCTCGGCGATATCGTCCAATCGCGGCAGGCCTTGCGGCCCCAGCGAACGCAGGGCCGCGGCGATGATATCTTCGACTTCGCCCCGTGCTTCGGTGAGTATCGCCTCGGTCGTCTGCCGGTCCGTCTCGGCCTCGGCTTCGTCGTCTACTTCACCGTCGTCGTTGTTGTCGCCGCGAGTGGCCGCTTCGATCCGCTCCCCCGCGTCGTCGACCACATCGAGGATCTGATTCCGGGCGCGCCGTACGATATCGCCGAGCGTGCCGAAGGTATCGGCTGCGGCCGTCAACGCCGCCGCGAAGGCCCGCGGATTGTTCTCCAGAGCAACCAGTGCCATCCGGATGTATTCCAGGCCGGCCGACTGCTGAACCGTTTCCTCGAAGGCGCGCCGCGCCTGTTCCACATCGGAAAGGTTCAGCGCCGCCGCGCCTTCCCGCGCGGCGCTCTCCAGTCCGTGCCAGGCCGACGGCGGTATCTGCGGCCAGTTGTCGCCGACGATCCGGTCCCAGTGCGGACTCGATTGCTCCGGTGCCATCTGGCCGGTCAGACCTCGGCAGATTGCACGGCCGCGCCGCCGTCGATATCGGCATCGCGCAGTACCGTCTTGCCGAGATCAGCAGCTTGCACAGTGATACCGGTCTGTTCGAGTACTTCCGTCAGCCTCGCACCGAAGATATCGCGGATCACATCGAGCGTATCGAGCGTGGCCTGATCCAGCTCGCATTCGGATTTGGACCCGGTTGCCCAGGAATCCACAGTCGTGCCGACACAATCGGTCATCACCGTCAGCGCACCTGCGGCATCACCCACGATCGCCGTCAAATCGTCGAGCGAAAGGATTTTCACCATGGTCGTGTCCTCTCTCGGCCGTCCGGTCCCGCCGGTACGGCTTATGCGGGCCGTAGGCCGAAGGCTTCGTCTTCCATCGCTTGATACGCGGCTTCGGTGGGCAGCCCGAACGAGTCGACGGTGTAGGAACGCGCCCCGTTCGCCTCCATCTCACGACGCAGGCCCAGTCGTGATTTCGCGTGTGCGAGCCCGGCGATTTTCAGGATTTCGGCGCTCAGCCAGGCTTCGCCGTTGTCCTTGGCGTCATCGGTGATATGCATACCCACCACTTCGCCGTCCCGGCCGCAGGCGACGCCGACGGTATGGTCGGGGTTGAATACCTCATGGATCTGCGGGGCGGCAGCAGGTTTCACTTCCGGCGTATCGTCGAAACCGTCGATTGCGTAGTCATCGTAGTCGTCGGTCATACCTATCTCCTTGCTGTCTAGGCGGATTCGGCCAGGGTTTCGGAAAGCACCGACCACGGTGCGTCGGCAATGGTCAGCACCATCCGCAGCTGCCAGACCCGGGCACCCAGGTACATCTCGCCGGTGCCGTCACCCAGCAACTCCAGGTAATCGGCACCTTCCACCTCGGAATTCATCGACACGGTGGTGACGGGGGGCCGCCCGTCGTCCACGCTTACGATCGAACCACCACCGCCGGGGATGAAACTCTTGCGGCAGCGCGAGCCGCCGCCGAGCGCGACCTCCGAGCTGTTGGTCGTGATCGTGACTTCGGGATTGAGCAGCAATTGACATACCCACGACCGTGCGGCCAGTTCGGGACGGTCACCGTTGATACCGATCATCAAGGATCCGGCCAGGTCCACCACGAGTAACTGTTCGTTGCTGGTGATTCCCACGATCACCAGACGGCGGGCGGTTTCCAGCGGTCCGGGCAGATCGTCGGCGCCGACAGTGCTCGAGTCCGCACCGATCCCACCGTTGGCGGCCGGGTATTTCGTGATGATCCCGGTCGCCACGTCCACCGCGAAGGCGACGGTGGGGTGACCCGAATCGCCGCCCAACGCCGCGAGCCGGGCCAGTCCTTCCTCGTGCAGCCAGCCGATGGCGTCGGCGGCGGATACCGTTTCCTCGAGTTCCGCCTGCTCCGCACCGGTCATCGCGCCGGGTCTCCGACCCCGGCCGGTTCCCGATCGTCCTCGCCGGCGATCTCGGCGGCGTTGTCTGTGATCACCGTCTCCATGATCACCTGGTACTGGCGGGCCGCATCCTGGGTGCTCTCGCGGATCGCGGCCATGATCTCGGCGACCAGTTCGTCGCAACTGAACCGATCCGCGGTTCCGGGAGCGAGATACAGACTCGTCAAGCGGCCCATGGCATCGACCTCCGGGATCACCGTGCCGCTCGGCGACGGACGCCGGGCGCGCACCTCGTCGATACGCTCGCGCATATCGGCGATGCGGTGCCGCAGTTCTCGGGCCGCGTCGAGCGCGGCCTGCACATCGGGATGAATACTCATGCGTTGCCTCCGGTGCGGGTCGGGGCCTGATTGGCCGGGGCCGGGGTCGGTTGAGTGACCGTCGGCGCGATGGTGGGCCGTTCCCCGATAACGGGTTCGGTGTGTGGAGTGTCGTCGACATACATCAAGCGATCGGGGTGCCAGGCCACGATGCGGTTGCGCTCGTCGCCACCACCGCCCGCGCCCGCCGCCCCTGGTGCGCCCATTCCCCCCATCGGCATCATCGGCATCATCGGCGCTCCCCCACGCCCGTAGGAACTGCCCGAGCCGCCGGAGGCGCCCTCCGCTCCGGGGACCCGCGGCGCCGAACCGAGACCGCTGCCCACGGCAGGCGTCAGCGGCATGACGGTCGACCCCGACAACGTCTGTACCTCCGACTCGCTCGGTATTCCCCCGCTCGGCATCGACGGGGTACCGCCGGTGGGACTACCGTACGACGGGACGCTGTAATCACCGAGTCCGTAGTCGTCGTAATAGTCGTCGTAATAGTCGTCGGAGATCTCCTCGGTCTGCGACAGCCCGTTCTGCCCCAGCTCCATCATGCTCATCAACATGGGCAGCATCTGCGACAGCATCTGGTCACTGGAGCCGGAACCGGTCTGCGCCGCCGCTTCGCCGGAACCCTGCGACGAATTCGCCACGCCCGTACCGGTTTCGGAAACATATGAACCCGTCGCTTCACCCGCCCGAACGTTCATTTCGTTGTATTCCGCGGTCGCCGCCGCGAGTGCCGCCTCGTTCTTGGCCCGCGCCGCCGCCAGCATCTTCTTGCGGGCAGCCAGAATCTCCTCCGGGGTCGGATGCTTCGCTTTGGCCCGCGCGAAGGCGTTGCCGTAGGACTCCGCTCCCTGGGCCAATTTCTCCATCGCGTCGCCCAGCATGTCCATCCAGCCGCGGTAAGTCGCGAACCGCTCGGCCACCTCCGAGCCCACGGGCGTCCAATGCTGCAACACCGAGCCCGCACGGTCCATGTCATCGGCGGCCTGGACTCGGGAGCTGGTGTTGAACAACCGGACCGAATCCGCGAATCGATGGGCAGGTTCGGGACCCGGGCCGCTGTGCAACTGTTGTGCGAAGGTCAGCGGGTCTCCGGTCACCACAGGCATATCGCGCAATCCGGGCGGTACGCGGCGCAAACCCACCTGCTCCACGGCCGGAACCGGATTGCCCACCAGTTCACCGCCCGAAGCGTCGAGCAAACGAGCACCCTCGTCATCGGCCGCGGCGTATTCGACTGCCGCGCGGCCGATGTGGTGCGCATCGCGCTGGATCTTGTTCAGCACTCCGACGGTGGCATTGAACAGCGCCGCAGCATCGGCATTCAACTGCGGTACCGCCTGTGCCGAAATCGGGTCGGCGCCGGCAGGCAGTACCCATTCCCGCGGCATCGCGGCGCCGGTGACACGCGCCATTTCTGCGGACTGCCCGGCTACGGCCACCAGCTCATTGAGATCGACATTCAACGCCATACCGGTCTCCTCTCACCTGTCACTCTCGCACCGTCAGGCCGGGGCGGCCAGCATCGGAACGTCGGTGGCCGTCTGATCGGTACTCGTGGCCGCCGCGTCGCCGTCCTGACCCGTATCACCGGCAGCCTCGATACCCTTCGGATGTTTGAATCCGGCGAACTCGCCGAACGCCTGTCCGTCCGGAGCCGACATATCCGGTGCGTACTGCTGCAATTCGCCGTGCACGATCGCTTCCACAGTGCCGGACTCTCCCTCCCCGAAGACCACCAACAGCGCGGAACGGTGCTCCGGATCACCAGCCGAGCCGCCGGACTGCTGCTCTCCGGTTTTCTTCTCACCCGCCGGCGTTTCCTTCTCACCCTCCGTCGGACCACCGGCGGGTGTGCCGACCACCGCAGAGGCTCCGGCGGGAACCTTGCCCTCGTCCTTCGCCGAAGCCCTCCAGGTGACCACGTCACCGGTGGCCAGCTGGAACGGGTCGACGGCCGCACCGATGTCCTTCGGGTCGGTCCACGCCGCGGGAGTCCCGGCGTAGGCGGCCTGCGCATCGGTGCCCGACTTGTTCGCGAACGCCTTGTCGAGCCCGAGTGCCACGGTGAGCGGCACCTTCTGAGTCCGGCCGTCCGGAAGCGGGTAGACGACCAGACCGTCCGCGCCCGGCACTCGCCTCGGCATACCAGCACCCGGTTGGTTCGAGGTCGCACCGGAAGGCGGCCCACCCTGGGAGTGCGCGGGCTGAGCAGGCGCCGGGGTGGTGGGCGCCTGGTTCGACCACGGCGTGGTCGCGGCCGGCCGGGCGGCGGGCATCGTGGGGGCGGCTGCCGCCTCGTATCGCGGAGGGGGGAGATAGTAGACCCCACCCCGCAGCTCCGCCCGCACCTGCGGGGCCTCGCGGATCACCACCATCACCATTCGTTCCGGGAAACTCGCCGGGACCGGACCACCCACCACGGCCACCGCACAGGCCAGATCGTCCGCCACCGCGCCCACGGTGGCGACCGCACCGTCCGGCTCCGCGAGCCACCACGCGCCGCCCGCTCGCAGCACCGCCAGCGCCGCGAGCACGGCGTCCAGGCTCTGCGGCAGATGAACCAGCA
>NZ_JARWOV010000342.1 GCF_029868855.1 Nocardia carnea | reverse complement strand
AAATACCCTGTCGCTGTTTTAAACGGGGGGGGTTTAAAACCCCTGGGGGGGGGTTGCCCCCCTTTCTTTTACGTTTTAAATTTTGGCGGGGGGGGGGGTTGTTATCGGCCCCCCCCACCCGCGTGTCTCGAAAGGGATGGGCTGTGACCGGCGAGGGCGAAGGTAAAGGGCGCGAATCCGACCCGGCGGATTTCGGTCCGCCCACGGGCGAATTCGGACCTCCGGTATCGGAATTCGGGCCGCCGGTATCGGAGTTCGGGCCGCCGACCGGTGATCTACCGGTGCAGGGCTGGCAACCGGCGGGCGCGGACAACCCGGAGCTGGCTTGGCGTCCGGCCGACGCTTCGCCGGCCCCGGAGCCACCGACGCTACCTGCGCCGCCGCCGCAGTATCGGGCGCCGGACAGTTCCACACCGGCCTATCCTCCGGTGACCGGTGATTCCGTGCCGGTGACACGTCCGCGGCCGGGTGGTGCCGATGACACGACTGTGCGTCATTCGCTACCCGGGGATCCGGTGTCGCAGCGCCGGCCGGGTAACGATCGGCCGGTCGAGCCGGAGCAGGCGACCGTTCGGCACAGTGCCGCGGATCTGCGCTGGCCCGGCTCCGAACCGCCGACCGGCCCGAGTGACCGGGCCGAAGAGCCGGTACGACCGCGTTCGGGTGGTTTGTCCTGGGACAGCGACCCGATCGCGCAGAAACTCACGCCGCAGTCGGTATCCAGCACGCTGGCCAAGAAGCCGCGTCGTCAACTGCCCCTCGGCACGATTGTCACGGTGGCGGCGGTGATCGTGGCATTCATCGCGGTGGGTGTGGCGATTGTCGTGGTCCGAGGTGGTGGCGGCGAAGGGGGTACCGGACCCACCGCGGAGGCGATCGACGGGTTGAGCTGCCCGGCGACACAGGACGGCGCGGTCACCGTGGGTAACGGCGCGGGCGATACGACCAGCGGGCCGGATGCCGTGCTCGGATTCCAGCATGCCTTCTACGCCCAGCGCAGCGGTACCGGTGCGCGGGAATTCGTGGCGCCGGATTCGCCGGCCATTTCTTCGGCCGAGACCATCCAGCAGGCGATCGACGAGCAGATCCCGGCCGGAACGCAGCATTGTGTGCGGATCACCGAGCGGACGGCGAATACCTTCGACGTGGATCTCACCGAGCGCCGGCCGAACGGGGTGACGACGGTGTACAAGCAGACGGTCACCACCGTGGAGCGTGACGGTAAGACTCTGCTGTGGGTGATCGAGGACCGCCGCTGATCCCATTATTTGAGATCACAGTTTCATATTCTGGTTTTCATGGGATGATTGGGTATCGACCAGGTGATACCCGGAGGCCCCCATGCCCGATGATGCCGCGCCGTTGGCCGGAAAACTTGCCGGCCTGACCAGCTCCGCCATCCGCGACCTGCTGAAGCTCACCGCTGCGGCGGATGTCATCAGCCTCGCCGGTGGTCTGCCCGATGCCGCGCTCATGCCCGGCCCGCGGATCGCCGCCGCGGCCGAAACGGCGCTGCGCAGTCCCGCCGCGCTCCAATACACCGAGTCGCCGGGCTGGGGGCCGCTGCGCGATGTACTCGCCGCACGGGAGTCCGGGCGGTTGGGGCGGCCTGTCGGAGTCGGGGAGGTGTTCGTCACCCACGGCTCACAACAGGGTCTGTCGTTGCTCGCGGAGGTGCTGCTCGACCCCGGCGCGTTGGTCGTGGTCGAGGATCCGGCCTATATCGGCGCGCTCCAGGTGTTCCGGGCCGCCGGCGCGCGCATCGTGGCGGTGCCGCTGGACAGCGAGGGCATGCGGGTCGACCTGCTCGAAGATCTGATCGCCGCCGGGCAGCGACCCGCGGTCGTGCATACGGTGAGCAACTTCCACAATCCGGGCGGCGTCACCATGAGTCCCCGCCGGCGCCGGGCGCTGGCTGCCGCGGCCGAGAAGCACCGGTTCTGGGTGATCGAGGACGATCCCTACGGGGAGTTGTGGTTCGACCGGCCCACGCCCGAACCTGTCGCGACGTATTCGCCGGCGGTGATCCGGCTGTCCTCCGCCTCCAAGATCCTGGCGCCGACCCTGCGGGTGGGCTGGATGGTCGCCCCGGAGCGGGTCTGCCGCGCGGTCGAACTGCTGAAACAAGGCGCCGACCTGTGCGGTTCCGCACTGACCCAGCAGATCGCCACCGAACTACTTGCCGATACCGAGTGGCTCGGCGGTCATATCGATACGGTGCGCGGGGTCTATGCCGCCCGCGCCGCCGCGCTGGTGGACGCCATGGCCGTTCAGTTCGGTGATCGCCTGCGCTGCAGTTCGGCCTCCGGCGGGATGTTCGTCTGGGCGGAGTTCACCGACGGCACCGATACCACCGAACTGCTGCCCCGGGCGCTCGACGCGGGTGTCGCCTTCGTTCCAGGGCAGGCGTTCGCGGTCACCACCCCGTACCCGCACGCCATGCGGATGTGTTTCACCACCGCCGCGCCCGAGGTACTCGGGGAGGCGGCTGCCCGGCTGGCACGGGCCGCGGCGGCTTCGGCGCAGATCGCCGCGGCCGGTCAGTCCGCCCAGTTGTAGGTGCGTTCGACGGCCTTGTCCCAGTCCCGTAGCCGGGCCTCGCGTTCGGCGGCCGGCATGGCCGGGGTCCATGTGGTGTCGGCGGTCCAGTTGGCGCGGATATCGTCGGTACCCGACCAGTATCCGACGGCCAGGCCGGCCGCGTAGGCGGCGCCGAGGGCAGTGGTCTCGTTGACCAGCGGGCGAACCACCGGAAGATCGAGGATATCGGCCTGGAACTGCATCAGCAGATCGTTGGCGACCATCCCCCCGTCGACCTTGAGCGCGACCGATTCCAGGCTCAGTTCGTTGGCTTCGGCGTCCGCGCGCATCGCGTCCATCACCTCACGGGTCTGGAACGCGGTCGATTCGAGGATCGCCCGCGCCAGATGCGCCTTGGTGACGAACCGGGTGAGGCCGGCGATGACACCGCGGGCATCGGGCCGCCAGCGCGGGGCGAACAGACCCGAGAAAGCGGGCACGATATAGGCGCCGCCGTTGTCGTCCACGGTGCGCGCCAGATCCTCGATCTCCGCCGCGGCGCCGATGATGCCGAGGTTGTCACGGAACCACTGGACGAGTGCGCCGGTGACAGCGATCGACCCCTCCAGCGCGTACACCGGCGGCTGTTCGCCGAGCCGATAGCAGACGGTGGTGAGCAGGCCGTGCTCGCTGAACACCGGTGTAGTGCCGGTGTTCAGCAGCATGAAGTTACCGGTGCCGTAGGTGTTCTTGGCCTCGCCCGGGGACAGGCACGCCTGGCCGAAGGTCGCGGCCTGCTGGTCGCCGAGGATGCCCGCGACCGGTATCCCGGCCAGCGGTCCCGACGTGATCTCCGCATAGACCTCCGAAGAGCTGCAGATCTCCGGCAGCATCGCCGTCGGTACGCCGATTTCCGCGCAGATCTCGCTGTCCCACTGCAGTCTCCGCAGATCCATCAGCAGTGTTCGTGAGGCATTGGTGACGTCGGTGATGTGCCGGCCGGTCAGATTCCACAGCACCCAGCTGTCCACCGTGCCGAAGCACAGCTCACCTGCCTCGGCCCGCTCCCTGGCGCCGGGAACGGTATCCAGGATCCAGCGCACTTTCGGGCCGGAGAAATAGGTCGACAGCGGCAGTCCGGTGCGGTCGGCGTAGCGGTCGGCGCCGTGCTCACCGGCCAGTTCGGTGCACAGCCGGTCGGTGCGAGTGTCCTGCCAGACGATGGCGTTGTGGATCGGCCGGCCCGTTTCGCGTTCCCACACCACTGTGGTCTCGCGCTGATTGGTGACACCGACGGCCGCGATATCGGCCGCCCGCACCCCGGCCTCGTCCAGCGCCGCACCGAGCACGAATTCGGTATTGCGCCACAATGTTTCCGGATCGTGCTCCACCCAGCCCGGTTTGGGAAAGATCTGATCGTGTTCCCGCTGTGCCAGGCCCGCGATCCGGCCCGAACGGTCGAAGAGAATGCATCTGCTCGAGGTCGTGCCCTGGTCGATGGCGGCCACATAGCGCATGGCAGGAGGCTAGCGTAACCGGGCATGTCGGTGACGGGTGTCTCGCTGCGCTCGATCGGGGCGGATCAGCGCATAGGCTGTAGGGCGAACTCACGGAACCACAGCCGACCTCGTCGAACGCTCCAGGAGTCGAAACCCATGACCATTCAGCCGGGATCGCAGTTTCTAGGACCGGACCAGCGGCGCACGGCCTGGGACCGGCTGGGCAAAGACCATTTCGATGTGGTCGTGGTGGGCGGCGGCGTCGTCGGGGCCGGTATAGCACTGGACGCCGCCACTCGCGGGTTGCGGGTGGCGCTGGTCGAGGCGCGGGATCTGGCATCGGGCACCTCCAGTCGCTCGTCGAAAATGTTCCACGGCGGCCTGCGGTATCTGGAACAACTCGAATTCGGGCTGGTGCGGGAGGCGCTGAAAGAGCGTGAACTGTCCATGGCGCGGCTGGCGCCGCATCTGGTGAAACCGCTGCGCTTCCTGTATCCGCTGACGCGCCGGGGCTGGGAACGACCGTATGTGGCCGCGGGGCTGTTCCTCTACGACACCATGGGCGGCGCGAAATCTGTTCCCGGGCAGAGCCATCTGTCCCGGCACGGCGCGTTGCGACTGGCGCCGGGGTTGCGCCGTAATTCGCTGATCGGCGGGATCAGCTACTACGACACCGTGGTCGACGACGCCCGGCACACCATGACGGTGGCCCGGACCGCAGCTCACTACGGGGCGGTGATCCGCACCTCCACCCAAGTTGTCGGGTTCCTCCGCGAGGCGGACCGGGTGGTCGGGGTGCGGGTACGCGACAGCGAGGACGGTCGCAGCGCCGAGGTCCGCGCCCATGTGGTGATCAATGCGGCCGGGGTGTGGACCGATGAGGTGCAGGCGCTGTCGCAGCAGCGCGGCCGGTTCCATGTGCGGGCGTCGAAAGGCGTGCACATCGTGGTCCCGCGGGACCGGATCGTCAGCGACGCCGCGATCATCCTGCGCACCGCGACCTCGGTACTGTTCGTCATCCCGTGGGGTGCGCACTGGATCGTCGGCACCACCGATACCGACTGGAATCTCGACCTGGCCCATCCGGCCGCCACCAAGGCCGATATCGACTACCTGCTCGAGCGGGTGAACCAGGTACTGGTCACGCCGCTGACCCATGACGATATCGACGGCGTGTACGCCGGTCTGCGTCCGCTGCTGGCGGGGGAGAGCGACGATACATCGAAACTGTCGCGTGAGCATGCGGTCGCCCGGATCGCGCCGGGGCTGGTCGCGATTGCCGGCGGCAAATACACCACCTACCGGGTGATGGCCTATGACGCGGTGGACGAGGCCGCGCAGGACATACCCGCCCGGGTATCGCCCTCGATCACCGACAAGGTTCCGCTGCTCGGCGCCGACGGGTATTTCGCGCTGGTCAACCAGACGGTCCAACTGGCCGACGAGTACGGTCTGCACCCGTACCGGGTGAAACATCTGCTGGACCGCTACGGCTCGATGATCGACGAGGTCATGGCTTTCGCGGCGGATCGTCCGGAGCTCCGGCAGCCGATCGAGGCCGCGCCGTCCTACTTGAAGGTGGAAGCCGTGTACGCGGCCGCCGCGGAGGGCGCACTGCATCTCGACGATGTACTTGCCCGCCGCACCCGCATCTCCATCGAATATCCGCACCGAGGCGCCGACTGCGCCGAAGAGGTGGCTGGTCTGATGGCCGGTGTGCTCGGCTGGGACGAGGCCGAAACCAGCCGCGAAGTCCGGACCTACCTCGCGCGGGTAGACGCCGAGATCCGCTCGCAGACCCAGCCCGACGACGCCTCCGCCGATGCGCTGCGGATCGCCGCGCCGGAGCCGCGCCCGGAGATCCTGGAACCGGTACCGATCGAACGCTGATAGCGATCGAACCCGCCGCAACGTCGATGCGTCGGCGGTCAATGGGCGGCGGGCGGACTGCCGGCGGGTGCGGGGGTGGTGATGGCGGGGCCGAGTGGGGTGGGTGCGGGGCCCGACGGTGTAGAGGCCGGGTGGAGCAGGAAATAACAGAACACCGCGGTCGCCACGATTGCCAATATCGCCGACAGCAATTTGCCGGCGAAGGCGGCCAGGTGGACGGTTCGGGTGTTCATGGACCTGCTTCCGGTGCGGTACCCGTGTGTCGTCGCGACGGTGCCGATCATTACCACGCCCATGGCGACCGTCACAGAAGAGGCAACGGCCGATATGCGACAGGTTACGTGCTCATTCCGGCATGACCTGGCATTTCGGGCAGTAGTAGATCCCGCGTTCCCGGCGGCTCACCTGATCGCCACGTGGCGCAGTCTCACCCAGGAGTTCGACCCGGATCGCGGTACCGCAGCGCTGGCAGGGGCGGCGTGCCCGGCCGTAGACCAGCGGCCGCCACGGCGGCTGATGGGCGGCCCGATACAGAACCCGGTGCGCTTCGTTGACGAGGGCGAGCAGATCGCCGACTTCGGCCACCGGCCGGGCCGGATGCACCTTGCGCAGGTAGCAGACCTCGCTGCGATAGATATTGCCGATTCCGGCGAGGTTGCGCTGATCCAGCAGAGCCAGCCCGACCGGAAGTTCCGGCTGCCGGGCCAGCCGGTCGACGGCAACGGCCGGGTCCCAGCCGGGTCCGAGCAGGTCGGGTCCGAGATGATCGATCGCTGTGTGCTCGTCGGCGCGTCGCAGGACCTCCACCAGACCCAGATCGAATCCCACCGCCTCCACCTCGCCGGTCCCGAGCACCAGCCGGGCAGTGACGCGGGGCTTGGTCCAGCGCTGGCCGCAGTGGAACACCCGCCAGCTGCCCTCCATTTTCAGGTGGGTGTGGATGCTCACCGTGTCGGTGCGGACGAACAGGTGTTTCCCGTAGCTGGCGACGCTGTCCACGACCTGACCGCGCAGATCGACGGTGGCGTAGCGTGGCACCCGGAAATCGCTGCGAATCAGCGTTTCGCCCGCCAGCGCCGCACGCAGCCGTCCGGCGGCGAGGAACACCACATCACCTTCCGGCACGGCGTCACCGTCGTCCGCGCAGGCGCAGGCCGCGCGGGGTGTCGCTGAACCCGGCTTCGGTGAGGAAGCCGGCGAAGGTATTGCCGTGCACGGATTCGCCGTCGACCCGATCGATGACCAAGGAATCCACTCGCCCCGAACGGACGAAATCGGCCAGCGCGGTGGCCGCGGCGTGGCGAGCGGCCGGGTCCTCGGTGCAGGTGAGCAGGGTTCGGCCACCGCGCTCCAGATACAGCACGAGTTCGCCGTCCACCGATACGACCAGTGCCCCCGCTTTGCGGCCCGGGCGGTGTCCGGCCCCGCCGGCGGTCTTGGGCCAGGCGAGGGCGGCGCCGTAGGGGTTGGCCGGATCGCAGGCCGCGAGGACCAGCGCCGGGCCGGCCGAGCGCCGGTCACCCTCGAAGGAACGCAATCGGTCCACTACATCGGTGGTGGAGAACTGGGCGCCGCCGAGGGAGTCCACGAAGTAGCCGCGCCGGCAGCGGCCGCGGTCCTCGAATTCGCTGAGTACGCGGTAGGCGAGCGCGAATCCGCCGGGCATCCCCTCGTTCTGCACCGCGCCCTTGGTCACTACTCCGTAGCGCTCCAGCAGCAGATCGGCAGTGGCGTGCGCGCGGACCGTGTTGTCGAGTGCGCGTTCGGGCAGCAGCGACCAGCGCCCGGCCACGGTGGGTGGTCCCGAACGGGTCGGCATGGCCGGCCGGGGCAGATAGGCGCGTCCGCGTGGAGCGCGCCGGGGAGTGCGGTGCGCGGCCGGTGTCCGGGTCGCCCCGGACAGGCGGGCGCGAACGGGGGCGAAGGTATCGCCCGAGATGAGCCCGGCCCAGACCAGATCCCAGAGCGCCGCCGCGACCCGGGCGTCGTCGAGAACCCCGGTCACATCGGCGAGCTGACGGAAGAAGTAGGCGCCCCCACCACCGCGCAGAGCCGTGAGGGCCGAACCACCCCGGGCCCGTTCGCCCCGTCCGTCGGCTGTATCCCGTCCCGCGACAGAACGTGCCGCCGGCGACCGCGGCTCGAGGTGCCCGCCCGCCGCATCGTGCCCCACGGCAGAACCCTCCGGCGACCACGGTTCCCGGCCGGCCACCGGACCGCGTTCCGCGGACGAGCCGCCGACCGGCGCCGACCAGGCGGCGACCTCGGCGCCCAGCGCGGTGAGCAGGGTGAGATGGAGGTCGTCGAGTTCCGGTTCGTCCGGGGGCGGCAAGGTCAGCGGAGCCTGTTCGGCCGGGTGCAGGGCGATCCACCCGTCCTTGGCATTGATCACTCCGTGCCCGGACCATCGGACTTCACCGGTGGCCATGAGTTCGTCGAGCATTCCCGGGGCGTAGTCACGGACGCGGGCGGGCAGCACCAGCGATTCCCACGCCGAGGCCGGCACCGGGACCCCGGCGAGCTGCTCGACCACGGCTGCCACCCCGTCGATACCGCGCAGCTCGCCGCTGCCGACATGCTGCCAGTCGGGGAGGAAACGTGCCAGGGCAGCGGTGGACACCGGTTCGATCTCGTGCCGGGCGGCGGCCAGGCTACGGCGGCGCAGCCGGCGCAGCACCTGGGTGTCACACCATTCCGAGCCCGCTGTCTCGGGCGTGAACTCGCCTTCCACCACCCGTTTCTCGGCCACCAGCTGATGTAGTGCCGAGGCGATCACAGCGGTTCCCAGCCCGAAGCGTCGCGCGACCGCTTCCGTCCCGAAGGGGCCATGGGTGCGCGCGAAGCGGGCCACCAGATCGCCCAGCGGATCGGGAACCGGCTCGATGAAGGCCGCCGGGGTGCCGATCGGCAGCGGAACACCCAGCGCGTCGCGCAGCCGGGCGGCGTCCTCGATCGCGGCCCACCAGACCCGGCCGGCATAGGTCACCTCCAGTACCCGCCGGGCACCCGCCAGCTCGGCGAACCAGTCCGCGGGGTCCTCCCGGCACCGCTCCCGGGCCTCGGCTGCGGTGAGCGGGCCGAGCAGGCGCAGCAGATCCGCCAGGCCCTCCGCATCGCGCGCCTTGCGTTCGGGGGTGAGCCGCTGAAGTTCCAGCTCGGTCTGCGCGATGATCTCGCTGTCGAGCAGCTCGCGCAGCTCGACCCGCCCCAGTAGTTCGGCCAGCAGGCTCGAATCCAGGGACAGTGCGGCCGCGCGGCGTTCGGCGAGGGGGCTGTCGCCGTCGTACATGAACTGGCCGATGTAGTCGAACAGCAGTGCGTTGGCGAAGGGCGAGGGGGTGGCGGTCTCCACTTCGACCAGCCGGATCTGCCGGCGCGCCACCCGGCCCAGCAGATCCCGGAGCGCGGGCAGATCGTAGACATCACGCAGGCATTCGCGCACTGTCTCCAGCAGGATCGGGAAGTCCGGGAATTTCCGTGCCACATCGAGTAATTGGGCCGATCGCTGCCGCTGCTGCCACAGTGGCGCCCGTTTGCCGGGATCCCGGCGGGGCAGCAGCAGCGCGCGGGCGGAGCATTCGCGGAACCGGGAAGCGAACAGCGCCGAACCACCCACCTGCTCGGTCACGATCTCGTCGATCTCGTCCGGTTCGAAGACGAACAGCTCCGCGCCCGGGGGTTCGTCGGTGGTATCGGGTAGTCGCACGACGATACCGTCGTCGGAGGCATTGGGCGACGCGTCCACCCCGAACCGTTCGCGCAGCCGGGCGCCGACAGCCAGCGCCCACGCCGCGTGCACCGGCATACCGTACGGGGAGTGCAGGATCAGCCGCCAGTCGCCGAGTTCGTCCCGGAATCGCTCCACCACCAGGGTGCGGTCGGTGGGGAGCCGGCCGGTGGCGGTGCGCTGATCGTCCAGTAGCGCACGCAGATTGGCGACGGCGTTCTCGTCGAGCCCCGCCGCGGTCGTCCGGGCGGTGAAATCCTCGGACGCGGTATCCGAACCGGCGTGACGGACGAACTCGCCCAGGGCGGCACCCAGTTCGGCGGGGCGTCCCAGTGAATCGCCGTGCCAGAACGGTAACCGGCCCGGATGACCGAAAGCAGGGGTCACGAGTACGCGGTCGTAGGTGATGTCCTCGATCCGCCAGCTGGTGGCGCCGAGCGCGAACACGTCGCCGACGCGTGATTCGTAGACCATCTCCTCGTCGAGTTCACCCACCCGGGACGCCTTCTCGCCCACCATGTACACCGCGAACATGCCGCGGTCGGGGATTGCGCCGCCGGAGGTCACCGCCAGCCGCTGGGCACCGGGACGGCCGGTCAGGGTGCCGGCGTCGCGGTCCCAGACCAGCCGCGGGCGTAATTCGGCGAACTCGTCGGAGGGGTAGCGCCCGGCCAGCAGATCCAGCACGGCTTCGTACGACGACCGCGGCAGCGCCGCATAGCTTCCGGTGCCGCGCACGGTATCGAACCAGGTGTCGACGTCCAAGGGTTCCAGGGCGCAGGCCGCCACCGTCTGTTGCGCGAGGATGTCCAGCGGATGCGCGGGGATCTTCAGTTCCTCGATCTGCCCGGCCAGCATCCGCTGCGCCGCGACCGCGCAGTGCACCACATCGGTGCGGTGTTTCGGGAACAGCACTCCACGCGATATCTCACCCACCTGATGCCCGGCGCGACCGATCCGCTGTAACCCGCTGGCCACCGAGGGCGGAGCCTCGACCTGCACCACCAGGTCCACGGCACCCATATCGATACCGAGTTCGAGGCTGCTGGTGGCCACCACACAGCGCAATCGCCCACTCTTCAGATCGTCCTCGATCAGCGCCCGCTGCTCCTTGCTCACCGACCCGTGGTGTGCCCGGGCGAGCAGCGGTTCGGCGCCGTGGGTGACCTCGGTGGAGGGACCGAGCTGAGCGGGCGGGGCATGGGCGGTATCGGGCCCCTCCCCGAGCTTCTCCGCATAGGTTTCGTTCAACCGGGCGGTGAGCCGTTCGGCCAGGCGCCGGGAGTTGGCGAATACGATCGACGACCGGTGGGCCAGAACGAGCTCGACGATCGATTCGTCCACATGCGGCCACAGTGAACCGGGCTGTTCGGAATCGCCCGGTTCGGTCATATCCGCGACCGGCACCCGCACCGACAGATCGAAGGTCTTCGGCGCGGGCGGCGACACGATGGTGATGGGGGCTCGGCCCACCAGGAACCGGCCCACTTCGGCCGGCGGACGCACCGTCGCGGACAACCCGATCCGCTGGGCGGGCCGTTCGGTGAGCGAATCCAGTCGGGCCAGCGAAAGCGCCAGATGCGAACCGCGTTTGGACCCGGCGATCGCATGCACCTCGTCGACGATCACCGTCCGGACCCCGCGCAGCGTCTCCCGGGCCGCCGAGGTGAGCATGAGGAACAGTGATTCCGGGGTGGTGATCAGGACGTTCGGTGGTGTGCGCTGTAACCGCCGCCGCTCCTGCGCCGGGGTGTCCCCGGACCGGACACCCACGCTGATCTCCGGCGCCGGTAGACCGAGCCGCCGTGCCGTCTGGCGTACACCTACCAGCGGCGCCCGCAGATTACGCTCCACATCCACCGCCAGCGCCTTCAACGGGGATATATAGAGCACGGAGGTACCGGTCACCGGCGGGTCTGCCCGGGCGAGTTCGTCGATGGCCCACAGGAACGCCGAGAGGGTTTTACCGGACCCGGTGGGCGCGATGACCAAGGTGTGGTCACCGGCGGCGATCGCCCGCCACGCACCCAGCTGAGCGTCCGTGGGCGCGGGGAACGCACCCTCGAACCACTGCTGGGTGGCGGCGGAGAACTCGCTCATGGATTCCAGTCTGCACCCGGCCACCGACACCTGCCGGTGGCCGCCCCGGTATTCAGGGCAGGCTGCCGTCGACCAGTTCGGGATCCTCGTCGACGATCTCCGGTGTTCCGAAATCGCGGATCAGCTCGGCCAGGCGAACCAGATCGGCAGTGCTCACCCCACCGACCGGCCGGAATTCCCGGTCGAGCCGGCGACGGAGGAACGCTGTCCGGGATATCCCCAGCGCCTGAGCTTGCCGGTCTATCTCGTCGACTACTGCGCCGGGCACGGCACGGATCAGAATATCTGTCATTCCTCGATCACCTCCTGCTCGCGGGGGCACGACGGGCCGGGAGCCGGCGATCGGATCCGAGCCGGCGACCGGTGACAGTTCGGTGTTTCTATGCTGCGACGGTGCCTGGTGTTCGCAAACTCGAGTTGATCTCCCACGGTGTCACCGCGGCGCCGAAAGCGACTTCCGGCCGACGAACCGCTCGCCCCGGTGGGGACAGGCGGACCGGGCGTTCGAGCCACCGGTGGGCGCACGGGTGCTGGTGGGCCCGGAGCGGCGAACCAGAGAGACTGCCCGACTACTCGGCCTGGATGCCGCGCCACTGTCCAGATTACGCGATCTTGACGCCGGCGCGTGGCGCGGCGCCGAACTGGGCACTTCGCGCCGCACCGCTTCGATCGCCGGCGGGCCACCCCGGCTGCCGGGAGCACGGCGGCGAACAGGTGCCGGACCTGCTCGAACGGGTCCGCGGCCGGTCCGGTCGGCACGACGGCGGTGACTCATGTCGCTCGGGATGCCGGTCGCGCTGGTGGCGGTACCGGATACCGCGACCGATCATCGCGGCGTATCGATGCGGCGCCGGACAGTGCATCACCGCGATGCGCGGGCCGAGCGCCTGCCGTAGTTCCGGACTCGCCCGGCTCTCGGCAGCCGTCAGCTCAGTGCGACCGAAGTACCGAGGGAGAACGGGAAATCGCGGAACGTCATACTCGCCGGCACCGACCCGGCCGGCACCTCGTACACCAGATGCGTTCCCAGTGATTCACCCGGTTGCAGCGTGCGCGGCGCGGCGGCGGTGGCGGCGCGCTGGGCGGTGGCCGTCACGTCCGGGCCGAACTTGCCACCGGCCGTATCGTGCAGTTCTTGACCCAGCGGGGTATATGTCTTGGGCTCGGGCGCGATATTGCGGACCGTGAAACTCACCACCACGAACATGCCCTGGGCGCGGTCGAATCCGAGCGTGGGCACATCCGACTCCACATTCCGTACGACGAACTCGAAGCTGCCGTCGCGGACCGCGGTACCTGCGGAGGCGGTGGGCCGGTCGTCGCCGGAGAAGAACTCGATGGATCCCGCGCCCTTCATCAAGGCCGCCATACATCCGCCGATCAGTACCAGCGGTACCACCACGAGCACGATCAACCACAGCATCAGCCTGCGCAGCCGGCTTTTCCGTCGCCGCGGCCGGGCGGCCGGGCGGGCCCGGGGCGTACGCCGGGTGGGCGGTGCAGGGGAGCGGGGCGCCGGTCGGGCCGGCGCGCCCGGCCGGACCCCGGCATACGCCATTTCGCCGCCGTGCGGTGGGCCGCCGGCAACGTGGCCGGTCTCCAACCGGGTGTATGCCCGGGTCGGAGGATGACCGGCTCCGGCTGTCCCGTGCGCGGCGAGACCGGTGTAGGGGCGGGTACCGGGGGGCGGCGCGGCCGCCTCGTATCGGCGCGTGCCCACCGGACCTACGCCGGGTTCATAGCTGCGGGTGCTCGGATGTGGGTCGGGTCGGTCAGGGTGGACGCCGGTGGGCGCCGGCGCCGGGGTCTCGTAGCGGCGGGTGGCCGGCCACTCCGGTGATTCGTAGCGGCGCGTGCTCGCGGGACCCGCGTCGAGCTCGTAGCGATGGATGCCGGGGTGTTCAGCGGGCCCAGGCCCCGCCGGAGGGCCCGGGAGGGCCAGCGCGGATTCGGCGGCCCGCGCGAATTCACCGGCCGATGCGAAGCGGGCACCGGGTTCCTTGGCGAGCGCGCGGGCGATCACCGCGTCCAACCGGTCGGAGATACCCGGTACCAGCGCCCGCACACTGGGCGGGGCGGTGGTGAGATGGTCGTGCATCTGCCGCGCCGGATCGGTATCGCCGAACGGCCGGATACCGGCGAGGCATTCGAACAGCACACAGCCCAGCGAATAGATATCGGCCCGGGCGTCGGTATCGCCGGTGAACCGTTCCGGCGCCATATACGCCCAGGTGCCCACCGCCAGACCCGATGCGGTCAGCGCCGTACTGCCGGCACCGTGTGCGATCCCGAAATCGATCAGGTACACCACGCCGTCGTGCCGGATGACGATATTGGACGGTTTCACATCACGGTGCACCAAACCGGCCCGGTGCGCGGCGTCCAGCGCCGCCGCTGTCTGCGTGACGATATCGACGGCCCGCTCCGGCGGCAGCGGCCCCCGGTGCAGGATCCGGGACAGATCCTCACCCTCGACGTACTCCATCTCGATGAACAGCCGGCCGTCCAACTCACCGTGCGCGTGGATCGAAACGAGATGCCGGTCGTGCAGGCGGGCGGCGAGTTCGGCTTCCCGCTCGAACCGGCTCCGGTAGGTCGGATCCGCCGCGAGTTCGGCGGGCAGCAATTTCAGCGCGACCTTTCGCCCCGGCCGCCCGCCCGCGGGGTCGGCGTGCGCCAGCCACACCTGACCCATACCACCCTGCCCGAGCAGCCGCTCGAGCCGGTAGGGGCCCAGTCGCTGCCCAGCCATGCTCATCCTTCCTGTCACCGTCGCGCCACGGGTCGCGGCGGGCGCGGTGGTCCGGGATCGTACAGCGCCCGGACTGTACTCCGACCCTAACGGCGACCGGCCACCTCGCACAGCGTGACCGGTAGCACCGGGAGCGCAGGGCTCGGATGCGGTATGCGCTCCCGATGTGCCTCGGCGGACCCGGTACCGCTGCGGCCACGTCCGGGATGGCTGTGCTTGCGTCTTGCGCAGCGGCCCCTGTGTCAGGGTTGCCGGATGGAGGCGATCGAGATCAATGCCGGAGCGTGGTATCTGCGTGCGCTGCGGGCGGACGAACGAATCGATGATCGGCCCGCGCTGCTGGAGGGCGGGATATCGGATCCGGAATACGTGTCGAAGCGGAGTGCCCAATGGGCGGACGAGTCGAGTTTTTCCTGGGCCGTATGCGATCCGGTCACGGCGGAATTGGTCGCGGAGATCGTGGTGGTACCGGAATCGGCTGGTACCGCGCGCGTATCGGGCTGGTCCAGGCCTGGCCACGGTGCCGCTCTGGAGGCCGGGCTGGGTGCGGTGCATCGGTTCGTGGAGGGCGCGCTCGGATTGCGGCCCGAGCCGGTCCATGGCCCGGCGAGTTGATCGCCGAGATCACCGTTCACAGCGCCCGTCCGGCATCCGCCGGTTCTACCGGTCAGGCCGGGTCGCGCAGCACCCGGTCCAGTGCGGCGACCGCCGCTTCCAATTCCGCGGGCTCGACGGTCAACGGTGGCCGGAAGCGGATTCCGCGCGATCCGGTCCCGACCATCAGGACGTGTTCGCGATCGCGCAGTGCGGTGAGCACCGCGTCGCGGAAACCGGTATCGGGCAGGGTTATCGCGCACATCAGGCCCCGGCCACGAGGATCGGTGACCACCGGATACCGCTGAGCGAGGTCCCGGAGCAGCGCCTGGAGATGTTCGCCGAGTGCCGCTGCGTGTTCGATAAGACCGTCGCGTTCGATGACCTCGAGTATCCGGCGGGCGCGGACCATATCGGCGAGGTTGCCGCCCCAAGTGGAGTTGAGCCGGGATGCGACGGTGAAGACATTATCGCTCACCTCGTCCACCCGGCCGCCGGCCATGATGCCGCATACCTGGGTTTTCTTCCCGAACGCGACCACATCGGGTTGTAGCTCGAATTGCTGGTAGGCCCAGGCGGTTCCGGTTGCGCCGACACCGGTTTGCACCTCGTCGAGGACGAACAGTGCATCGTTGACGTGGCACAACCGCTGCATCTCCTGCAGGAACTGCGGCCGCATATGGCGGTCGCCACCCTCGCCCTGGATGGGTTCGGCCAGGAAACAGGCGATTCCGTTCGGCCGGTCGGCGAAGGCCCGCGCGGCCTGTTCCAGCGCCTGCTGTTCGGCGCGGTCGATATCGTCGTATCCGCCGAGCCACGGTGTTTCGATCCGCGGCCAGTCGAAGACGGGGAAACGTTCGGTCTTCACCGGGTCGGTATTGGTGAGCGAAAGCGTGTATCCGCTGCGACCGTGGAAGGCGCCGGTCAGGTGCAGGACACCGGTCTCCCGGCCGGGTAGTGCTGTGCGGCCGTGTAGTTCGTTGTGCCGGCTCTTCCAGTCGAACGCGGTTTTGAGTGCGTTCTCCACCGCGAGCGCACCACCGTCGATGAAGAACAAATGCGGTAGCCGGGGGTCGCCGAGTACCCGGACGAAGGTGTCCACGAACCGGGCCATCTCGACGGTGTAGATATCGGAGTTGCTGGGCTTGTTCACCGCGGCCGTGGTGAGTTCGTTCCGGAAGGCGGCATCCCCGGCCAGCGCCGGATGATTCATCCCGAGCGCGCTGGAGGCGAAGAACCCGAACATATCGAGGTAGTCGGTGCCGTCGCGCGCGTCCACCAGGTGGCGGCCGTAGGAAGCGGGTAGGTCGAGTACCAGATCGAATCCGTCGGCGAGCATATTCGCCGACAGCGTCTCGTGGACGCGGGTCGCGGGGATGCGGTCGGTGTCACCGCCGGCGCCGGATCGTTCCAGTTCGATGGTCACAGTCCCGACGGTACGGGAGCCCGTATCGATATGTCGGGAAATTTTCCTGACAGAACCATAACGAGAAGGATTTGTTACGTTATCAACTACTTTTCGTAGAATGTCTGCAGGATGATGGTGCTTCGAGTGCGGACATTGGCCGTCGCCCGGATCTGCTGCAGCAACTGTTCCAGATGCCGCGGGGAGGCGACCCGGACCAACAGCATGTAGCTCTCTTCGCCGGCCACCGAATGACAGGCCTCGATACCCGGCACATGCTGTAGCAGCGCGGGCGCGTCATCGGGTTGCGACGGATCGAGAGGAGTGATCGCGACGAATGCCGACAGCAACTGCCCCAGCGCCTCGGGATCCACGTTGGCCGTGTAGCCACGGATCACACCGCGCGCCTCGAGTCTGCGTACTCGCGACTGCACGGCGGATACCGAAAGGCTCGCCTTGTCGGCCAGATTGGACAGTGTCGCCCGGCCGTCGGCCATCAGTTCCCGGATCAGCAGGCGATCGATCTCATCCAGGGTCGGTTTTGCCGGTGTTTCCGCCATCAGCGAAGGCTAACGTAGCGGACACACCGCCGGAACTGGAGTTGTGAACGTTCATTCTCCGGCCGTGCCATTCGCACAGCGTATTTCGTCCGGCCGAACCCGAGGAGTTCGCGATGACCGAGATCGACAGCGAGACCCGAACCGTCCGGCTTGCCCACCGGGTGCCCGCCCTGCTGAACGCTATGGGCATCGAACCTCCCCCCACCGGTGAAATGGCGGTACGCAGCCCGATCACCGGCGAAGTGCTCATCGGGCTGCGACCCAGCACCCCCGCCGAGATCGACGCCGCGATCGCGGACGCCGCCGCGGCATTCCGCGACTGGCGTACCGTCCCGGCGCCACAGCGCGCTGCGGTGATCCGGGAATTGGCCGTTCTGCTGCGGCGGCACCAGGACGAACTCGCCGAGCTGGTCACTCTCGAGGTTGGGAAGATCCCGGCCGAGGCGCGGGGCGAGGTCCAGGAAATGATCGATATCTGCGAATTCGCGGTGGGGTTGTCCCGGCAGCTCTACGGCTACACGATGGCCTCGGAACGGCCCGGCCACCGGCTGATGGAGACCTGGCATCCGCTGGGTGTGGTCGGCGTGATCTCGGCGTTCAACTTCCCCGTAGCAGTCTGGGCATGGAATACTGCGGTCGCGCTGGTTTGTGGCGACACCGTGGTGTGGAAACCGTCGGACCGGACGCCGCTGACGGCACTGGCCTGTCATGCCCTGTTACGCCGAGCCGCCCACGCCGCGGCGGCCGATCCGCGAATCCATCAGCTCGTACTGGGCACCGGTGCGGCCGGGGCACAGCTGGTCGACGACGAACGGGTCGCCCTGGTCAGTGCGACGGGATCGGTGGCGATGGGCAGGCAGGTGGGGCCCCGGGTGGCCGCCCGGTTCGGCCGCTGCCTGCTGGAGTTGGGCGGTAACAACGCGGCCGTCGTCACCCCCTCGGCCGATCTGGACCTGGCGGTACGCGCCATCGTTTTCGCGGCGGTCGGTACCGCGGGTCAGCGCTGTACGACCTTGCGCCGGCTGATCGTGCACACCGATATCGCGGACGAACTCGTGAACCGGTTGGCCGGCGCCTATCGGCAGTTGCGTATCGGCAATCCACTGGACCCCGGTGTCCAGGTGGGCCCGCTCAGCGGCCCCGAAGCCTGGGAGCGGATGCGCGACGCACTCGACCTGGCCCGCGGCGACGGCGGCGAACTGGTCTGCGGTGGGCACGAAATCACGGTGGACGGGGTCGGGCCCGCGGCCCGCTACGCGCATCCGGCGATCGTCCGGATGCCGGACCAGACCGAGATCGTGCGCGAGGAGACCTTCGCCCCGATCCTGTACGTGCTCACCTACGACGAGCTCGATACCGCCCTGGCGCTGCACAACGGTGTCCCGCAGGGGCTGTCGTCGGCGATATTCACCACCGATCAGCGCGAGGCCGAACGCTTCCTGGCCGCGGACGGGTCGGACTGCGGTATCGCCAATGTCAATATCGGCACCTCCGGCGCGGAAATCGGTGGCGCCTTCGGCGGTGAGAAACACACCGGAGGCGGCCGCGAATCCGGATCGGACGCGTGGAAGGCCTATATGCGCCGGGCCACCAACACGATCAACTATTCGAGCGACCTCCCACTGGCACAGGGCATCCGCTTCGACTGACCGCAGATGTCCCGGACCGTGGACCCCTTGGTCCGTTCACGTCGTCCGGCCGGACCCTGCTCACCGGATACGGTGGCCGTCAGCTGGGCTCGGCGGCGATGGGGCTCAGCGCAGCGAAGAAGTCGGCGACGGCGCGGCGGCCGATATCCATCCCGCGGGCGAGCATTCCCGGGTCGGTTTCGACACTGCTGATATCCGGAGCATCGGCGGGCGGATGGATCTGATGCGCCGCATCGCCCATACCCGCGATGACCCCGTCTTCGAGCGCCTGCTGGCCGGGGCGTTGTTTCCAGGCCCGGTAGGCGCCGGGCGCGGTGAACCGCATATAGGTGCCGCCGACGAGGTCGTGCAGCCGCGGTGGGGGTGGGCGGCGTTCGTCGGCACGCCGGGTTCGCAGAATCAACGCGTGGGTGGCCCCGTTTTTCAGGGCACTACGCACCGGAACCGTTTCCGAGAGCCCGCCGTCGAAGTATCTGCGGCCGGCCAGGGCGACCGGAGGGCCTGCCAGCAGCGGCAGACCCGACGATGCGCGCAGCGCCGTCTGCAACGTTGTCTTGTCCACGATGTAGGGGTGCAGATCCACCGGCAGACCGGTCTGGATATCGGTGGCGATGGGATGGAAGGTGGTTTCGTTCGCCAGGATCGCCGGAAAGTCCATCGGATGCAGGCCGTCGTAGACCTTGTGCACCAGATAGTTCAGATCGAAGGCGGGCCGGCCGCGCAGCATCCGTGCCGGATCGATCGCCCGGCGCATGATCGCGGCGTCGGTCCAGGCCTTCACCCCGCGGCCGGCTCGTCCGCACAGCAGCCAGGCCGCGTTGATGGCGCCCGCCGAGGTGCCGTAGACGGCATCGAATATCCGCGCGAGTCCTAGATCCTCCAGCGCGTGCACCATCCCGCTGGAGTACACCCCGCGGCTGCCGCCGCCCTCGACCACGAGCACCAGCCGATGGCCGTCGGACCGGCTCGAGGATGCGAAACGGCCGCGGATCACCTCCGCGACCGTCGGTTGTGCTGCGCTCACCAGGTCACCATACGCCGGAGCGGGTGCGTGATAGTGACCACGCACCCGCTCCGCGACACTGTGCATCCAGTGTTGGCCCGGCTGTCGGCATGCCGTCGCATGTCTGTTCGCGATGAACCCGCGGACCGCCCCTCGGGGTGGTCGACCACGCCGGCCTATTTGATTTCGGCGAGCACCGTGCCCTGGGTGATCGCGGCACCGGCCGCCACAGTCAGGCCGGTGACCACGCCGGCCTTGTGCGCGTTGACCGGGTTCTCCATCTTCATGGCCTCGAGCACCACGATCAGATCGCCGGCTTCCACCGACTGACCTTCCTCGACGGCGACCTTGACGACGGTGCCCTGCATGGGCGCGGTGACCGCGTCACCGGAGGCGGCGCCGCCGCCCGCGCCGCCCCGCTTACGCGGCTTCGGCTTCTTGCGCACCGCACCGGCTGCTGCCGGGGCGCCCGAACCGATCGAGAACTGACCGGGCAGCGAGACCTCGACGCGGCGGCCGCCGACCTCGACCACGACCTTCTGCCGCGGTTCGTCGTCCGACTCGGCGGGGGCGCCGCCGGTGAACGGTTCGACGGTGTTCTTCCACTCGGTTTCGATCCACTTGGTGTAGACGTCGAACGATTCGCCGTTGCCGACGAACGCCGGGTCCTCCACGATCGCCCGGTGGAACGGGATCACGGTGGCCAGGCCCTCCACATGGAATTCGGCCAGCGCGCGCCGCGCCCGCTCCAGCGCCTGGGTCCGGTTCTCGCCGGTGACGATGAGCTTGGCGAGCATGGAGTCGAACTGGCCGCCGATCACGCTGCCCGCGACCACACCGGAATCCACTCGCACACCCGGGCCGGTCGGCTCGGAGTACGCGGTGACGGGGCCGGGAGCGGGCAGGAAGCCGCGACCCGCGTCCTCGCCGTTGATCCGGAACTCGAACGAATGTCCACGGGGGGTGGGATCTTCGGTGATCTCCAGCTTCTCGCCGTTGGCGATCCGGAACTGCTGGCGCACCAGGTCCAGACCGGAGGTCTCCTCGGTGACCGGGTGCTCGACCTGCAGGCGGGTGTTGACCTCGAGGAACGACACGGTATCGCCCTGGACGAGGTATTCCACGGTGCCGGCGCCGTAGTAGCCGGCTTCCTTGCAGATCCGCTTGGCGGAGGCGTGGATCTCGGCGCGCACCTCGTCGGTGAGGAACGGGGCCGGGGCCTCCTCGACCAGCTTCTGGAAGCGGCGCTGCAGCGAGCAGTCGCGGGTACCGGCGACGATCACATTGCCGTGCTTGTCGGCCAGGACCTGGGCCTCGACGTGGCGGGCCTTGTCCAGGTACTGCTCGACGAAGCATTCCCCGCGACCGAACGCGGCGACGGCCTCACGGGTGGCCGATTCGAACAGTTCGGGGATTTCCTCGATGGTGTGCGCAACCTTCATACCGCGACCGCCACCGCCGAAGGCTGCCTTGATAGCGACCGGTACGCCGTACTTCTTCGCGAACTCCACGACCTCGGTCGCGTCCTTGACCGGATCCTTGGTGCCCGCGGCCATCGGCGCGTTCGCGCGCTCGGCGATATGGCGGGCGGTGACCTTGTCACCGAGGTCGCGGATGGATTGCGGGGAAGGCCCGATCCAGATCAGCCCGGCGTCGATCACGGCCTGGGCGAAGTCGGCGTTCTCGGAGAGGAAGCCGTAACCGGGGTGGATGGCATCCGCACCGGACTTGGCCGCGGCATCGAGAATCTTGTCGAAGACCAGATACGACTCGGCCGAGGTCTGCCCGCCCAGGGCGAACGCTTCGTCGGCGAGCTTGACGAAGGGCGCGTCGGCATCGGGTTCTGCGTAAACCGCGACACTGCCGAGACCGGCGTCCTTGGCCGCCCGGATAACGCGCACGGCAATCTCGCCTCGGTTAGCTACGAGTACCTTCGTGATCCGCGCGCTGGCATGGCTGGGCACTGAGCCTCCTGTTGCAATCTCTGTGGTCGCTGTGCGGGATGGGCCGCGCCTCGGCTCCGCTCCCGCGGATCGGGGTCCTCCGGTCCGTAAAAGGGTCGGATCGCTTCGTGGGCTCCGCTTCCGTGGGTTCGGATCCGCTACGCGGGCTCCGCGCCCGGGTCGACGTGTACGTCTCCGGGCGAGTGTAGGCAGTCTGCCAACAATGCCGGAACTCGGATAGCCCTACTGAGTAGTAGGGGGATAGATCACAGTGTCTATGGCGCGCCGCCGGCGCGCGAGGTTCTACGCACTGCCGGTGGCGATGGGCATGCGGACCGAGTTGCCCCATTCGGTCCAGGACCCGTCGTAGTTGCGGACCGGGTCGCAGCCGAGGAGGTATTTCAGCACGAACCAGGTATGGCTGGAGCGTTCACCGACTCCGCTGTAGACGGTGAGGGGATCGGCGGTGGTGAGATGGCCGTAGACGGCGTCGAGTTCGGCCCGTGGCCGGAAGCGGCCGTCGGGACCCAGGGCGCTGGTCCAGGGGATGTTGACCGCGGTCGGGATATGTCCGCCGCGCAGGGCGCCGCCGGGGCCGGGGTCGCCGGAGAAGCCGGCGAATTCCTGCGGCGAGCGGACGTCGACGAGTGCGGTGCCGAGCTGTTCCAGCACGTCCTCCCGGAACGCGCGCACGGTTTTGTCGTCGCGATGGACCCGGGGGTAGTGGCTGCGGGTGGGCTCGGGGGTTTCGAAGACGGTATCGCGGCCCTCGGCGATCCAGGCATCGCGGCCGCCGTCGAGCAGACGGACATCGGAGTGACCGAACATGGTCAAAACCCACAGCGCGTGTGCGGCGTGCGAGTTACCGTCATTTCCGTACAGCACGATGGTGTCGTCGTGTTCGATGCCCTGGGAGCACATGAGTTCGGTGAATCGTTCACCGTCGATATAGTCACGGGTCACGGGGTCGTCGAGATCGCTACGCCAGTCGAGCTTGCCTGCGCCCGGAACATGGCCGATGCCGTACAGGAGGACGTCGGCATTACATTCGATGATCTTGAGACCGGGGGTGCCGAGGTTTGCCGACAACCATTGCGTGGTTACCAAACGGTGTGGGCAAGCGTACGAGCCGAAGGCGGGATATGGGTCCGGGGCGACGGGCACGTTCAAGGATCCTTCACAGGAGGCGGGCAGTGCTGACGACAGGTTCGAGCCGCACTGTGGATAGTAAGTGTGACTTGACGTGAACTTGTTGCAGAGCACAAAGTCGGTGCAATGGGCGAATTAGTCGCATACGGCTCCGATAAAGTCTCCCCGAAGGAGGGGTGAGCTATGTCTGATTCTTGGCCGCGGCGGCGCCTGCTCGCGATCCTCCGCAGCGCGAGCGAACCCCTCGACGCCCAGCAATTGGCGCAGATCACCGGTCAGCATGTCACCACGGTGCGTTTCCACCTGGACATTCTCACCCGTGAGTCGCTGGTACGGCAGTTCCAGCAGCCGCCACGCGGGCGCGGCCGCCCGCGGATCGGCTACCGCGCGGTTCAGCGCAGCATCGGGTACCAGGATCTGGCCCAGGCGCTCGCCGATCAGCTCGGCCCCGATCCCGACCGGCAGGCGGCGGCCGGGATGGCCGCGGGCCGGGCCTGGGGCGGCAAACTCGAGACGTCCGACGAACCGATCGAATCGGTACAGGACGCGAAGGACCGGACCGTTTCGCTCATGTCGGAGCTGGGGTTCGCCCCGGAACGCGAGAGCGCGGGTCGTGATGCCGAGGACGCCGCGGTGGTCCGCCTCACGGCCTGCCCGCTGCGCGATCTGGCACGCACCCATACCGGTGTGGTGTGCGGGGTGCACCGCGGTCTGCTCGCGGAGCTGCTGGAGAAATCGGGCGCGTCGGGCACAGTGGAGGCGGAGCTGGTTCCGTTCGTGGCCGACGAGATCTGTGAAGTGCGATTGCGGCGAGTCGAGCCGTCGGACCCGGCCACCGGCCCGGGGCAGTCCCCGGTTTCCGCGCCGTCGCGCGGTTCGGCCGAACCGGCTCGGATCGACGCGGCCGCCGGTCAAGCGGCGCGGATGTCGCGGGTGGCGGGGCAGACGGTACGGCCGGCGAGTCAGCTTCCCCCGGCTTCGGCCGCGCCGGGCGCCGGCGTTCTGCCGTCCTCGTCCGGTCCGCTCACGCCCGCCGCGCGACAGCAGGGCGGGCGAGTGGTGCGCGGCGGTGGGGGTTCAGGCCCGGCCGTCGGCCCACAACCGGTCGATACCGACGCCCACTTCCTGCAGCAGTCGGCGCAGCAGTGGTAGCCCGATACCGACCACGCTGGACGGGTCGCCGTCGATCCGGTCGACGAACCAGCCGCCCAGGCCGTCGAGGGTGAACGCGCCGGCCACCTGGAGCGGTTCGCCGGTGGCGATGTAGGCATCCAGTTCGGCCGGGTCCGGTTTGCCGAAGTGCACGGTGGTCGCGCTGCAGTCGAGGGCTTCGGCGGTGACCGCGCCGGAACGGAGGCGCAGTACGCAGTGCCCGGTGAGCAGATCGGCGTTGTTTCCGGCCATGGCCTGCCAGCGCGCCTGGGCCACCTCTGCCGTATGCGGTTTGCCTTGCAGCTCATCGCCGATCAGCAGCATCGAATCGCAACCCACGACGACGAGATCCTCGTCCGGCCCGGACATGTCCGCGGCGAGGGTGGCGGCCACCGCGCGTGCCTTGGCCCGGGCCAGTTCCACGACGATGTCGCGGGGGCCGGTATCGGCGGGTAGCGCGGCCGCTACGGCGTCCTCGTCCACATCCGAGACCCGGACGATCGGCTCGATACCGGCGGCACGCAGTACCGATCGGCGGGCCGGGGACGCGGAGGCGAGAACCAGGCGGGTCACGTCCGGCATTCTCCTGTGTTAGGAATCAGAAACGCAGGTGCGACAGCTGCGGGTAGGAATACGGCGAGAACGGCGAGCTACCGCGGTGCAGCAGGGTCGGCCGGCCCCACAGATCCTGTGGCCCGTTGTCGGCGGGAGCCGCGGCCGCGGCGGCGGCAGCGGTGAACACACAGACCAGTGCGGCGATATCGGCGTCGCTGGGCGCACCCTTTTCGATGACGAGGAACGGCTGCCGGCCATCGATCGTCTCGGCGGCAGGGCTCGCATCGGCAGCGCTAGCGGTATCGACCGCCAGATCCCCGGTGGCGAGGTCCAGTTCGGCTGCGGCCAATACTTCTTCTTCTGCCACAATCGTCACAGTGCCAGATCCTCTCTCTTGCCTCGATCGGGCGCGCGTAGTTCGGCCCGATCACCTTCCACCGATCTTGTTTCCGAGATCAGTGTGCGGCTTATTGAGCGTATCGCTGGATCACAGCGGGATGTTGCCGTGTTTCTTCGGCGGAAGGGTCACCATCTTGCGCTCGAGCAGCCGCAGGGCGGACACGATCTGGCCGCGCGTATGCGACGGCGGGATCACGGCGTCGACGTAACCGCGTTCGGCGGCGACGTAGGGATTGACCAGCGTGTCCTCGTACTCGTTCTGCAGTTCCAGCCGCAGTTTGTCCACGTCAGCGCCCTCTTTGGCGGCCTCGGCGAGCCGTTTGCGATAAACGAATCCGACCGCACCGGAGGCACCCATCACCGCGATCTGGGCGGTGGGCCAGGCGAGGTTCACATCGGCGCCCATATGCTTGGACCCCATGACGTCGTAGGCGCCGCCGTAGGCCTTGCGGGTGATGATCGTGATTTTGCCCACAGTGGCCTCGCCGTAGGCGTAGAGCAGCTTGGCGCCGCGCCGGATGATGCCGTTGTATTCCTGGTCGGTGCCGGGCAGGAAGCCGGGCACATCGACCAGGGTGATGATCGGGACGTTGAAGGCGTCGCAGGTGCGCACGAAGCGGGCGGCCTTCTCCGAGGCGTCGATATCGAGGCAGCCGGCGAACTGGGTGGGCTGGTTGGCGACGATGCCGACGCTGCGGCCGTCGATCCGGCCGAAGCCCACGATGATGTTCATGGCCCGCTCGGCCTGGATCTCGAGGAATTCGTCGTCGTCGAGCAGCCGCCGGATGACCTCGTGCATGTCATAGGGCTGGTTCGGCGAATCCGGGATCAGGGTGTCGAGTTCGAGATCCTCTTCGGTGAGCGAATCCTCGATCGCGCCGGTGATCGGGTCCGAAGCCGGGAAGCGCGGTGCTTCGGCGCGGTTGTTGCTGGGCAGGTAGGACAGCAGATCCTTGACGTAGTCCAGGGCGTCCTGTTCACCGGAGGCCACATAGTGCGCCGTTCCCGACTTGGCCATATGGGTGTGGGCGCCGCCCAACTCCTCCATGGTGACCTCTTCACCGGTGACGGTCTTGATGACGTCCGGCCCGGTGATGAACATCTGGCTGGTCTGATCGACCATGACGACGAAGTCGGTGAGCGCGGGGGAGTACACGTGCCCACCCGCGGCGGCACCCAGGATCAGCGAGATCTGCGGGATCACGCCGGAGGCCTGGATATTGCGGTGGAAGATCTCGCCGTAGAGACCGAGCGAGACGACGCCCTCCTGGATCCGGGCGCCGGCACCGTCGTTGATGCCGATCAGCGGGCGGCCGGTCTTGATCGCCAGGTCCATGACCTTCACGATCTTCTCGCCGTACACCTCGCCGAGGCTGCCGCCGAACACCGTGGAGTCCTGGCTGAACAGGCATACCTCGCGGCCGTCGATGGTGCCGTAACCGGTCACGACGCCGTCGCCGAGCGGGCGCTGCTTGTCGAGACCGAAATTGACGCTGCGGTGCCGGGCCAGGGCATCGAGTTCGACGAAGGAACCCTCGTCGACCAGGGCGAGGATACGTTCCCGCGCGGTCAGCTTGCCCTTGGCGTGCACCTTGTCGACCGCGGCTTCACCCATCGGATGCTGGGCCTCTTCCAGCCGGTTCCGCAGGTCAGCCAGTTTGCCGGCGGTGGTGTGGATATCGGGCGCACCTGCCGAATCCGGCGTGGGCTGCTGCTGGACACTCGTCATGGCTCGGAGTGTAACCAGAGCCGTACCGTGCTGTTAACCCACATCTCGCTACTCGCGAGTAGAGCGCGGTGCCGAAAACCCCAGGTGGGTCGGTCGCCGCTGATCGTTATGTGTACCGCAAATCACCGTGAACAGTGGTGACGACACACGATGGCCGGCCGCGCGTGAGCGGTCTGTGCCGGTGCTTCCGGCACGCCCACGGAGCCGGCGAAAATTAAATCCCTTTCCTGGCGCCTACCCGAAGCAATACCCTTGCAGCAGGCCGATTTTCGAGCCGAGAGGGGAGGTGGACCGCTATGTGGCACTGGACAACTCGTACCGGACAGTACCCCGAAGCCGTGGCGTTCACGCGGCGAGTGACCGAGCCGGAACCGACGTTCACCGAACAGGTTCCCGAAACCGAATCCGAACCCGAAGAAACCGAACCCGAAGCGATCCGGCGCCCGTCATCCGCCGAAGGCTTCGACCTCGCCGGATAAACTCCCCCGCTCTGTTCACACCCGCGGGTGGGGCCCGCCCGGTTCTGGAGCGACCAGAGGGAGGGAGCGCAGCGACTGACCGGCGGGAGTGAAGAACCGGGTTAATAGGGCCCCACCCGCGAGCCGCGGAGCGGCTCCGAAATTACAGCCCGCCCCTCCGCGGATGGTCGACCCGGAAAGCGCAGGGCGGGGCCACCCCGAAACCAGGTCAGCACCCCCGGCCGCGCCGGAGATGTTGCCATGGCACAGCCTGTGGTGTGGAGGATTAATTGTGCCCCGAGCCCGCACGCGCCGACGCACAAGTAGACCCAGTACCCTGCCCCTGGTGGACAGGCCTCCGTTGGATCTCGAACGTTTGCGGCACGCGCTCACCGAAACCCCGGAACTGAAGTTCTTCACCGGGATAGACGTGGTCGAATCGACCGGTTCCACCAACGCGGATCTGCTTGCGCGGGCACAGGATCCGGAAGTGGATCGGGTCGTGCTGGTCGCCGAGGCCCAGGAGCAGGGTCGCGGCCGGCTCGCCCGGCCCTGGACCAGTCCGCCGCGGGCACAGATCTCGCTCTCGCTGCTCGTCCGGACCGATGGGCTCGACCCCGAACTGCTCGGCTGGCTGCCGCTGCTCACCGGTACCGCGGTGGTCGACGCGCTGCGCTCGGCGACCGGTGTGCCCGCGGCGCTGAAATGGCCCAACGATGTCCTGATCGAAGGACGCAAAATCGCCGGCATTCTCACCGAGGCTGCTGCCGGGGGCCCGCGACCGGCCGTGGTGATGGGGGTCGGTCTCAATGTGAGCCTCGGTGCCGACGAACTGCCCGTCCCGCACGCGACCTCGCTCACTCTCTGCGATGTGCCCGATCCGGACCGTACGGCCCTGGTCCTGGCGCTGCTGACGGAATTCGCGAACCGCTACACCGCCTGGCGTGACGTGGGCTGGGATACCGGCGATCTCGCCGACGCCTATCGGGAACGCTGCGCGACGCTCGGTACCCCGGTTCGCGCGGAACTGCCGGGCGGCGGCCTGCTCACCGGAATCGCCCGCGATATCGACGCTTCGGGCCGTTTGCTGATCGGCGAGGAGGCAGTCTCCGCCGGAGATATCACCCACCTGCGCCCGAACTGAATGCCGAGTGCCTCGAAACCCGCGTCGCCGGGGGCGGCCCGGGATTTCGGCGGTAATGTGCGGTCATGGGTTATCCGGAGGATGCACTGGCGCCCGACGAGGAGCTGATCCTGCACACCCACCCCCATTGGAAGATGCTGTTGTGGCCCGTCACCACGCTCATCGCCGGTACCGCGCTGGCCGGTTTCCTGGGTGGCCTGGTGTGGCGCACCACCGAGGAGACGATGCGCTCGGTGCTGTTGCTGCTGATCCTGGTGATCTGGCTGGTGGTGCTGGCCTGGCGAAGTGTGGCGCCGATCCTGGACTGGAAATCGACACATTTCATCGTCACCGACCGCCGTGTGCTGGTGCGCGAGGGTGTGCTCACCCACAGCGGTCTCGATATCCCGATGAGCCGTATCTCCAGTGTTCAGTTCCGGCACGGTCTGGTGGACCGGATGTTCGGGACCGGCGAGTTGATCATCGGTTCGTCCTCGGAGGAACCGCTGGAATATTCCGATATACCGAATGTGGAACAGGTGCACGCACTGCTGTACCACCAGGTTTTCGAGGCCGCGCCGCGGCACGGCGGCTACTGAGAACGCCGTCGCAAGATCGGCGGACCGTAACCTTGATCGCATGACCGCCGTACTGCTGGGCGAAGACGACGAGGCCATTGCCGCGCCATTGTCGCGGGCGCTGGGCCGCGAAGGATATTCGGTGACCGTGGAGAGTTTCGGTCCCGCGGTGCTGGACCGGGCGCTGGAAGGACATCATGACCTGCTGATTCTCGACCTCGGACTACCGGGAATGGACGGTCTGGAGGTTTGCCGGCAGGTACGCGCTCGCGGCGCCGAAATGGCGGTGCTGATGCTCACCGCCCGTACCGACGAGGTGGATTTCGTGGTCGGTCTCGATGCCGGCGCCGACGATTACGTCGGTAAACCGTTCCGCCTGGCCGAACTGCTCGCCCGGGTGCGGGCCCTGCTGCGGCGTAGCGGGATCGGCGACGACACGGTGGAGGTCGGCGGGATCCGCCTGGAACCGGCGGCTCGGCGGGTGCTGGTCAACGGGGTGGAAGTCGGGCTGGCGAACAAGGAGTACGAGCTGCTCAAGGTCCTGATCGACCGGGCCGGCCAGGTGGTGTCGCGGGAAACCATCCTGCGCGAGGTATGGGGGGACGCCGAGCTACGGGGTTCCAAAACCCTGGATATGCATATGTCCTGGTTGCGGCGCAAGATCGGGGACGAGGGCCCGATGGCGGAACGGCGGATCGTCACCGTGCGCGGCGTCGGCTTCCGGTTGAACACCGACTGACGTGCGGCGCCGGATCCTGCGGTCGATGCTGACCGTGCTGATGCTGACCACGGTGGTGCTCGGGATTCCGCTCACCTATACCGCCTGGCTGTGGGTCGAGGACATCACCCGCAACGATCTGCGCGGCCGGCTGGAACAGATCTCCACCGAGGTCATCGGTCAGGAACGCGGCACCGGTGTGGTGCGGGGTGGTTTGGACCTGCGCACCGTACAGCCGCTCGTCCCGGAGGGCGGCCGCCTGACGATCGTGTACCCGTCTCCGGAGGACAACGCGGCGAAGGTGGAGATCGGCGCGGTTGCCGTCGACGATCCTTTGGTGGAATCGCTGTCGATGGGCACCGAAGGGTCACTGCGACTCGAAGTGCCTGCCACGCCGATGAAGGCCCGGCAGCGGCAGGCGGTGGCCGGGGTGGGGTTGGCCGTTGCGCTGTCGCTCGGCGCGGCGATCACTGTCGCCATAGTCACGGCGCGGCGGGTCGCCGACCCGATCCGCGACGTGGCCGCCCGTGCCGCCCGGCTCACCATGGGCGATTTCCGTGCGGACCCGCGCCGGCACGGTATCGCGGAACTGGACCGGGTCTCCGATGTGCTGGATGCGGCCACCGTCGAGATCGCCGGCCGGTTGCAGCGCGAGCATGCGCTGGTGGCCGATGTGTCGCATCAATTGCGGAGTCGTCTGACCGCGGTGCGGTTGCGGCTCGACGAACTGTCCGCGCATTCCGATCCGGCGGTGGTGCACGAGGCCGAGGAGGCCATGGCGCAGGTCGACCGGCTGACCGAGGCCATCGACGATCTGGTTCGGGCGTCCCGGGACGAGGACGCCACCGATCGTGACCCGGTTCCGGTGATGGACGAACTACGCGGGATCGTCGCCGAGTGGACCCATCCGTTCCGGGAGGCGGGGCGCACGTTGTCGCTGACGGGCGACGAATCGCTGCGTGCCCCGATCACCGGTTCGCGGTTGCGGGAGTCGGTGACGGTTCTGGTCGACAACGCGTTGATGCACGGCGGCGGGACCTGCACGGTATCGGTGCGCACCGTCCGGCCGGGCCGGGATCGCGACCCGCTGGTGTGTGTGCAGGTGGCCGACGAGGGAGACGGGGTCAGCGACGAACTGGCGCCGCATATCTTCGATCGCGGATTCTCCGGCGCCGGGTCCACGGGCGTGGGGCTGGCGCTGGCGCGGGCATTGATCGAAGCCGACGGGGGACGGCTGGAGTTGCAGCGTCGCCGCCCCGCGCTGTTCGCGGTGTTCCTCGGTAAACCGCTGGCGGCGCGGATGGAGGGCAGGCGCGTCGGCGAACCCCGCTGAGGATGCCCGCGGATATGGGGCGAATACCGGAGATCGGACCGGCGCGGCGAAGCCGAAGGCTCAGCGGCCGAGCGGTCGCCGGTGGTGTTCCTCTTCGACGTATTCCTCGAGATCTTCCAGCATCTGATCGACCTCGTCCGGGAACACCCAGCGTCGCATCGCCCAGAACCGGAACGCCATCTGCAGCAGGTTGCCGATGATGTAGGCGCTGATGAAGTCGGCGATGTTCTCCACCATGAAGCTGACCGTGGGCTGGTGCAGCTGGAAGGCGTAGCGGGAGATGTAGAGCGGGAGCATGCTGAGTACGACTCCCACGCCGCTGACCGCGAAGAACAGCAGCGCCTCGTGATGGCGTTCCCGGCCGCCGCGGTTCTTGAACGACCATTCCCGGTTCAGGATGTAGGAGGCGATCACCGCGATAACGCCGGCGATGATCTTGGCCGTAACCGGCTTCTCCTCCAGAACCGTCCACTTCAGGGCATAGAAGATCCCGCTGTCGATGACGAACGTGGTGGCACCGACGATCGCGAACTTGATCAGCTCACGATTCCGGAACGCAATATCCTGCAGGGGCTGCGGAAGGACGCGGACCACGTCGTCGACGATTGACACAAGGCCAGAGCATACCGCTAGCCACTGTTCGCGCAGGACGTGACAGTATTTACCGACGTGAACGCTCGTAGATTCGATTCCGCGGCGATGCCGACCGTCACCATGGTCGGCGGCGGCCAGTTGGCGCGGATGACGCATCAGGCGGCCATCGCGTTGGGGCAGCGGCTCCGGGTACTCGCCGAGCGGCCCGACGATCCGGCCGCGCAGGTCAGCCCCGATGTCGTCCTGGGCAGCCATACCGATCTGGACGCCCTGCGCCGCGCCGCCACCGGTTCGCACGCGCTTACCTTCGACCACGAACACGTGCCCACCGAACATCTCGAGGCGCTGGTGGCCGAGGGAGTCGCCGTACTGCCGCCGCCGCAGGCGTTGCGCTACGCCCAGGACAAACTGGCCATGCGCACCGAACTGTCCGCGCGCGGACTGCCGGTTCCGCCGTTCACCGTGGTCGAGACCGAGGCCGATGCGATCCGCTTCGGTGACGAACACGGCTGGCCCATCGTCCTCAAGGCGGTCCGCGGCGGATACGACGGACGCGGCGTGTGGATGCCCGCCGATGCCGAGGAAGCGGCGAAGATCGCCGCCGAGCAGCTCGGTGCCGGCGTGTCACTGATGGCCGAGGTCCGGGTCGCGCTGAAACGGGAACTGTCGGCGATGGTGGCCCGCTCGCCGTACGGCCAGGCGGCGACCTGGCCAGTGGTGGAGACGGTGCAGCGGCACGGCCAGTGCGCCGTGGTGATCGCGCCGGCCCCGGATCTGTCCGAGGACCTGGCGGCCGAAGCCGAAGGACTCGCGTTGCGGCTGGCCCGCGATCTCGGTGTGGTCGGGGCGATGGCGGTCGAACTGTTCGAGACCGAGACCGGCGAGATACTGATCAACGAACTGGCCATGCGCCCACACAATTCCGGGCACTGGGGAATGGACGGCGCCCGCACCGGGCAGTTCGAACAGCATCTGCGCGCCGTCCTGGACTATCCGCTCGGTGACACCAGCCCACTTGCCCCGGTGACCGTGATGGCGAATATTCTCGGTGCGCCCGAGGCGCCCGCGATGTCGATGGACGAGCGGTTGCACCACCTGTTCGCCCGGATGCCCGATGCGAAGGTGCACCTCTACGGCAAGGGCGAACGCCCGGACCGCAAGATCGGGCATGTGAACGTGCTGGGCGACGAGGTCGCCACGGTGCGCGAACGAGCCGAACGTGCGGCGCACTGGATGTCGCACGCGGTATGGACCGACGGATGGGATCCGCATGAGTGACGTGGTGGCAGGCAGTATCCCGGGTTCTCCCGCGGTCGGGCTGATCATGGGCAGTGATTCGGACTGGCCCACCATGGAGGCCGCCGCCGAGGCGCTGGCCGAATTCGGGATCCGGTTCGAGGTCGGCGTGGTGTCCGCGCACCGCACCCCCCAGCGCATGCTCGACTATGCCCGCGACGCCGCGGGCCGGGGCTTGCGGGTTCTCATCGCGGGTGCCGGCGGCGCCGCCCATCTCCCGGGCATGGTCGCGTCCGCGACCCCGCTGCCGGTCATCGGTGTTCCGGTGCCGCTGAAATACCTCGACGGTATGGATTCGCTGCTGTCGATCGTCCAGATGCCCGCCGGGGTTCCCGTGGCCACCGTCTCCATCGGCGGAGCCCGTAACGCGGGTCTGCTCGCCGCGCGCATTCTCGGTGCGCACGATCCGGCGCTGCGCAGCCGGATGGAACAGTTCCAGGCCGGCCTGGAGAGCATGGTCCTGGAAAAGGACGAGGCGCTGCGCCGGCGCCTGCTGGGCTGAGACTTCCGGCTGCCGGAGAGCGCTTACCGCGCCGACCGCTTACGATCCGACTGCTGTATCGGATCGTGTCGGGTGGAGAACGGTGACGGAGTTTCCTTTCGCGACGGTGACCGCGAACGAGTTGTCCTTCACCGAGCGGGATGAGCGGTACCGGCGGCTGCACGAATGGCCGGGGCGGTCCTACCGGCACAGCAGTGGACTGCGGATGATCTGGAAGTACGAGGACGTCCGGGAGGTGCTGGAGGCCGCGACGCCTGCGATCACCCCGGCGAATGCCTTGGAACCGCTGGTCGGTTATCCACGGATCGCCACCACCGCGCGGGCGATTCCACCCCTGCTCCGGCATCTGGTCCCGCTGCCCGCGAAGGCGACCGCCGATCTGACCGATCGATCACTGCACAAACGGGTGTGGGACACCATGGCGGGCCCGGCCGGTCATTTCCGGATTCCGGCTGCGGATCGACCGGCGCGGACGGCGGAGATGGCGCGGCATTTCCATGCCGCGCTCGCTGAACTTCCCCCCGGTACGGCCGGACTCGATGTGACCGCACTGTCGATCGCCTACGCAACTCGGGTGACCGGGTCGGCGGTCGGCCTTCCGGCCGCGGAATGGCCGCAGGTCGCGGTATGGAGCGGTGCCCAGTCGGGGTTGCTCGGCCGGCGGATGCGCGGTCGCGAACTGGCCGCGGCCGTGGCGGCCTTGGGCCGGCTGTTCACGGTGAGCGGCCGGGCGGTCGATCACGAGCTCCGCAGCGGGACCGTGGGTTTCGCGACTCGGCTGCGAGATGCCGGGATTCCGCGCCGGGTCGCGGTATCCGCGGTGGCGAACTCGTTGGCGGCCGGTGTCCATACGGTGAGCGGCAGCGTTCAGCAGGGCGTCCAGCGTCTGCTCGGTGATCCTCGGCGAGCCTGGTGGGACCTGCTGGCCGACCCGGCGACAGCCGGGCAGGTGGCCGCCAAGGTCCTGCACCTCGATCCGGGGTTGGTCGCGTGGAAGCGCCGGGTTCTGCACCCGGTCACTCTCTCCGGCGGGACCGAACTACCGGCGGGACCGGTGCTGGTGATGTTCGCCGCGGCCAACCGGGACCCGGCGGCCTTCCCCGACTGCCTGGATCTGCGCCGATCCGGGAAGATGCCGTTGACCTTCGGATACGGTGCGCATATCTGTCCGGGTAAGCAGTCGGCGACGCTCGCGGTGGAGGTTTTTCTGCACCAGCTGCGCACCCTGGTCCCGGACGCGCATCTCCTGCCGGACCCCTCGGCGCCGCGCCGGGTAGCGGATCTTCTGTTCAGCGGCGCGCAGGTGCGCCTGGCCGGTGACCGGCGACCCTGACAGGTCGGCTGCGCCGCTCGATACGGTGGCGCTATGGACAACGAGGAAACCGTGCGCCGGGCCGGCGGGGCCGAGCTCGTCCGATTCCGGTTGGGTGTGGTGGACGAGGCGCTGCGCTTGTTCGCGGATCAGGGGTACGAGGCGACCTCGGTCGACGAGATCGCCGAGGCGGCCGGTATCTCGCGGCGTACCTTCTTCCGGCAGTTCCGGTCCAAAGAAGACGTGATCTTCGCCGATCACGAAGCCCAGTTGGTCGCGGCGCAGGAGTTTCTGCAGCAGGCGCAGGGCGATCCGTGGGAGGCGGTGTGTGAGGCCGCGGTGCAGGTTTTCGAGCGGTTCACCCGCTGGCGCGATATCGCCGAGCGCCGCTACCACGTGGTGCGCCGGGTGCCGGCGCTGCGTGATCGCGAGATCGTGACGGTATTCCGTTACGAGCGGCTGTTCACCGACTATCTGCGGGAGCGGTTGCCCGATTCCTCGGATCTGGCGCGGGTGCAGTTCACGGCCGCGGTGACCGCGACGCACAACTATCTGCTGCGCCGGATGGTTCGCGGAGAGTCGGCTGCCGGACCTGCGGATCTGCGGGCCGAGCTGAGTACGATTCCGCGTGGTGACCGGCGCGCGGCCGGCGAGGAGGAATTGGTGCTCGCGGTGTTCCGGCGTGATCTGCCGGCCCGGCATATCGCCGAACTGCTGCATCAGCGGCTCGGTGGTTTGGCGGAGACGGCCAGCGATTGACACTGAGTGCCACAAGTTGCCCGATAAGTAGTGACTTGCAGGCGGTATAGTGGCGGAAGATCTGACACCGAGTGCCGACGAGTGGCACCGCACCGGCAAACAGGAGTGAACCCAATGGCGGGAAACCCGGATTTCGATCTGTTCAAGCTGGAGGATTTCCACGACGAGCTGCGGTCTGCCATCCGCGCCCTCTGCGAGAAGGAAATCGCGCCGCACGCCAAGGATGTCGACGAGCATGCGCGTTTTCCCGAAGAGGCACTGGCGGCACTCAATGCCGCGGGCTTCAACGCCGTTCACGTCCCGGAGGCCTACGGCGGCCAAGGCGCCGATTCCGTGGCGACCTGCATCGTCATCGAGGAAGTCGCCCGGGTCTGTGGTTCCTCGTCGCTGATCCCGGCCGTGAACAAACTCGGCACCATGGGCATGATCCTGAACGGCTCCGAGGAGCTCAAGCAGAAGGTGCTGCCGGATATCGTCAACGGCGAGATGGCCTCCTACGCCCTGTCCGAGCGGGAAGCCGGTTCGGACGCCGCCGGGATGCGCACCCGCGCCCGGCAGGAAGGCGACGACTGGATCCTCAACGGGTCCAAATGCTGGATCACCAACGGCGGCAAATCCTCCTGGTACACGGTCATGGCCGTGACCGACCCGGACAAGGGCGCCAACGGTATCTCGGCGTTCCTGGTGCACAAGGACGACGAGGGTTTCGTGGTCGGCCCGCTCGAGCACAAACTCGGCATCAAGGGTTCCCCGACCGCCGAACTGTACTTCGAGAACTGCCGGATCCCCGGCGACCGCATCGTCGGCGAACCCGGCACCGGATTCAAAACCGCCCTGCAGACCCTCGACCACACCCGCCCCACCATCGGCGCGCAGGCCGTCGGCCTGGCGCAGGGTGCTCTCGACGCGGCCCTGGCCTACACCAAGGACCGCAAACAGTTCGGCAAACCGATCGCCGATTTCCAGAACACGCAGTTCATGCTCGCCGATATGGCGATGAAGATCGAAGCCGCGCGCTTGATGGTCTACACCTCCGCCGCCCGCGCCGAACGCGGCGAAAAGAACCTGGGCTTCATCTCGGCCGCCGCCAAATGCTTCGCCTCGGACGTGGCGATGGAGGTCACCACCAACGCGGTCCAGCTGTTCGGCGGTGCCGGTTACACCACCGATTTCCCGGTGGAGCGGATGATGCGCGACGCCAAGATCACCCAGATCTATGAAGGCACCAACCAGATTCAGCGAGTCGTCATGTCTCGCGCGCTCCTCAAGGGGTAGATCGCCAGATCACGGTGCTCGATCGGCGGTCTGGGATTCACACTCAGGCCGCCGCCGGGCCGTCACGGACCACATGGCCCATCGCAACGGCCGGCCTCTTGCGATGCCGGTGCATCGAGGTCTACCGGATCGGAATGCACTCTCACCGCCCACTGCACTGGGTCCAGGCGCAGTACGAGGGCGGCGTAATCGGTCGCCCGATGCAGGAGCACGTCGTGGTCTGCGCTCTGGGTGGTAGCCAGCAGCCCGCACTCCCGCCACCGAGCGCAGATGTCACCGAACGCCCGAAGGTCGATACCGAATCCGTTTGCGGCTTTCTCGAATGCGATCGACGTCCACTCCGGCTGCTTCAGCAACCATGACAGCAACCACCGCTCCGTGTGTGGCAAGGCCTCGGCTCCCAGAAGAAGCAATCTCGCCTGTTCCTCGGTCACTCTGATTACCGGCCCCCTCTTCTCACCGGAACGTCACCACGGGCAGACCGGGACGTATCTATCACCCAACCGGCAACGGTCTCGGACGGCCGCGCAGGGTTCAGTTGGATTGTCTGAGGTACGGACTCGGAGTACTCGGTCCCGACCAGGCCGTGAGTGCAGGCGCGCCGGGCGGATGCCGTCGTGGGGTCCACGTGACCGTTGACGTACTCGATTTGGACCGCAATGGACGAAGACCCTCCGCGTTGTGGACCATACTGGCCTGCATGGTTCCCCCTCTGGCCTGGATCACCAGCACACGGGAAGGGACAGGCCCCATGGGAACCATTGGATACCGCGAACTAGCGGCCAGCCTGCGCGCAGCCATCCAAGCGGGCGAATATCCACCCGGTTCGACGCTGCCCAAGCAGGACGAGATCGCGGCTCACTATGACGTGAACATCAAGACGGTCCGGCAGGCCATCGGACTGCTTGATGCTGAAGGTCTGGTCACGCCGATTCGTCGACGCGGAACCGTCGTTCGGGACCGTCCTCCAATGCGTCGACTCGGGATCGAGCGGTACGCGAAGAGCAAGTGGAAGTTCGGGAACACGGTTGCGTTCGCAGCTGACCGAGAGGCATCCGGTAGGGCGTGGAAGCCGACCGACCAGACGAACACCGTGCAGTTGGTCGAAGCCGATACCGAGACGGCCGAAGCATTCGGTCTGCCTGCAGGTGCTCAAATCTACGAGCGCGGTCGACTCGTTCGCGACGCAGGCAAGCCGACGCATAGCCTCACGAGCTATTACCGCCCGGAGCACGTCGAGGGAACCCCACTGGTTGACCCCACAGCAGGACCGGCCGGCAAGGGTGGCGGATTCGCCGTCCTCACGCTGCAAGGCTTCGAGCCGGACCACATGTCCGAGACGATCTCCGCCCGGATGCCGACACCCGACGAGGCAGCAACGCTCGAGTTGCCTTCCGGTGAACCGGTCATGGTCCTTGTTCGCAAGACCTACACCGCCGACGACGAGCTGATCGAGTTTGCCCGGGGAGTGCACGCGGCCTCCCGCTTCGCCTGGACCTACGACTTCAAACTTCCGGACTGAGAGGACATCTCCGATGCCGACCGCAACCCTGCCCGACGAACTCCGAGCCGACGTCGAAACCCTCTGGAACTTCAACCACATGGACCATGAGGTCCGGCCGGTCGACCTCGGTATCGGGCTGGGCAGTCACGATCTCGGAGTAGCGACCCACACCGCGAACCTCTACAACGCGGGAATCTTTCCCCGCATCGTGTTCACCGGCGCCAACGCCCCGACGACCGTTGAGCGATTCCCCCGGGGAGAAGCCGTGCACTACCGCGACCACGCGCTTGAACTCGGCGTTCCGGACGAGGCAATCCTCGTGGAGCCCAAGGCCACGAACACCGGCGACAACATCGACTTCACGCGCACGCTTCTCGAAGAGCACGGTCTACTCGATCAGGTCGGATCGATCATGCTGATCTCACGCCCCTACCAGCAGCGACGTAGCTACGCCATGGCCCGGAAGCGTTGGCCCGAAGTCGACGTGGTCTGCTCGTCGCTCCCGCTGCCACTGAGTGAGTACGTCGAGAGCATCGGCGACGCGGACCGGGTTATCAACATGCTCGTTGGGGATACGCAGCGAATCTGGGTGTACGCCAAGAACGATTGGGCCGTTGAGCAGGACGTGCCGACGCCGGTCCACGATGCCTATTCCCGGCTTGTCGACGCCGGTTTCACGACTCGGGTACTCCCGGAGTAACCCCGGCCGACCACCGCAGCACGCGGCTGGGACTCTTCCGCTCAGACGGAGGGTCTCAGCCGCTTTTGTTTGGCCACTCCGGTTCCAACGCGGTCGGCTGCCGAATTTAGCTATATAGGACCAAGGGCGCCGGCGCGGCGCCCCCGGCGGGCGCCCCCACGCCCGGCCGGGGCGGGGGGGGGGCCGCCGCGGCCACGGCCGCGCTGGAGATCGTGGACAGCCGGATCACCGACTGGAACATCTCCTTCGCCGACACCGTCGCCGACAACGCCTCGAGCGGGCTGTATGTGCT
>NZ_JARWOV010000341.1 GCF_029868855.1 Nocardia carnea | reverse complement strand
GGGGGGGGGGGGGGGCGGTGGGTTGCGTGGGTTCGTGCCCAGACCCCAGCGTGTGGGGGGGGGCCGTGCAACCGGGCGCGGCTGGCTATATCACCCTGCCGAACGGGGCGCTGCGCGCGGTCGCCGGCGCGCTCACCGGGTCACGAGCTGCCCGCAACACGCCGGTAGATCCGGTGCTCGCCGATCGCGTGGCGATGCTGACCGAACGGGAACGGGAAGTTGTCGCCGCGGCAGCCCACGGTGACGACAACGACACCATCGGCAGGCGGCTGTCGATTTCTCCGTATACCGTCAAGACCCATCTGAACCGAGCCATGCTCAAGCTCGACGCCCGCGACCGCGGCCAGCTCGTAGCCCTGGCGCACAAAGCAGGCCTGGTCGAATGATCCTGTTGTACTGCCGTCGCACTACGCCCGCCGTACACCGCATGCGGTATTTCGACGCTGCGAGGAAACGATGCCGTCGCAGCCTTTCGTCACGATCCTGGAGGAGCGAGTGGAGACCCGTCTGCTCATTCCCGTGCCGAAAGGATATTCATGGCCATCTTCCTCTCCCGGGTCGGGCGAGCCGGTGCGCGGCATCCGGCCCGTGCCGTTCTCGCCTGGGTGGTGCTCCTTTTTCTCGCGCTCGGCGGCGCCGCCGCCGGAATGAGTTCGGCGCCGCCGCCTGCCGACGGCGACACCAGCGCCTTCCACATCCCCGGTGCCGAGTCGACCGAGGCCATGGGAGTCCTCGACACGAAATTCCCGGCGCCACAGTCTCCCGAGGATGCTGGGACGCTCGGATTGGTGATCCGCAGCACCGGCCCGGGCGGAGTCACAGAGGGGCCCGGTCGTACGACCGTCGACAATGCCCGGACACAACTGGGTGAACTCCCTCACGTGGCCGCGGTCTCGGATCCTTTCGATCCCACAGCCAGGTACCTCTCGGACGACGGAACGACCGCAGTCGTCAACGCCGAGTTCACCGAGCTGTCCGACAGCAATCGATCCGCGATCGATGCGCGGGTAATGGTAATCGCCGACGACCTGCGCGGCGACGGTGCCGAGGTCGAGGTCAGTGGCGGGCTGCACACAGAGAGCCCGGAGATCTTCGGGCCGACCGAGATCGTCGGTGCGGTGATCGCGTTCGTGGTGCTGGTAATGACCTTCGGATCGCTTGTCGCAGCGGGCGCGAACATGCTCGGTGCGCTGATCGGCGTTGCTGTCGGCATCCTCGGGATATTCGCCTGGACACTGATCGAGCCGATCGGGGAAGTCACTCCCATTCTGGCGGTGATGCTCGGTCTCGCCGTGGGCATCGACTACTGCCTGTTCATCCTGGCCCGCTTCCGTTCGGAGCTGATGGCGAGGCGATCAGTGGACGAGGCCGTGGCGAGGTCGGTCGGGACGGCGGGGTCGGCGGTGCTCTTCGCCGGCGCCACGGTGGTCATCGCCTTGGCCGGGCTGAGTGTCGTGAAAATCGGTTTCCTCACCGAGATGGGTTTGGCCGGAGCGTTCGCCGTCGCGATAGCGGTAGCCATGGCACTGACACTCCTGCCGGCTCTGATGAAGGTCATGGGACATCGGGCCCTGTCACGCCGTCAGCGCGCCATACTCGCCGACCAGGCGAACTACGCCGTGGGCGGCGTCGCCGCCGACAAACCCACTCCGCTGGACCGCTGGGCAGGTGCGGTCACCAAGCGTCCCGTGCGGAGCGTCCTCGCCGTAGTGATCGGTCTGCTGGTGATGGCGGCACCCGCCCTGGGATTGAAGTCGGCGGTCGCGGTTCCCGGCGGCGACGACCCCCAGTCGACGCAGCGCGCCGCCTACGCGATGATCGAGGATGAGTTCGGTGGCACCCAGAGCCCTCTGGTCGTGCTCGTGGAGGGACAGATCGGCCCGGCGGAACTCAACGCCGTCGCAGCGCAGATCGAGCCTCTCGACGAGGTCCGGACCGTGATTCCCGGGGCCGTGTCCGCAGACGGTAGCGCCGGGATCGTCCAGGTGATCCCCGCGCACGGACCGATCGACGACTCCACACGCGACCTGGTGCGCGAGATCCGGACAACAGTGGACCCAGGTGCGGGCCACACCCTGGCGGTGACAGGTGAAACGGCAGTGAGCATCGATACCGCCGGCACTCTGCAGCAGGCTCTGGTGACCTACGTCGGTCTCATTGTGGTGTTGTCGTTCCTCCTGCTGGTCCTGCTGTTCCGTTCGCTGCTCGTCCCGCTGATCGCCGCCCTCGGCTACCTGCTGTCGTTCGTGGCCGCACTCGGAGCCACCGTCGCGGTGTTCCAATGGGGCTGGCTCGACACGCTTCTACCCGCACCACAGGGTGATCCGCTGCTGAGCTACCTGCCGATCATCCTCGCCGGAATCCTGTTCGGCCTGGCGATGGACTACCAGGTCTTCCTGGTCTCCCGGATGCACGAAGCACACGAGCGGGGTCTCTCGCCCCGCGAGGCGATCTTGGAGGGCTTCGGCCGTTCGGCACCCGTAGTGGTCGCGGCGGCCGCGATCATGACGGCTGTATTCGCCGGATTCGGGTTCAGCTCGTTTACCACTGTCGCCTCGATCGCATTCGGCCTCACCGTCGGTGTGGTCGTCGATGCCTTCCTGGTCCGGATGATCCTGGTTCCGGCCACGCTGGCGCTACTGGGCAAGTCCGCGTGGTGGCTCCCGGCGTGGTTGGACCGCGTTCTGCCCTCCATAGACGCGGAAGGCCACGCATTGGACGAACCACCGGCGGCGGCCGAGCGCAAGCACGCGCACACCCGCTGAGAGTCCGCCGCGAACGGGCACTGGGTGAGGCGTACGCGCTCGCCTGGTGCCCGTCGACATCCGGCTGCGCCCGCCTGGCTTTGTGAATGTGCTTCACGAGTTGCACAATCACACGCCGTAAATATCGGTGTGAGAGAAGAGAACTCGGGATCGGTCGGACGCGTCGGCAGGTGGAGGGAACGGTCGCCGACCGTATTCGAACCGCTCGACGCATTACTTCCTCCTGATGCGGTGACGGCACCTGCGGACAGGTCGTCACCGCTGAGCCCGGGTCCCGCCGCGCGGTGGGACCCGGGTGCGGGTTGTCTCAGCCGAGGCTGAACGGCTGACCCCAGACGGTGACAACCTCCTTGGCGGTAGCGGTTTCGACCTCCACCTCGGCGAAAGCCCTCGCTTGCGCATAACCCGCACAACCCGCGAGCCCGATGGTGCTGTTACGCCAGCTCACGCTCCCGCTGGTACCGGCGAGCGAGGAGAAGGGCCGATGCGATTCCGAGCCGAAGGCGTCCGGGGCTTCCAGGTCCAGCAGGTAGAACTTCTCGGCCTGCCCCGGCCCCAGGCTCAGATTCCCGCCGAGACTGCCGCCGGCCGACTGCTTCTCGCCCGACAGATCCGTACTGTAGTTCGCGCCGCCGTTGGCACCGCCTCCGGCGATATTGACCTGGCAGCCGACCACATAGCCGGGCTTGATGCTCGAGCGCGCCGGCGCCGACAGTTCGACCTGCGCACTGGCCGACACCCAGACGTTGCGGTGCAGCGGAGTGGCGCCCATGGACGGGCTGATCGTGGCCGATTCTCCGACGATACGCACCGTGACCGCGGTGCCGTCGCCGAGAGTTTCGCTGATCGCGGCTCCGGGCAACGGTATGAAGGTGTCGGCGCCGGCGATACCAGTGGTTGCCAACCCCACCGATGCGGCCGCCACAAAAGCGGCGCGGGCAATTTTCCTGGGATCAAACATTTCGAAACCTCTCCGGGTTCACGACTTGATGAGAAGACGAGCATTCGGAAAAACGTACGTGCTCATCCGATGCTGAACGGAGCACCGTAGAGAGTGGTCTTCGAATAATGATCGCCGATGATTTCCACGACCGTGTAGGCCCGGGCCTGGGCATAACCGCCGCATCCCTGGATCTCCATTTCGAAATCCCGGTAACCGAGACTGTAGACCCCGGGCCGGAGAATATCCTTGAAGCCGATCCGGACGAATTTCACCTGACCGGGCCCGATCTGGATACCGGCCGAACCGCTCAACCCGGCACCGTTGGTACTGACATTACCGGAAAGCCCTGCGGTGACGGCACTTTCGCCGATACTGACCTGGCATCCGACGATATAACCGGTACTCACCTGCGAAGCGCCGTGAGTCGACGAATTGTTCGTACCCGGCCAATTCTCCGGCGTCGAATAGGGACCGGGACGTTCCACGGCCGGCGTGTGCGCGATATCGGCGGTGACGGTACCGGATACCCACACCACCCGCCCCACCCCGTTTGCCGCCATCGACGGCGACACCACGGCATGTTCGGCCGTACGGGTGATCGTCGCCCCGTGGGCGGCCTCACGACCGTCGGGCAGCGGCACGAACGTATCGGCCGTGGCGTGGCCGGCGGCCAGCATTCCGACGGCCGCGAATACCGCACCTATTCCACCCAGGCGCATACCACCACGGAGGCCGTGGGCATACGGGCGGCGTGGGACATTTGCTTTCATCTGTTGACCCTCATCTCGATCGAAAGCGGTCATGCCGGTATCGGCAATGTCTTTCCGGTCGGTCGCCGGAAGAATATGGGCAGGTCACTACACCGCATGTCGTGCCCATTTTTCGAACAATGAGCGCGTGAAGTATCCCGGGATGAGTAGTCCGGGCAGGCGAAGCGACTCCGATCAACCGAACCGAATTGATTCGATGATCAGCACAATGGATGCGGCGATACCGCCACGGTTATATCGGGCGTGGCGAGTTGCCGCCGTCCGGTATTCCGGGTGGCGGACAGAACACCGCGGCTACCCGGTTATAAGGTTTGGGTTGCGGTCATGATGTTCCCTTCTTCTTCCTCCGCTACGCCGCGTGGCGCGAATTTGCACGCCGGATGCGGAAGTCCGCGGGCACCGGCCGCTGTTCGGCGTTCGGCCGATCGAAGGCCGGCGCAACAGCGCGGACCGGTCGCCGCGTAGCGGTCGGCAACCGTTGAATCGACCGGTGCGGTCACCGGCACCGCTCGGTGCGGCCGGCGCATTCCGGACGATTCGATATCGACCGTAGGCCGCCCCCCGCAAAGGAGACCATCGCCACTCCCGCTCAGCGAGAAATACGTTCGTAACGCACTGTTCGGCACCATCCGTGCCGTGCATAGCAACCTCTCGGCTCCGCGTGCCTGAGCACCAAAAGGTTGCGGCCGGCCGGATCATGCCCGGCCGTGCCGCGATCACTGGCCGGAAGGAGCTGAACGCCGACAGCCCGGTGATGGTCATGCCGATGGAGGCGAACGACCCTATCTGTGGTGGCCCCCAGAGTCATCACACCGCAACGGTCGATCTCGGCTGCGAGGTCGAGTGGCGCGATCTCATCGATGTGCCCGGCGCGATGCCTCCTCGACTTCTGCATCGGACATAGCCAGCACAACACTCGAACTCGATACCGTCGGATCGCCGCTGTACCGCAGGTTGGTCGACCCGGGATCACCCGCACACCGGCGTCGGCCAGGGCTCAGCCGCACGTTGCCGTGAGCGAAACCCGTGCCTGCCTCATAATCCACCTTGCGAGGACGTCCCGGCGATCGGAACACGTAGCACCCCGGCCGGCGGGGTCCAGAACTCAGATAAGACGTTCGACGATCATCGCCATGCCTTGCCCGCCGCCGACACACATGGTCTCCAGCCCGAACTGCTTGTCATGGGTCCGTAGGTTGTTGATGAGTGTGGTGGTGATGCGTGCGCCGGTCATCCCGAAAGGGTGCCCCAGCGCGATTGCACCACCGGAGACGTTGAGCTTGTCCTCGTCGATCTCCAGGCCCCGGGCAGAACCGAGCACCTGCACCGCGAAAGCCTCGTTGATCTCGACCAGATCGATGTCGTCGATCGTCATACCCGCCAGCCCCAGCGCACGCTTGCATGCCTCGACCGGACCCAGGCCCATGATCTCCGGCGACAGCCCCGATACGCCCGTGGACACGATCCGGGCCAGCGGGGTAAGGTCGAGTTCCCGCGCCCTGATGTCGCTCATGACGACCAAGGCGGCGGCGCCGTCGTTGAGTGGGCAGCAATTGGCTGCGGTGACGCTGCCGTCCGCGCGGAACACCGGCTTCAGCTGTGAGACACCGTCGTATGTGACGCCGAGGCGTGGGCAGTCGTCAGTGGAGATGATGGTGCCGTCAGGCAGAGTGATCGGGGTGATCTCCCGCTCGAAGAAGCCCTCGTCAATCGCCTGTTCGGTGCGGTTCTGCGAGCGCACAGCCCAACGGTCCTGCTCTTCGCGGGTGATGCCGGTGAGGGTGGCCACGTTCTCCGCGGTCTGGCCCATGGCGATGTAGATATCGGGAATCAATCCGTCCTCGCGAGGATCGTGCCAGACGCTCGCGCCGCCCGTTGCGGCCTCCGCGGTGCGGGCCCGGGCGTGGGCGAACAGCGGATTCTGGGTATCGGGCCAGCGATCGGCCGAACCGTTGACATACCGCGACACCGTTTCCACACCCGCCGAGACGAATACTTCCCCCTCGCCCGCTTTGATCGCGTGGAACGCCATCCTGGTCGACTGGAGCGAAGATGAACAGTAACGGTGCACGGTGGTGCCCGGCACAAGGTCGTAGCCCAGCATGACGGCCACATTGCGGGCGAGGTTGAAGCCCTGTTCTCCCGCCGGCGACCCGCAACCCAGAATGAGGTCGTCGATCTCGGCAGGATCGAGCTCCGGCACCTGATCCAAGGCGGCGCGCACGATCTGAACGGCGAGGTCATCGGGCCGTATGCCGGCGAGGGAACCCTTGTGGGCACGACCGATGGGGGAACGCGCAGTGGAGACAATGACGGCCTCGGGCATGGGGACTCCTTTGCCAGAAAACGGGAACGCCTGATCGCGAGCCGACCTTGCGACCGCCTCACGGTAGATCCGCGAACCACCGTCAGCGGCAGGCTTCCCGTCAGGCGGAATCACCGGCCGGCGACCAGGCGCTGCCGGTTACCGCAGCGGCAATCAGGAGGTCGACGGCGATTGAACCGATTTCGGCTGCACCGCGCGAGTTCGCCGCGATCGATCGTCCGGGTGCAGCCACTGTTCCCGATCAACGGAATCGTCGCTGTCGACCGGACCGATTGCCTCCTACCGTTGGCCCGCACTATCCCCCGAGAAAGGAACCCGACCCATGTCCGACCGCCAAGCCATCATCGATGTACTGAACCAGTACAGCTACGCGCTCGACACTCGCGACTGGCCGATGCTCGAGGACGTATTCCATCCCGACGCCACTGGCGATTACGGCGGTTTCCAGGCCGAGGGACGGGCAACGCTGATCCAGACCATCTCTGGGTTCCTCGACCCATGCGGGCCTTCTCAGCATCTTCTGGGGAATTACCACATCACTGTCGAGGACGATGAGGCGGTCTCGAGTTGCTACATCCGTGTAGTACACATCGGCAAAGGCGAACGCGCCGGCCTCCAGCCCTACGAGTCCATCGGGACCTATCACGACCGCCTGGTACGTACTCCCGCGGGCTGGCGGATCACACACCGACGTTTCGACGTCCGGATCGAACTGGGCGATATCGCCGTTCTCGGAGCACCGAAAAGCTGAGTCTCCACCCAACGCAACCTGACTACTCCAGCCGTTCATATCGGCTGAAGCAGTCAGGTTTCCCGGGTCAGCGACTCCCGAGTTCGATCTGCGCGAGGAAGAGGTTCTGCGTTGCCTGCTCGCGATAACCGGCCGCGTCCCGCACACAGTCCGGGCACCAGTGCCCGGCGCTGAGAATCAGCCGTGGAGACCCGCGGAATTCGTGGCCGCGCGCACATGTCCATTCGAGCGGCGTGGCGATTTCACCGGTGGCCATCTCCGGAGAACGGAGCACACCACCGCGGAAATCGGCCACCCCCTTCATATCCGCGGTATTCCATCGATCCACAGGTTTGTCCTCGTCATATCCGTGGTCGAGACGGTGTGGCGTACGGTCCGGTTGTGGCGGTGAAAACGTACTCCAGTCGCCGATCGCCTCCCACTCCGACCGGGAACCGAAATACGCGTCGATCGCGGCCTCGTCGCCGGCGCGTACATAGCTCATCGTGCCCCGGTGCTTCCGTGTAAGCGGCGCCATCACCAGATGTTTCACGATGAACGGAGGAATGCGCCCCGCGTTGCGCACCGAGGCCGGCGCGGCCGCGACGGCGCGGCGCAGGGCGACGGCGAAGCTGTCGCGACGGAATGGGACAAGTTCATCGAGGCGATCGGAGTCGGTGTACCACTGGCCGTGGAAGTTCCGGGTGGCAAACCAGTTCCGCTCGTACCACCCGCGCACGTCCCGCACACCCATGGCTGCGGCCATCTCGGTCTGCAACTCCCAGTTCGTGAGGCGCCAGGGCTCGCCCCCGCCGATGTTGTAGACACCCTGCCAGAATTCCTTCGGTGCTGCGCCCGTACAGATCTCGGCCAGCAGCCGGGATGCGTCCTCGACCGACACCCACTCCATCACCCCCGCGAACGGCGAATGGGTCATGATCGGATCCCGGATCTCCAGCATGCCCGGGTGGAATATGCCGGTCTGCCGCAACCACACCCACTTCGGAAGCCCCGACTCGACGAGTATCTTCTCGGCGATGATCTTGCTCTGCCCGTACTCGTCGTACCGGGCGACACGGAGCGGGTCCCCCACGCGACCCCAGTGGTGTGGCGGATTACGGTCGCCGGTCTCGGCGACCGTACCGATCATCACGACCCCTATCGCAGCGGGATCAGGTTGCGCTCGCACAGCACGGACGATGTTCTCGGCGCTACCGACGTTGACACGGTGGGCGAGTTCAGGATGGTCGTCGGCAAACGGAGATACCACGGCTCCCACATGCAACACGTAGTCCGCACCGGTTACACAACGAAGCACCGCGTCGTAGTCGGTGAGATCACCGAAGACGACCTCGAGGTTGTCCATCTCTTCGAAATCACGCATCACCGCCCGATCCTGATCGGTAGGCAGCGCCAGCGCGACCACGTGGAACGAATCCGCGCGCTCGCGGAACTCACGCAGAATGTAGCGCCCCCAGTTTCCCGTCGCTCCGGTGAGAAACACCCTTGTCGGTGTTGTGGTCGGCATCGTCACGCTGTGTCCTTCCATAGTCCGCACCCCCATCCGGCAAGGCCGTGGCGGAAAGCCTCTATACAGGGCGTCACCGCGCCCGTCGAAACCGTTATCGCGCGCCCGCCACATCAGTATATGCAGCAAATGTCGCATAGCGCGCGAGCGCGTACAGGCGGTGGAAATGCCGCACCCCTCCGAGCCGCAATCCCGCCACTATGCGTCACATGTTGCACATGTCTCCCGCTGAGTGGGATAGGTGAGATCTGCATCACTCAATAGATCTCATGCTGTCGGTCGTGATTCTCGTCTCAGCAGATATCGCTGGGACACATCCGACTTCATTGAGGAAGATCCGATGAAACTCCACCGGTCCACCATTTCCGCGGCGCTCCTGGCCGCTGCCCTACTGGCGGGCGCCGCACCCGCACACTCCGAGAACTCCACTGCCGCGCCGGTCGCCTACCAAGCGAGCATTGCAGGATCCTCCGTGGTCACCACGCTGGAGCACGGCCGATTCGACCTCGATACCGCGGCCGGGTCCATTGTGCTCAGTGACAACGGCGGCCAACGACTCGAATCGCTGCCACTGAGTTACTCCTTGGACGGCCAACATCTGCAGTTGCACCACACGATCTCTGCCGACGGCCGCACGCTGACGCTGGCTCCGGACACGACCGCCCTGAACCGAGCGGCACTGCGGCCGGTCGCGTCGCCGCTGGAGAACCAGCTCGCGATGAACGATCTCATCAACGCGGTCAGCATCGGGACCTCGCTCGGCACCCTGGTCGGAACCGCGATCGGCGCGCTGGCCGGCGTTGGAGTCGGCCTGGTGCTCTCCGGTGCAGCCTGTGCGGTGCTCAGTCTGGCGTGCGTGGTCGCGGTGCTACCCATCATGAGCTTGACCGCGGGTGTCGGCGGAATTGCGGGTCTTGTCATCGCGGGCGGCCCGGTCGCGGCCGCGGCCGCATTCGAGTACGTCACGGTGCTGAACGCACCGCCCGGCACAAGCAAGTACGCCGATCAGACACGCGGAAAACCGGGTGGCGCTCCGGCACCGGTCACCGGTCCGACTGCTCCGGGACCAGCGAAATGATCACTCGCGCAATAACGTCAGGAACTATTGCCATCACGGCGATCCTTCCGGCGGCGGCCCCCTCCGTATCGGCCGATCCCGGCGCTCCAGCGCAGTTCCGGACAGTCGTCTCCGGCACCGCGGTAGTCACAACGCTGGAACACGCGACCTTCGCGCACGCCGGAGACGGGCGAGCGGTGACTGTCGTCGATGCCCACAACCAGCCCCTGACCACGCTGCCACTGACCTACTGGCTCAACGAACGTCCCTTTGCCATCAAGGAACAAATCGCCGCCGACGGACGCACACTCACCCTCACACCGGACCTTCCCACCACGCATACGGCCGCCCCGCACCCTGTGGCCTCGCCGATGGAGGAGCAACTCGCACTCAACGAACTCTCCACCCAACTGACCCGGAACGCCGGGCTCGGAGGGCTCGCGGGCGCCGCCGTCGGCGCCGCGATCGGCGCGGTTCTCGGCCTCGGATCGTGCCTGGTAGTCGGACCGGCTTGCTTGGCAACGGCACCGGCCGTGATCGCCGCCTTTGCCGGGGCCGGAGGTGTCGTGGGCACCCTCGTGGCCGGCGGAGCAGCATTGTCCGACGCCGGGTGGAAGTACATAGTCACGCTCCAAGCCCCGCCGGGGCAGAGCCCTTATGCCGGCCAGGACGGCATTCTCGACCAGGACGGGACCGGCGTACCCGACGCAAACCTTCGCCTGCCATCTGGTTCGGCGGGCGGAATGAACAGCGGCTCCGCCAGCGGCTCCGGCGCCGGATAGCCGGAAACCGGACTCAGGCGACCCTGGTGATGGCCCTGCCGTCACCAGGGCGCGTCACGGAGACTCCGTTCGAAACGGTGATGTCCGGCAGCATGTCTCGGGCCGCAGCTCGATCACCCAGCGAACAGCGCTTGCGGCACCCCTTGACCGAGGCCCGGGATCACAAGCAGCGACCCGGCCAACGGCTCCGGCTCGATAAGGCCGGTGCGGGCCGTAGTGATGTAGAGATCTGTGAGATCGGAACCCCCGAAACCGCAGGCGGTGGGACGGCGGACAGGTAGTGGCAGGACCCGGTCGAGCACTCCTTCGGGGGTGTATCGCCGCACCTGGCCGCCGTCCCAGAGCGCGACCCATACGGCGCCGGCGGCGTCGACGGTCAAACCGTCCGGCACACCGGCGCCGGATTCGATCTCGGCGAAAACCGCGCGCCCGCCGATCCGTCCTTCGTCGTAGCGGAAGACATCGATTCGTCTCGTCGGTGAGTCGATGTAGTACATGCGATCCCCGCCGGGGCTCCAGCCGATCCCGTTGCTGACCGTGACATCGTCGAGTACGACACGCCGTTCACCGTCCCCGTCCACGCACAACAGGGTGCCACCGCCGTGTGCTTCGTCGTAGCGCATGGTGCCGGCCCAGAGCGCGCCGTCGGGGGACACTGCCGCGTCGTTGCCGCGGCATCCGGGTACCGGCCGGTGGTGCAGCCAGCTGAATTCCCGGTCGGGACCGTACAGGCCTATTCCGTCACGGAGGTTGACGACAAGCCCACCACCGGCCCGGGGCTTGGCGGCCCCGACATGCTGGAATGTGGTGACGGTGCCGACCGACCCGGTGGAGGGGTCGAGGCTGTGGATCGCCGAACCGAGGATGTCCACCCAGAGCAGCCGCCCCGCCGCGGCGTCCCAGGTTGGGCCTTCGCCGAGCTCGGCCTCCATCGAGACCGCCTCGCAGAGATCGAATCGCGCACTCATGACGCTGTGTTGCCGCGATAACCGAGGGCTTCGGACAGCGTCTCCGCGCCGAAGGCCGCGAGTCGCGCCAGCTCGATCCGCCGATCGCGCGACCACCGACTGAGCGGAACCGAGATCGACAACGCGGCCACCACACTTCCGGTCCGGTCGTGGACGGGGGCGGCCACACAGGACACGTCGATATTCGATTCGCATTCCTCGACCGCGGTTCCGGCGCGACGGGCTTCGGCCAGTTCGGCGCGCAACGTGTCGACATCGGTGATGGTGTTCCGGGTCAGCGACTCCAAGATCCGGTCGTCGGGCAGCCGGGTGCGCAGTTCTTCCTCCGGGAGCGAGGCGAGCAGCATTTTGCCCACGGCGGTGCAGTGCCCCGGGAGCCGGCGGCCCGCCGCGGAGACCATGCGCACGGTGTGCGTGGAATCGACCTTGGCAATGTAGATGACATCGGTGCCTTCGAGAACCGCCACATGGACGGTTTCGCCGCACTTCCGGGAGACCTGTTTCGCGGCGAGTTCGCCCTCGCTGACCAGGTCCAGCTGGGCGGCATAGCGGCTGCCGAGCTGATGGGTGCGCACACCGAGCCGGTACCGGCCGCCTTCCTCGGCTACCAGGTAGCTGCGGGTCACCAGGGTCGCGACCAGTTCGTGGACCGTGGTGCGCGGCAGGTGCAACGCGCCGACGATTTCCGGCGCGGACAGTGTTTCGTGGTCGAGGAACAGCTCGAGGATGTCCAACGCCCGCGTCACGGCGGGAACCAGCCGGCCCATCAGGCGATACCTCCGGGAAGCGCCGGCCACTGTTCGGGCACCGGAAAGCGTTCGAGCGCACCGGGCAGGCGAGTACCCAGCGGCGACATTCCGTCCGCCGGGCCCAGCCGCTGCAGCATATCGAGCGCCAGCCGGCCGCGGCGGACGCGTTCGCGAGCGGTGGACAGCACCGTTTCGCGCAGGTGGGCACCGGCGGGATAGATGGCCGGCGCCTTGGCCAGCCCGAATTTCAGATAGACCGGCGCGCCGCGCCGGATGAGCTCGGCTGCCTCGTGCATCCGGACGTAACCGCCGAGATCATCGGGAGATTCGAGGTACAGGTCCAGCGGGACACGACTCGCCCGGCGGATCTCGGTCAGATGCGCGAGCGTGAGATCGGACGGCACATTCACCGAGTCCGCACCGAGCCGCTCGAAGACCGATACCGCGGCGGGGTTGACCGGACCGATGAGTGCCGAAACCTTGAGTGTGGTGTCGCCCGGCAGATCGCCGTTGACCCGAAGACGGTGCAGCACCCACAACACCCCTTCGTCGGCGACCAGAATGCATTTCACACCCAGTTCGGTGGCACGAATCGCGTCTTCCACGCAGGCCGCGACAGCGGAGTGGCCGAAGGCACGCGGGCCGGTGCCCCCTCCGGTGGTGCGGGTTCCCGCGCCGATATCCCAGGTGGCCCGGGGACCGGTGAACAAGCAGAGTTCGATATCGCGCTCGGCGCAGGCGCCGGCCATTTCGGTGATCTCCGCATCGGTGAGCATCCAGATACCGCTGCCCTGGCTGATCCGGTGGATCGGCACGCCGAGCCGATCGGACTCCGCCAGCACCGCCGCCAAGGCCGCCGGGCCCTCGACAGACGGGATCTCGGTGCGCCACCTGCCACCATCGGGAAAGGAGTGCACCGAAGCGTCGGCCGGATCGGGGGCGGGCCCGGGAAAGCCGATCGTCGCGAGCCGGGTGGCACCGGGACGTATCGGGTGTACTGAGGCGTTCATCGCATACCTTCGGATCGGAGGGTCAGGAGTGTGCCGGTCATGCGGTCGAGCCCGGAAGCAGGAGGATCTTGCCGACGTCCGGTCGCGCCTCCCCCATCAGTGCGATGGCGTCGGCGTACTCACCGAGCGACATTCGATGCGTCGCTACGGACCGCAGGTCGACCAGTCCGGCGGTGAACGCGCGTACGGCGTGCGCCCAGGCCCCCGAGTTCGCGCCGAACACCGTACGAACCTCCACCTGCCGGATCACCAGATCGGCCGGGTCGAGTGGGACAGCGCCCGGCGCCGGTATCCCGGTCAGCACCAGGCGGCCGCCGCGACGCACCAGCGCGGACGATACGGAGGCCGACCTCGCGGAGCCCGCCGCCTCGACGACGATATCGAAACCCTCTGCGTGCGCGAGGTTGTCGTAGGTCAGGTAGGTGTGCGCCCCGTGGCGGTGAGCGCGTTCGGCCGATACCGCACCGCGGCCGACGGCCACCAGTTCACCGGGCGAGGATGCGCCTAGCAACTGGAGTGCGAGAACTCCGAGCGTCCCGGTACCGACCACGGCGACCCGGTTTCCCGGCCGGACCTCCGCGATCAGCGCGGCGGCGGCCACGCAGGCCAGCGGTTCCAGGAGCGCGGCAGCGGTCAGGTCCGCATCGTCGGCCAGTACGTGCAGCAGCCGGGCCGGCAGTGTCAGTGTCGAGGCCATGGCCCCCGGCACGGTGAACCCGGTTTCGGCGTACTCGGCTTCACACAGTGTCGTCTCGCCGGCCCGGCACCGTGCGCACCGCAGGCAACTGCGAAATCCTTCGCCGACGACCTTCCGGCCGATCAAGCTGCCGGGTACGCCCTGGCCGACGGCCTCGACGGTGCCCGACCATTCGTGCCCGGGGACGAGCGGATACCGCACGAACCCGGTCGGCCGGGTGCCGTGGAACACCTCGCGGTCGCTGCCGCAGATCCCGACGGCGTGCACCCGGACCAGCGCTTCGCCGTAACCGGGCGGGCGGGGCGTATGCGCCGCGATCCGGAATTCGCCCGGACGTTCGATGACGAGCTCGTGCCGGCCGGTGTTCATCGCCGGCCCTGGGGGTCACGCTTCTCCCAGCCGTCGGCCCACAGATCGAAGTGCGCCTGCTGCTGCGGGAATTCGGCGGCGGCGGCGGTATCGAACTCGACGCCGAGGCCCGGCCGGTCGCTACGCTCGAAGTATCCGTCGACGACCCGGGGCGCGCCGGACACCACCTTCCGGATCGCCGAATCCGCGAAATCGTTGAAATGCTCCAGAATCTTGAAATTCGGCGTGCAGAAGGCCACCTGCAAGGTGGCCGCGGTGAGCACCGAGCCGCCCACGTTGTGCGGAGCCACCAGCATGTAGTGGGTCTCGGCGGTGGCGGCCAGTTTCCGGGTTTCGCCGATCCCGCCGATATGCCCCAGGTCGGGCTGGATGATATCGGCGACCTGGGAGTCGAAGATTTCCCGGAATTCGATCCGATCATGAATGCGTTCACCGGTGGCAATGGGAATATCGGTTTTCGCCGCCACTTTTTTCAACGCCTTCAGGTTTTCCGGCGGAACGGGTTCCTCGAGCCAGGCCGGGCGGTAGGGCGCGAGTTCGCGTGCCAGGCGTATCGCGGTGGCGGGATTGAACCGGCCGTGCATTTCGAGCATGAGTTCGGTATCCGGCCCGATCGCCTCCCGTACGGCCTCGATCAGGGCGACCGTCCGCATCGTCTCCGCGTGGCTCAGTTCGTAACGGCCGCTGCCGAACGGGTCGATCTTCAAGGCGCGGTAGCCGCGGGCGACGACCCCACGCGCGGCCTCGGCGTAGGCCTCGGGGGTGCGTTCGGTGGTGTACCAGCCGTTGGCGTAGGCCGGGATCCGGTCGGTGACCGCTCCGCCGAGCAGCTGCCACACCGGTACGCCGAGTGCTTTGCCTTTGATATCCCAGCACGCCGTTTCGACACAGGCGATACCGGACATCACGATTTCCCCCGCGCGGCCGTAGTCGCCGTACTTCATCCGGCGGACCAGGTCTTCGGCGGCGAACGGGTCGGAGCCCAGAATGTGGTTGTCCGCGGCCTCGCGCAGGTAACCGAGCAGCGCGTCGGTATGGCCGAGCATGCGGGTTTCGCCGACGCCGGTCAGCCCCTCGTCGGTGTGGACGAGAACGTAGGTCAGGTTCCGCCACGGTGTTCCGACGACGAATGTCTCCAGTTTTGTTATCTGCATGATCTCCAGCCATGTTCGATATTTCGAACGATTTCCGAAATCTCGACAAAGAGTAACCATGGGCGCGCGAAGCCTGTCAAGTATCGAGACTCGTTGACGGATACCACGGAATCAGCCACCATGTGTTCGAAATACTAACCTATGTTCGAAATCTCGAACAGTTGGGATACTCGATGGACGAGCCTTCAGTGTGGAGCCTCGATGCGCGGACCGGTGAGCGACGCCGCCGAGTCGCCGCGGAAAGTGGCGGCGCGGGGGTCGATCGCGTGGTAGTTGCCGCGCACACCGCCCGGGAAGCCCTCCGGGACCGCGGCACTCGCGCACGGTTCCTGCGCGCCGCCGCGACAGCGATCGACACGAACACCGGGCGCCTGGTCGCGGAAGCCGATGCCGAAACAGCCCTCGGCGACAAACGCCTGGCAGGCGAGGTCGCACGCACCTCGGGACAGCTGCGGATGTTCGCCGACGTTGTCGTCGACGGCGATTTCCTCGGCATCATCATCGACCACGCCGACCCGGCCGCGATTCCGCCCCGGCCCGACCTGCGTCGCTACCACGTGCCGCTCGGAGTCGTGGCCGTCGAGCCGGCGAGAAAAATACCCGTGCCCTTAAAGGTTTACGGCGGCGGTTCCGATGAGTTTCGCGACCGTTTCGGCACCGGCACCGCCGAGTAGTGAGACGAAACCGGCGATTTCGCCGTCGGTGAGCCTCGTTGTCACGCCGTCACCGCGGTCGACCTCGGCCTCGATG
>NZ_JARWOV010000340.1 GCF_029868855.1 Nocardia carnea | reverse complement strand
TACGCGCGGGGCGAAATCACCTTCCCTTCGTGGGGCTCGGTCAACACATTCCCGGGCTGAATAATCCACAAGCTGGGGAACGCGCCGTATATCCGCCGCGTGCCCTTTCATGGGATGTTCCGGCCATTGCGGCGGTGTCGTTTTTGTCCGGTGCGTACGTTGTGAGCGGACGCACTTTCACTGCTACCGTGAGCCCCGATATGCCGTTCGGAATCGCTAGGTCGAGTGCCGACGCGAGGATCTGTGGAGGTGTTCGAGGGTGAACCTGGCGCATACGCTGGAGACTGTCAAGGCATATGGGCTGCTGCAGTCCAGTGGATTCATCGATCTGAAGAATCCGGGGGAAACCCTGCGGACCCTCAAGGATTCCAAGACCTATATTCCGCAGGCGACGCTGATCATGCATTCGGCCCGGATCGCCCCGGACGCCCCGGGCCTGGTCGACGAGCGCGGCGAGCTGACCTACCGCGAACTCGACGAGCAGTCCACGAAGATCGCGCACGGCCTGCGCAAGGCCGGCCTCACCGAGGGCACCGTGATCGGCATCCTGGCCCGCGACCATCGCGGCCTGATCCTGTCCATGGCCGCCGCCGGCAAACTGGGCGTGAAGATCGCCCTGATGAACACCGGCTTCGCCAAACCACAGTTCGCCGAGGTGTGCGAACGGGAGAAGGTCAAGGCGGTCCTGCACGACAGCGAGTTCCTGGGTCTGCTCGACGCCCTGCCCGCCGATATGCCACGTTTCCTCACCTGGGTCGACGAGGGCACCGAACTCCCCGAAGGCGCGAAGAGCCTCGACGATCTGATCGCCGAGAACGGTCTCGGTGAACTGCCCGTGCCCAGTAAGCCCGGCGGTTTCATCATCCTGACCAGCGGCACCACCGGACTGCCCAAGGGCGCGCCGCGCGAGAAGGCCTCCCCGGTGGCCACCGCTCAGTTCCTGGACCGCATGCCGTTCCGCAAACGCGCCACGATGGTCATCGTGTCGCCGATCTTCCACAGCACGGGCCTGGGTACCTGGCTGGTGGCCACCGGCCTGACCAACAAGATCGTCATGCGGCGCCGGTTCGACGCCGAGGCAACGCTGAAGATGGTGTCCGACCACAAGGCCGATATGCTCGTCGCGGTGCCGACCATGCTGCACCGGATGGTGGAGCTGCCCGCGGAGGTCCGGGCGAAGTACGACACCTCCTCGCTGAAGGGCATCGTGCTGGCGGGATCGGCACTCTCCCCGGAACTGAGCATCCGCGCGGCCGAGGTTTTCGGGCCCGTCGTGCACAATCTCTACGGGTCCACCGAGGTCGCCATCGCGACGGTGGCCAAGCCGGACGAGCTCGCCAAGGCCCCCGGCACTGTGGGCCGGCCTCCGCTGACCTGCGATGTGCGGTTGTACGACGACAACGACAAGCAGGTCACGGCAAAGAACGTCACCGGCCGGATCTTCGTCCGCAGCGGAGCACCCTTCGAGGGTTATACCGATGGCCGGCACAAGCAGATCATCGACGGCTACATGTCGAGCGGGGATGTCGGCCATTTCACCGAGGACGGCCTGCTGATGGTCGACGGCCGCGACGACGACATGATCGTGTCGGGCGGCGAGAACGTCTTCCCACAGGAGGTCGAGAATCTGCTGCTCGAACGTGCGGACATCTTCGATGCCGCCGTGGTCGGCGTCGACGATGTGGAGTTCGGCAAGCGGTTGCGCGCATTCATCGTCGCCGAGCCCGGCCACACCCCGACCGAGGACGAGATCAAAACCTATGTGAAGGAGAACCTCGCCCGCTACAAGGTCCCGCGCGAGGTGGTGTTCCTCGAAGATCTGCCGCGCAATCCCACCGGGAAACTGCTGCGCCGGGTCCTGGTGGAATACGAGGTCTGACAGCCTCTCTCGGTGAGGTAAACCGGGAGATTCCACAGCGAAGTCCCGGTTTCCTTACTGTCCGAGACAATGTCGGCGCACCAGCGGTCCGGATTGCTAGGGTTGGCACAGCACCAGATTTCGAACAGGTGAGCCGCCGGTCCGGCGGTTGCGCCGCGGAAGGTTGTCGCCGATGACATTGTCGCTGCCCGGCCCCGTTCGCAAGGTCGGCGATATCGCGCTGGCCGTGAACGTGATGCGTAAACGCGGCCTGTTCGATCCGCTGCGGCTCGATCACGCCGTCAACTCGATGGTCAATGCGGGCAGATACGGCCCGTTCGCCGCGGTTGTGATGCATGCCGTGCAGGACCGGCCCGGTGCACCCGCGATCGTCGACGAAAAGGGCGAACTCACCTTCCGCGAGCTCGACGAGCAGTCGAATGCCTTCGCGCGCGGCCTCGTCGAACGCGGGCTGCGTGCCGGTGATGTGGTTGCCATCCTGGCCCGCGACCATCGCGGCATGGTGCTGAGCATGCTGACCTGCGGCAAATTGGGGCTGCGCGCAGTGTTGATGAACACCGGCTTCGCCAAACCCCAGTTCGCCGATGTGGCCGAACGTGAGCAGGTCAAAGCCGTTCTGCACGACAGCGAGTTCTTCGAGCTGATGAGCGCGATCCCGGCGTCCATCCCGCGCATCCTGACCTGGGTCGACGACAAGGACAACGCGGATCCCGCGATCCCCACCGTCGAATCGGTATCCGCCGGCCGGTCCACCGCGCCGCTGACCGCACCTCGTAAACCCGGCGGTACGGTCATCCTGACCAGCGGTACCACCGGCACTCCGAAGGGCGCCCCGCGTGACAAGGTGAGCCCGTTCATCTCTGCCCAGTTCATCGACAGGGTGCCGCTGCCCAGCAACGGCACGATGGTGATGGCGGCCCCGATCTTCCACGGCACCGGACTGTCTCAGTTCAGCCTCGGCCTCGGCCTCGGCAACCGGGTGATCTTCCAGCAGCGGCGTTTCGACCCCGAGCTCACCCTGGCCAATATCGAGCACTACCGCGCGGATTCGCTCATCGTGGTGCCGACCATGCTGCAGCGCATACTCGATCAGCCACGCGAAATCCTGGACCGCTACGACGTGTCCTCGCTGCGGGTCGTCTTCGCGGCCGGATCGGCCATCCCGCCGGATGTGGTGGTGCGCACCGGCGAATACTTCGGCGATGTGCTGTACAACCTGTACGGCTCCACCGAATGCGCGGTGATCACCGTGGCCACTCCGGAGGAACTGCGGGCCGAGCCGGCCACGGCGGGCCGGCCGCCGGTCGGGGTTCGGATCGCGCTCTACGACGAGAACCGCAAGCGGATCACCGAACCCGGGGTGACCGGCACGATTTTCATCGACAACCCGCACGCCTTCAAGGCCTACACAGACGGCCGCACCAAGGAGCAGGTGGACGGCATGATGTCCTCCGGCGATGTCGGGCACCTCGACCGTAACGGCCTGCTGTTCATCGACGGCCGCGACGACGACATGATCGTCTCCGGCGGCGAGAACGTCTTCCCACAGGAAGTCGAGCATCTCATCACGAACCGACCCGACGTCCTGGAGGCCGCGGTGGTCGGCGTGGACGACCGCGAATTCGGCAAACGACTCCGGGCCGTGGTGGTGCCCGGCCCCGGTTCGGCACGGGACCCGCAGGAGATCAAGGACTACGTCAAGGCGAACCTCGCCCGCTACAAGGTCCCTCGCGAAGTGATCTTCCTCGACGAACTCCCCCGCAACGCCACCGGCAAACTGCTCCGCAAGCCCCTGACGGAGCTGAATCCCGACCGGTGATCGGGTGTTTCGGTTCGATACCGCGCGGTCCGCCACGGGTAGTCCAGCAGGCTCCACACCGCACCGTACACATCGGGCCGGGGGCGCAGATCCGGTGCGCTCCGGGGTCCGCCACCGAATCCGGACATCGCTCCTTGCCGCGAACTCCGGTTCAGCAAGGCCAGGTCGAGCGATGACACCTCTGCCCGCATTCGGGAAGAACACCGACCCCGCGAGACGTGGTGGTCCGGCATCGCCTCTCATCACGCCGCGCGCCCGCAGCGGAACCGGCCGTGCGAGCCCCCGAAAGTCGGCCCACGCAATCCGACACGATCAACAACGGCACCGGCGCAGCACACTCCCGAATATCCGCGCCCACTGAACCCGATACAGCCAGCAGCCGCCCGAGGCTCAGCGCGGCAACGCGAGAACGACGGCTACGAGTCCGGCGAGAAACACCGCTATCATCGTCCGGTGCAGATCAGGTTCGGCGCCACCCATCCGGTGGACCGTCGCGGTGCCGCCCGCGTTCGCGGCGCGGTGGCCGGACTGATCTCCGGCAGCGTCGCTGTGGCCGCTCACGGCTGGGCGACGCCCACCGCGATCCCGGACAGTACGGCGATCATGCTGCTCGGCGCCACTACCGCGGTGCTGGGGGCACTGGTATCCGGGCTACGTACCGGGCCGGCCGGGCTCACCGCGACCCTGGCCGTCGGCCAGTTGCTGGGCCACTTCTGTCTCGGCTGGGGTAGCGGACACCTGCATCACGGTGACCTGCAACTGACCCCCGCGATGATCGCGGCGCATGTACTGGCCGCGTGGGCCGCCGCGCTGCTCGTGCGTGGCGCCGAGACCGCCTACCGGGCCGGTGCAGTCGCGCTGTCCCGGATCATCCCGCTGTTTCCGCGGGTCCCGGCGATCGCCGGTCCGGCGCCGCTGCGTACGGCGCACCGCGATCGCCTGATTCCACGCATCCTCGTCACCGGTACCGGGGGTACTCGCGCCCCGCCCGCGACCGGCCTGGTCTGATCTCTCGTTCCGGCCTGCGGGCCGCACCGTGCCTCCGTCGCACGGTCGCACCGTCGTCCGCGCCGGATTTCCCCTCCCGGTCGAGCCGTAGCCGGCCGCCGGGGTCTGTGCGCACGCCCGGCACCGTCCGGTGGTGCGCCCGAACCAGCACAGGCAGGTAGCAACCTTGAGTACCACCGAGGTCGCCGCGGCACGCCAGGACGGCACGCCCGCGACGAACACGAACGGGCCGGGCAAGGGCGCATTCCGCGCGCTCGCGCTCCGGCTGCATTTCTACGCCGGCCTCTTCGTGGGGCCGTTCCTCTTGATCGCGGCGGTGACCGGAGCCCTCTACGCGATCTCCCCGACCCTCGAATCCTTTACCGACCGAGATGTGCTGTACACGGATACCGAGGGTCCGCAGCGGCCGCTGTCCGAGCAGGTCTCCGCGGGCGTCGCGGCGCGTCCGGACCTCACCCTGGTGGCGGTCGCTCCGGCGCCGGAACCGGGCGAAACGACCCGCGTGCTGTTCGGCGATCCCCGTCTCGGGGAATCCGAGCGTCGCGCGGTCTTCGTCGATCCCGTCACGGCACAGCCGGTGGGCGAATCGGTGGTCTACGGAAGCTCCGGCGCGCTGCCGGTCCGGGCCTGGATATCTCAGGCACACCGCCACCTGCACCTGGGGGAACCGGGTCGGCTGTACTCCGAACTGGCGGCCTCGTGGCTGTGGCTGATCGCACTGGCCGGGCTGGTGCTGTGGGTACGGCGAGTGCGGGCACGCCGGCAGCGCAATTCCGCGGCCTGGCTGTTCGCCCCCGATCCGACACCGAATGCGCGCGGCCGGCGCCTGAACTGGCACGGTGCGGTCGGTATCTGGATCCTGCCGGTTCTGCTCCTGCTGTCGGCAACGGGACTCACCTGGTCGACCTATGCGGGCGCCAATATCGAACAGGTGCGGGAGACCCTCAGCTGGACCACACCCGCGGTCGAGACTGCGCTTCCCGATACAGCGTCCCCCGACCACTCCGGCCATGCCGGTCACCACGGCGGACCTGCGGCGACACACACCGTTCCCGCCGAGCGGATCGAGCAACTGGACACCGTACTGGCCGCCGCCCGCGCCGCCGGAGTCACCCAGGCTGCCGAGATCAGCGTCCCGGGCGCGGACGCCGGCGCCTTCGCGGTCAAGGAACTGCGCCGGTCGGGCACCCTCACGGTGGATGCGGTCGCGGTGGACGGCACCACCGGCGCGATCACCGACCGGCTGCCCTATTCGGAGTGGAATCTCATGGCCAAACTGGCCAATTGGGGTATCCAGCTCCATATGGGCCTGATGTTCGGCCTGCTCAACCAGTTACTGCTGCTGGCGGCGATGGTCGGCCTGGTCACCGTGATCGTGCGCGGCTACCTCATGTGGTGGCAGCGCCGGCCCGCCACCGCCGGCACCTGGCGCGCCGCCGGTAAACCCCCACAGCGCGGGGTACTGCGCCGCTCGCTGCGGCTCGCTGTCCCGGTCTCGGCGGTCGCAGCGCTGGTCGGCTGGTTCGCGCCGGTTTTCGGCCTGAGTTTGCTGGCCTTTCTGATGGTCGACATCATTGTCGGCCGAGTACGGAGGCCACGAGCGGCCGGCTGAGCAATCCGACGCATACGCCGTGGCCCGGGGCCGACCTGAGCACTGCTGCGCCCGGATTCACGGTCTTTATCGGGCTGCCGCCGTTCCGGCACCCGGCCCCGCTGTGCAGAGATTCACCTGAGTGGTCCGGCGCCCGGCCCGGCGATGGCTTCGAACATCCTCGAACGGTCATAGCCGATCTCGGCCAGACGCTGCCGTACCGCCTCCCCGACCCGCTCGGCGTCGGCGGTATCGACCAGGGCGATGATGCTGCCCCCGAATCCGCCGCCCACCATGCGCGCCCCGTACGCCCCGGCTGCCTGCGCAGTGTCGACGGCCGTATCCAGCACCTCGGTGGAGACGGCGAAATCGTCACGCAGCGAGGCGTGTCCCTCGCTGAGCACGGGGCCGATCGCCCGGGGGTCCGCACCGTCGCGGAGCAGTGCGGCCACCCGGCGTACCCGTTCGTTCTCGCTCACCACATGGTGTGCGCGCCGGTACAGCACGGGGTCGGCGAGGCCGGTGAGTTCGTCGACACCGCCGATATCGCGCAGCGTTGCCACACCGAGCTCCGCTGCTGCCTCGGCACATTCGGCCCGGCGGGTGGCGTATCCGCCGTCGGCGTGCTCATGGGCCTGACCGGTGTCGACGACCAGCAGTCGCAGGTCTGTCGCCGCCAGGTCGAACGGGAGTTGTTCACAACCCCCGGTTTCCGCGCGCTGGAAGGCTCGTACGTCCAGGAAGAGCGCGTGTCCGGCGGTGCACAGGATCGAGGCGGCGTGATCGAGGATTCCGGTGGGCGCGCCCACATAGTCGTTCTCGGCGGCGCGGGCGATATCGATCAGCTCCCGGTCGCCGGTCGCCGGCGCGCACAGATCGCGGACGGTCACCGCGGTGGCACAGCACAGGGCCGCCGAGGACGATAATCCGGCGCCGGCCGGTACCGCGCCGTCGAATTCGAGGTCCAGCCCCTCGATCCGATGCCCGCGGCGCCCGAACTCGGCGAGGACCCCGAGGGGATACCGCGCCCAGGCCGGGACCCGGTCGCGTGCGGCGGCCAGGTCCGCGGCCGGTAGTTGCACCGGTTCGTCCGGGCGCTGTCGTGACCTGACCCGTACCCGCTCGCCGGCGTTCCGGACGCCGCGGCAGGTGACCGCCAGCGGGATCGCGATCGGCAGGACGAACCCATCGTTGTAGTCGGTGTGCTCACCGATCAGGTTGACCCGGCCGGGCGCCGACCAGGCGCGGCGCGGATCGGGCCTCTCCTCGCTTCCAGTCACGGGTCCACCGTACGAGCCGCAGCGGGCGGCCGGTCGGTACGCCGCCGGTGGTCGAGACACCTGTTACGACGTTGTTGCGCCAAGACAGCGACAAATTCGGCACTGCATGTCATCATCGGACCAATAGTCCAGTTTTGGGGTCGGACGCGTAGCGCCCGGCTCGGACGTCCCCTCGTACAGGAAGACTCGGTTTCGTCAGCCGCCGCTCGTTGGGCAGGTAGAGCACGACAGACAAGGATTTCCGACCTGAGACGCGGCTCGATTTCACCGGGAATGGAGCGACAACAAGGGGGGCTGATGATCATCAGCGATCCACAGCGTGCAGGACGGTACGGTTTACACGGGATACGTTGCTGGGCGGTAGTTTCTGCGATCGCCGGTGCCGCGGTCGCGGTTCACCTCGTTGTCGAGTCCCGCATGCTGTCCTTGTCGGTGGCGGTATCGGTAGCGCTGGGCGCCGTGGCGGCGATCGTGATCGGGGTACGCCGGCACCGGTCGGCTCCGGCCCTGCCCTGGTATCTGCTGGCGGCCTCGGCCGTCCCGTTCGCCGTCGGTACCGTAGTCCGCGAACTGACCCAGGCGGCGTCCACCCCTCTCGACGAGATCTGCACCCTCACCGGATATATCGGAACGGCGCTGGCTGCCTTGCTGTGGCTGCGTCCGCGCCAGGCCCGCGCGCATCCCGATGTGCTGCTGGACTCGGGACTGATCGGGCTCGGCGCGCTCCTCGCGGCCTGGATCTTCCTCATCGCCCCCGTTCTGCATTCCGACGAGGCGGCCATGAATACCTTGACCGCAGTGGTATTTCCCGTTTTCGATGCGCTGCTGCTCACCCTGCTCGCGCATTCCATGGCGACGTCGAGCCGGTCGGAAACCGCGCTGCGCCTGTTACATCTCGGCGTCGCAGGCGCCTTGCTCACCGATATCGGCTACCGCCTGGCGGCGGCGGGCACACTGACGGTGGATCCGAACGTACTGCTGCTCCCGCTCCTGGGTACCTACGTGGCGGTAGGAGCCGCGGCGCTGCACCCGACGATGACGGCGTTGAGTACACCGCGGCCGATCCGGCTGCACCATTCCCGGCAGCGTGCCAGCGTAATCGCCGTGGCCCTGGTGGTTTCCTCGCTCGTTCCGGTGGCACGGGCCCCGCTCAGCCCGCTCGATCAGGTCATCGTCTCGGTGGTGCTGGCACTTCTTCTGATCGGATTGCTGATTCGCAGCGAACGCGCCATCGGGCGTAGTGCTCGCAGCGAACGTCAGGCGCAGTACCAGGCCGATCACGATCCCCTCACCGGACTGCTGAACCGTTCGGCGCTTTTGCGCGTTCTGCACCGCGAACATCGTGACTGGGCCGAGCGGCCGCTGTGCCTGCTGTTCGTCGATCTGGACGAGTTCAAGGCGATCAACGACAGTTACGGGCATACGGTCGGTGACGAATTGATCGCCGAAGCCGCGAATCGGATTCGCACCGCCGTACGCCGCGACGATGTGGTGGCCCGGTACGGCGGCGACGAATTCGTCGTGCTGGCACCGCTGGATCGCGACGAGGCGACCAAAATGGCCGAACGCCTGCTGGGCGCCTTCATGAAACCGTTCCGGCTCAGTATCGGCGAGGTGCCGCTCACCGCCAGTATCGGGCTGGCCTGCGGCGGACCGCGCACCATCGATGCCACCGTCGACGACCTCATCCGCGACGCGGACGCGGCCATGTACCTGGCGAAGCGCCGGGGTTTCGGCTACATGTTCCACGACGCCATGCGGCACACCCCGGCCGAGCCGATCCAGCACAGCTGGCACCGGGAGACAGCGGTCTGACAGCCGGATACGCCCGGACGGTGCGCAGGGAAAGCCCGGCGCCACCGAATCCGATTCCGGCGCGGAGGGCTCAGTCCGACAGTTCCTCGAGCAGTTTGCGGGCCTGTTCCAATTCGGCCTGCAGTTGCTGGACTTTGGCTTCCTGTGCGCCTCGGACCGTTTCGAGCAGGCCTTCGACCACCTCGGCGACCTCGGGGTGCAGCAGTTTCGCCGCCTGGGCCACCGCCGGACCACCGACCGGCAAGGCGCGCGCGGTGCGTTTCTTGCCGCTGGTCACATCGACGGTCCACTCACCGTCGGCGCTGCCGTTGATGGTGACAACGACCTCCGGTGTCTTCGCCTTGCGCGCGGCGGGTGCTTTGGCCGCCTTGGCCGGGGCCGGTGTCCGCGGCGTTGCTGCCGGTTTCGTCTCGGCCGCAGACTTGTTCGCGGTGGTGGCAGCGGATTCGGAGGCCCGTTTCTCGGAGGTGGTCTGGGACGCAGCGGTGGGCACGGGCGCTTCCTTCGGCTCGGGAGTGTTCTGGGACTGTGGTGCGGCTTTCGACGCCGCGGGCGCCGGCCGGTCACGCGGCGGTTTGGTGAGTGTCACCTCGGTGGGCCCGAAGGAGAGTACGTCCTTGGATCCGGTGGGGCGGACCTGCAGGAAGTCCCCGTCGGCCGGGTCGCCGAGCGAGACGACCTTGCCCGAACGCCCTTCGGTGACCCCCACCGCCGCGGCGGTGAACCACACCATCGGCGGGCGGCCCGCTTCGATCTCCGCGGAGATCTGCTCGAGGTCGTTGTCGGACAGGGGTTTCGGCTTCGCGTTCGATGGTGTTCGCGACGGCATGGGCACTCCGGGGCAATCTCACTGTTTCGTCGAATAGCTGCGTGCACAGATGATGCCGCACCGCACCGACATCTTCACACGCAGGCATGGCAAGACCTTCCGACCCTGATAGAACGTGTTCTACTATGGCCGCGACCCGGACACCGAAGGAGGCATCGTGCCGCTGGACCCGACCGCCATCGAGCTACGGGACGCCGTGCTCGCCTCCCCGCGCGCGGTGGCCGCACACGATCGGGCCGCCTGGGTGGGCCTGTTCACCCGCGACGCGGTGGTCAACGACCCCGTCGGTTCCGCCCCGCACCGCGGCCACGACGCGATCGCCCGCTTCTACGACACCTTCATCGCCCCCAACGACATCGTCTTCGACGTGACCCACGATTTCGCGGGCCCCGCAACCGTCGTACGCGACCTCACCATCACCATCACCATGTCGACCGGCGCCCGGGTGCGCGTCCCGATGCATCTGCGCTACGAGATCACCACGGAAGACGGTGATCTGCGCATCTCTCATCTCGCGGCCTACTGGGAACTGCTGCCGATGGTCGGGCAGCTCATGGGAACCGGTATCGCCGGCCTGCGCGCAGGCACTCGCCTCGGCAGGTTGCTGCTGCGCAACCAGGGCGTGTCCGGGCTGATGGGGATGGCCCAGGCCGGTACGGGTATCGGGCGGACCGGCAAGGAGATCGCGCACCGGCTGTGTACGGCCGCGGCCGCGGGAGACGCGGCGACCGTCACCGAACTCGCGGGCGGCCGCGAAACGGTGCGGTTGTGGTCGGGTGACTCGATTACCCCCGGTGAGCTGGCGGCGCGCGCCCGTGGACTGCGCTGTGGGAAAACCCTCGCGGCGGGCCGCTCGGTGACCGTCAGTGGCGAGACCCCGGACGGACCGGTGCTGTTGATCCTCGACTTCCACCCGTCCGCGCCGCGCCTGGAAACTCTCCGCGTCTACACGAACACGGTCGCCTGACGTAGGGCCCGCCGGAACGGCCTGTGCCCGAGGTTCACACCATCACCGCGACACCGACCGATCGAGACACCTCCCACCGCGCCATCGCTGGTGTCGAGCTCCGTTTCCGCGGCGACGGTTTCCGGCCCAGCGAGACGGCACATCGGCGGGCGAAGTGCATTCCACGACGGCCGGTCGTGAGCGAGGGGTCTCGGCTGCCACGTCGGGCGTAGGCTCCGCCGAACTGCGACGCCGGGACGCACCCGGATCGGCCAGGGCCGAGTCTCGCGAGGGCCCGGTCTGCGCACTCCGTTCCCGTCGCACCCAGGCAACGACCGGCCGACCGGGTCGCGACAAGTGTCGTAGCACTCGCCCAGCTCAGAGCACGATTCCGTTGCGACGACTACTCTCCTATTTACTGAGACTCCAAGTCCCGGTAAATTTCCGTAGAGAGATGTACGCCATTACGCACGAGGAGGCACCGATGACGCCGTCGACTCTGCCCCGGGCCCCGAAGCTGGATGCCCGGTACCGCGAGATGCTGGAAACGCTGTCGGAAGGCTCGGTGCGCCGCCGCTTCGACCCTTATCTCGATATCGACTGGGACGCACCCGAGCTGGCTCTCGACCCCGACGATCCGCGCTGGATCCTCTCCCCCGAATACGATCCGCTCGGCGCCACCAGCTGGTATCAGCAGTTGCCGGTCGAGAAGCAGATCGAGATCGGGCGCTGGCGTATCGCCAACGCCATCAAGGTGGGCGCAGCCTTCGAAACCGTGCTGATCCGCGGCATGATGCAGTACATCGCGAAACTGCCCAACGGGTCGCCGGAGTTCCGCTACTGCATGCACGAGATGACCGAAGAATGCAATCACATCCAGATGTTCCAGGAACTGGTGAACCGGATCGGCGACGACGTCCCCGGGATGCGGCCGATCTTCCGGGCACTGTCTCCGTTCATCGGGGTGGCGGGCGGTTACGCCCATGTCATTCTCTTCCTCGGCATCCTGGGTGGTGAGGAACCGATCGACCACTACCAGAAGGCGATGATCCGCAACGGCGCGAATCTGCCGCCACTGGTGGTGCGGACGATGGAGATCCATATCGCCGAGGAAGCCCGGCACATCTCCTTCGCGGGCGAATTCCTGCGCGCACATATCGAGAAACTCGGCCCGGTCTCGACCGCGCTGTGCGGAATCTCGTTCCCACTGGCACTGCGCTGGCTGGCCGGCGAGATCATGGCACCACCGCCGGAGTTCGCCCGGCGATTCGGCGTACCGCGCTCGGTGATCAAAGAGGCCTTCTGGCGCAGTCCGCACTCGCGCGGGATTCTGTCCGGCTACTTCGGCGATATGCGCACCCTGGCCGACGAGCTGGGCCTGATGAATCCGGTCACCACCCGGCTGTGGCGGGCCTTGGGGATCGACGGCGACCGTTCGCGCTACCGCAGCGAACCGGAACGCCGGATCCGCCCCGCCGTCGCCTGACCTGCACTCGGCCCTGGACCGGTCCCCTCCGGCCCGGGGCCGAATGCTCACGGGGTGACGCTGAGCCCGGCGACCACCTCGGCGAGTTCGCGGTCCGGATCCACCACCACGCCGACCGCGCGGGCGGCGCCGTCCAGGACGAACCACGCGTAATCGGCCAGATCGGCGACCACCTCGGCGCGGGTCCGCGCGGGCCGCGGATCGGCGACCCAGGCCGCGAGCACTCCTTCGACCATCGTCACCACGGCGAACGGCACCGGTTCCAGGGCCGCCGAGTCGACACCCACGATCTCGCCGATCGCCTCGATCAGTTCACGCGAACGTTCCGAGATGCGGATTTTCAGGCTGCTGATGGCGTCGACATTGTCGGGACCGCCCGCCGGCGGCCCGGACCGCGCGAACGCGGTGAGGTTGGGGTGATCACCCATCCAGTCGGCCACCGCCCGCACGGTGCGGGTGATGATCTCGCGCACCGACCCGGTGGATACGTCCAGTTGCGCGTCCAGCACGGTCCCGAGATCGTCGATCAGATACGACCGGATCCGCCGGTCCAGATCTTCGCGACCGCTGAATTGCCGGTACACCACCGATTTGGCCACCCCGGCCCGTTTGGCGATCTGGAGTACCGGGATCTCCGCGCCGGCCGGCTTCTCCTCGAGCAGCTCCACCGCGGCCTGCAGGATCTTGCGCTGCCGATCGGTGTTGTGCTGCTGCCAGCGCGCCTCGTACCCATTGACCGCCCCCGGGATCCGCGACCGCGGTGAAGCCACCGACATGCCTGGCAGTGTACCCAGCGCCGCCGCGGTGGCCGCACGCATGGCGGGCCGGTTCTTCACGGCGATTTCACCTGCACCCTCCATCTTGCACTGGCAAATGAAAGAACATTTACACATACATTAATGCGATATTTCACACGCGGCCCGTGTAATGCTCCCGCCATATTTTACGAACCGGTCGTTTTGTCGACAACGATCGGGCCAGCAGACCCTGGAAGACTCCGAAACCGTTCTCGCACAGACTCATCCACATTACCGGTGTCGAGAGAAGGATGGCTACGCTTCGAATCCGGAAAATCGGCCCGCCACAAATGGGAGCGCGGTCCTGTCGAAAAAGGCTAGAATTGCGGCACATTGGTACCGGGCGGGTCCGGCGATCTGCTGTCACAACGTTGCTCGGTCGCGGGATTTCCGGCGAACCGGTTTCAGGGGGCGGCGAAATCGAAGCAGCGTACCCACACGTGGCGATCCGCCGGCGCACCACGCGTACAGGAGGCAAGGATGCCCGACAACACCGGCCCCGAGGAGAACGACGTGGAAACGACGACCGCCGACCACACCCCCGTGATCTGGCCCGAGCCCAGCAGGCTGGAGGCCTGGTGGCGCGACATCATGGCCGACCCGGGCGCGGGGAGCGCGGCCGGCGAGCCGGAGCCCGTCCCACCTACGCTCACCCGCAACGCCTGAACACCGGGACGCTCGGGCGCGCACCCGCGAGCCGGACGACTGCGGTCAGCCACCGCTGGGCCGAACCCACCGTCGTAGCGCGTCGATGGTGGTTTCGGGTTCGGTGTTGAAACAGAACTTGATGCCGGGAACGAGTTCGTTCACCACGTTCAGCAGCCGCTCGAACAGCAGCGTGTGCTCTTCGGCCATGCGCACACCTGCCCCGATCATCGCCACCCCGAAGCTCCGGCCGTCCACACATTCGCGGATCGCGGCTTCGGCGGCATCCGGGTCGGCGCCGACCTGGCAGGTGACGATATCGAAACCTGCGTCCCGCAGGGCCGTCTCGCCGCGCGTGATCGCGGCCTCGAGCATTTCCTGCGTGACACCCGGGTACTTACCGAAATCGACCGCGCCGGGGTGCAGCCCCACCGAGAGCACGCGATCGCTGGGCGCCGAACCTGTGGTCATCTCGTCGTCCTGCCTTCCTTGGAATATCCATACCGCCGTGGCGAGCACCGACACTGCCACCACGGCCGCGGCCGTGACGACCGCCGCTTTCCGTACGAATCCGCGCGGTACGGTCCGCACGCCGTCGGGTTGTCCGTTCACCCCTCGCACTATCACGGGCTATGCGGTGCACGGCCAGGGACCGGTCCGGGGTAGGACCGGCAGTATCACCCCGAGCGGCCGTTCCTGCGGCAGGATGGAGCGATGGACAGAGCCGAACTCGGCACGGTGTTGCGGGCGGCCCGGTCCCGGCTCGAACCGGCCGATGTGGGCCTGCCCGCCGGTCGCCGACGGCAGGTTCCGGGACTGCGCCGGGAGGAAGTCGCGCAGCTGGCCGGAATCAGCGTCGCCTATCTGACTCGCCTGGAGCAGGGCCGCGGGCCACTGCCCTCGATCCAGGTTCTGGGCGCGCTCGCCACTGCCCTGCGTCTCGGCGACAACGATCGCGAGCTGATATTCCACCTGGCCGGCTCCGCTCCGCCGCCGGCCGCCGTGGTACCGCGGCAGGTCTCACCGAGCGTCCGCACCCTGCTCGCCCACCTGGCCGACCTTCCGGTGCTCGTCTTGTCGGCGGCCGGTGATGTACTGGCCTGGAATCGGCTGACGAGCGAACTGCTCGGCGATTTCGGTCGGCTGCCACCCGAAGGACGCAATATCCTCCGGTTGCGCTTCCTGGGCGCCGGACTGCCCCGGATGACCGCCGAATCGATGCGGGCGATCCCCGCGGAACACTGCGTGGGCAGTATGCGCGGCGCGCTGGCGCGGTACTCCGGCGACCGAGCGCTGGCCCGGCTGGTCGCGGAACTACGGGCAGGCAGCCCGGAGTTCGAGCGGACCTGGCGCGCCGGTACGTCGCGCACCCTGCGCTCGGGGACGGTCACCATCGACCACCCGGAGTTCGGGCCGCTGACCGTGCACGGTGACGCCCTGCGCCTGCCCGACACCGATCAGACCGTGATCATCTACACCCCGGCGCCGGGAAGCGCAGCGGACGCGATCTTCCGCCGGTGGCGTGACCATGGCGAGGCTCCGACGACGACTCCCGATGCCGAACCCCTCCGCGGCACTTCTGTCGTGCGTTACGAGACCGGGTTCGCGGGCCCCGAATCGGAGCGGGGGGTGAGCCGTACCAACGGGATCTCGCGAGTGGTGCGCTTCTGATAGTCGCCGTAGACCGGGTAGTCGGCGACGATCCGGGGCCATAGCAGCGCCCGCTCCTCCGGGGGCAGAACGCGGGCGGTCATCGGCCTACGTGGCCCGTTGCGAAAGGCGACCTCGACCGCCGGATCGGCCCGGAGATTGTGGTACCACGCAGGATTGGCCGGGTCACCTACGCGGGAAGCGACGACCGTGTAGCTGTCGCCGTCCACGATCGGCGCGGTGAGCATGACCGAACGAGGGCGGCCGGATTTCCGGCCGATGGTGATCAGTTCGAGAGCCGGCATCCCGAAGTACTCGGTCCCCAGACGGCCGAAGCTGAGGCGCAAGAGTGCGCGGTGCGCCGTATTGACGGCCCTGAGCGTGAGATTCGACGGCATAGCAGTGATCCTCCGGTTCGCGGCAGCGCGTACCAGCAAACCAGTTCGGGTCTCGGTCCGGCAACGCCCGGCATGGGTGCGAGATACTCGGGCAGCGTTCTCGGTAACCGCCGTCGATCACCCACCCTTCTGACACTGCCTCGATCCCGTTGCGCCGCGCTATGTTCGCCATCGCGCCGAACATGTTTCGTTGCCATTGCGTGACTTGGCCGGGTGGGACCCCGATGAATTACACCGATGCAATTCGCCCGAACAATTCCGCCGAGTCCCGAAAATGCCTGATCTCACCGAGTTCTCGAAGGTTTGTTCACGCCCGATGGACCGGCGTCGAACCAGGAATGCCTGGCAATCAAGATAATTAGCCGAGCATTTGCTATACCGCATCAACACTCAACGCGAGACATCAATAGAGCCCTGGGGTAGCGACGAAAAATGGTCCGCTCGGGGCCGAGTCCCGAACTCCGGCCGGCCCCACCTCGGCACGACCCTCACCCGTTCCGGCAATCCAGCCACAACCAGCCCACCCACCAACCAGCCACCGCGCCGAAAAAGAGAGGGTTACGACTGGTCGGGCCTCCCTGCAGCTGCGCCGAGTACGACCAGGACACCGGGGGAACACACCCCGAACACAAAGGAAGGCCCCGGAGAGGAGTTCCTCTCCGGGGCCTTCCCGGTAGTAGCGGGGACAGGATTTGAACCTGCGACCTCTGGGTTATGAGCCCAGCGAGCTACCGAGCTGCTCCACCCCGCGTTGGGTGAACACAACATTACACACGACCTCGCAGCAATGACAAATCGCCAGGTCAACCGCATTTTCAGAGCCACAAGCCACCCTGAACCACACCCGAACACGCTCGAGCACGGGAAAATCGATGATCGCCGATACCGCACCATTACATCGGCCCCAGTGAGCGTTAGCGGATCGATTGCCTCAGATCTCGAACGCGATACGCGTGACACGAATTACGATTTTTCGGTGATCCCCGTCACATTTCCGTGTGATCACGCGACCGACTGGGTAGGGGAAATCCGGATTATGACCAGCAGTTTTCCATATATTCCCGGCCGTTGCCAATGGACATATTGATAGTTATCGATACGTGATCTGCGGAGATTTCTTCGTTACGGTCGTTCGCAGGCCCCGACCAGACCGGGACGGGCCGGCCGAACCGGAGAACACCGGCAACCCTGTCCCACGGTTCGGATCAAACCCCGACACAACACCTGGGGACAGGGGCACGCAGCTTCCAACGCGCTGCCGGTGGGCACAGGGAGGGATTCGCATATGACCAAGACCCGAAAGTTCAGCACCCGCGCCCTCGGTATGACCGCTATCGCCGGGGCTCTCGTTGCCGTACCGTTCGGTCTTTCCACCGCCACCGCCTCGGCCTACTCGGGCAACTGGGACGCTGTCGCCCAGTGCGAGAGCGGCGGCGACTGGTCCATCAACACCGGCAACGGCTACTACGGCGGCCTGCAGTTCTCCCAGAGCACCTGGGAGGCCAACGGTGGTAGCGGCTCGGCACACAACGCCAGCCGTGAGGAGCAGATCCGCGTCGCCGAGAACGTGCTCGCCACTCAGGGCCCCGGCGCCTGGCCGGTGTGCGGTTCATACCTGTGACACCGCACGGCGCCTGACCGGGCGCCGGTCACCGCGTAAACGAGAGGCGGGGGGGGGGCACCGGGGGGGGGGGGGGGCGGGGGTTTATTTGGGGGGGGGGGTGGTGGGACAGGATAATAGAGGCGGGGCCGGGAGGTGTCGGCTCAGCCGAAGGCGGCGGTGGCCAGCATATAGGCCATTCCGAGGTCCATGATCACGTGCGGTAGCACCCCGAGCGGGATACCACGGCCCGGTGTGGCCGGGTGCGCCGC
>NZ_JARWOV010000339.1 GCF_029868855.1 Nocardia carnea | reverse complement strand
CCGCACCGTCGATATCGACGGTGCGGCCACCGATATCGGCCTGGTCGGTGATGTCACCGATGTTCATCCGGACGCCGTGCTGGATCTCATCGGCGCCGGCCGGATCCCGGTGGTCTCGACCATCGCACCCGACGCGGACGGCGTGGTGCACAACATCAACGCCGATACCGCCGCGGCGGCGCTGGCCGAGGGGATCGGCGCGGAAAAACTGGTCGTCCTCACCGATGTCGAGGGTCTCTACACCGATTGGCCCGATCGCTCGTCGCTGACCAGCGTGATCGACACCGACGCGCTGGCCGACCTGCTGCCGTCGCTGGATTCGGGAATGGTCCCCAAAATGGAGGCGTGCCTGCGCGCGGTACGCGGCGGTGTCCCGGGCGCGCATGTCATCGACGGCCGCATACCCCATTCGGTACTGCTGGAACTGTTCACCGGGGAGGGTATCGGCACCATGGTCACACCGGCGGCGGACGAGGAAAACGGAGTCAGAGCATGAACACTGCGCAACTGCGGCAACGGTGGTCGAATGTGATGATGCGCAACTACGCCACCCCGGAGGTCATGCTGACCAGGGGCAACGGCGCGGTGGTGTACGACGTGGACGGCAACCGCTATGTCGATTTCGTCGGCGGGATCGCGGTCAACAGTCTCGGGCACGCGCATCAGGCGATTCTGAGCGCGGTGATGGACCAGCTCGGCACGCTCGGTCACGTCTCCAATCTCTACGGCAGCGAGCCGGTAATCGAACTCGCCGAATCGCTGCTGGCGCATTTCGGCGACGGGGACGGCCGCGCGTTCTTCTGCAATTCCGGGACGGAAGCCAACGAGGCCGCGTTCAAACTGGCCCGGCTCACCGGCCGCCGCAAGATCATCGCCTGCGACGAGGCCTTCCACGGCCGCACCATGGGCGCGCTCGCGCTCACCGGGCAGCCGTCGAAGCGCGCGCCGTTCGAACCGATGCCGCCCGGTGTGGTGCATGTGCCCTACGGCGATGCGGCGATCCTGGAGCGCGCGGTGGATTCCGATACGGCCGCGGTGTTCCTGGAACCGATGCTGGGGGAGAGCGGTGTGGTGGTCCCGCCGCTGGACTACCTGGTGCGGGCCCGGGAGATCACCGCCCGGCACGGCGCCCTGCTGATCCTGGACGAAGTGCAGACCGGTATCGGCCGGACCGGAAAAATGTACGCGCACCAGGCATTCGGGATCACCCCGGATGTGATGACCCTGGCCAAAGGGCTGGGCGCGGGTCTGCCGATCGGTGCGGTCCTGGCCACCGGGCACGCCGCCGATCTGTTCACCCCCGGAATGCACGGCACCACCTTCGGCGGTAACCCGGTCAGTGCCGCCGCGGCGCTGGCGGTACTGCGCACGATCGCCGAGGACGGCCTGCTCGACCATGTCGAATCGGTCGGCAAACGGCTCAGCGACGGTATCGCGGTCCTGGAACATCCGCTGATCGCGGATGTGCGCGGCGCCGGCCTGCTCATCGGTATCGGCCTCACCCATCCGGTGGCGCCCCGGGTCGAGGCCCGGGCGCGGGCCGCCGGTTACCTGGTGAATCCCGCCAAACCCGATGTCATCCGGTTGGCACCGCCGCTGGTGCTCACCGAAACCCAGGCCGACAACCTGGTGCTGGATCTGCCGGTGATCCTCGACGAGGTTCTGGCCGAGACGACGAAAGGAGCCCGGGGATGACCGCTTCGACCGCCGTCCGGCACTTCCTGCGTGACGACGACCTGACCCCCGCCGAACAGGCCGAGGTCCTCGCTCTGGCCGCCGAACTCAAGAAGAATCCGTTCGCCCGCCGCCCGCTGGAGGGACCGCGCGGGGTCGGGGTGATCTTCGACAAGAACTCCACCCGTACCCGCTTCTCCTTCGAGCTCGGTATCGCGCAACTGGGCGGGCACGCGGTGGTGGTCGACGGGCAGACCACCCAGCTCGGCCGCGACGAAACCCTCGCCGATACCGGCCGGGTGCTCTCCCGCTACGTCGATGCCATCGTCTGGCGCACCTTCGGTCAGCAGCGCCTCGAGGAAATGGCCGGTACGGCAACCGTTCCGGTGGTCAACGCGCTGTCCGACGATTTCCACCCGTGCCAGGTGCTGGCGGATCTGCAGACGATCACCGAGCACAAAGGCGACCCGAAAGGCCTGGTGCTGTCCTACTTCGGCGACGGCGCCAACAATATGGCGCAGTCGCTGGTGCTCGGCGGGGTCACCGCGGGAATGCATGTGCGGATCGCCGCGCCGACCGGTTTCCAGCCGGCGCCGGCGGTGCTCGCGGCGGCCCGGGCCCTGGCGGCGGAAACCGGCGGCAGTGTGAAAGTCACCGATGACCCGTACACCTCGGCAGCACGCGCAGATGTCTTGGTCACCGATACCTGGACCTCGATGGGGCAGGAAGGTGACGGCCTGGACCGGGTTGCACCGTTCCGCCCGTATCAGGTGAACGCCGGACTGCTCGCGCGGGCGGCCACCGACGCCATCGTCCTGCACTGCCTGCCCGCTCATCGTGGCGAAGAGATCACCGACGAGGTACTCGACGGCCCGCAGAGCGTGGTCTGGGACGAGGCGGAAAACCGCCTGCACGCCCAGAAAGCGCTGCTCGTCTGGTTGCTGGAACACGAGGGCGCACAGCGACGATGAGTGAGGCCCGTACACATTCCGCCGGCCCGATCACGGCCGCGACCCGGGCCGGCCGGCAATCGCGAATCATCGCGCTGCTGGCCGCTCATCCGGTCCGCAGCCAGACCGAGCTGGCCAATCTGCTCGCCGCCGAGGGCATCGAAACCACCCAGGCCACGCTGTCCCGCGATCTCGACGAACTGGGCGCGGTCAAACTCCGCGCGGCCGACGGCGGCGCCGGTGTCTATGTGGTTCCCGAGGACGGCAGCCCGGTCCGCGGGGTCACCGGCGGCACCGGCCGGTTGGCGAAACTCCTCGGCGATCTGCTGGTATCCACCGATTCCAGCGGCAATATCGCGGTCCTGCGCACACCGCCCGGCGCCGCGCATTTCCTGGCGAGCGCGCTCGATCGGGCGGCACTGCCGTACATCGTCGGGACGATCGCGGGTGACGACACCATCGCGGTGATCGCCCGGGAACCCCTCACCGGGGCCGAACTCGCCGCGAAGATCGAAAACCTGGCGTGAACAGCGGGCCTGCCCGAGGTTCGCCGGGGTGGCGATAACCGGCCGCCGATGATGGACTGAGCGCGGGTGATGGCCGATGAGGCCGGAAGACGCCTCCGCGGTTGGCACGCGAGGGGCACGAAGGCCGGATGTCTATCGGCCGGGGCTCTGCTGACAGACGTGCGCCTCCTCCCGGGGCCGGCAGTGCCCGGGCTCGTGGTGAGTACGGCGGCTATCGCGCTGGGACTCGGGTCAGTAGTTGTTCACCAGTTCCTGCAGGAACGGTGTGGCGAATTCGATGCCCATCACGCCCAGCGCCAGGGCGGCATTTCCCAGCGTGACGACGATGAAGCCGATGGTCTCGTAGTTGTCCTGCGCCCACTGTTGCAGTGTCTGCATGGTCTTCTCCTCCCTTGCGATCGCGCCTGCGGGGGTGTGATCAGCGTCTCACCTATGGGGCGGATGGCCAAGGCCTGTTACCGAGTTGGGAGGCTCGGTGCGGTGTGGTTGCCGCAGGTAACGACGGGTGCGACCCCCGGTTATGAATGAGATTGCACCATCGTGCATAATCATTTGTAACGGCGGCGTGAGCCGGACCGGCAACGGGTCAGCATACTGCTGGATATCGGTCACCGGACCCCGCGGAGACCACGCACCCGAGAACCAACAGCAGACCAACGAACACATCCTAGGGAGCACCAGAACATGTCCGATCGCGTCGTACTCGCCTACTCCGGTGGGCTGGACACCTCCGTGGCCATCAGCTGGATCGGCAAGGAGACCGGCGCCGAGGTCGTGGCCGTCGCCATCGACCTGGGGCAGGGCGGCGAGGATATGAATGTGGTGCGCCAGCGCGCCCTCGATTGCGGCGCCGTCGAAGCCGTGGTGGTCGACGCCCGCGACGAGTTCGCCGACGAGTACTGCCTGCCCACCATCCAGGCCAACGCCCTCTACCAGGACGAGTACCCGCTGGTTTCGGCGATCAGCCGGCCGCTCATCGTCAAGCATCTGGTCGAGGCCGCGAAATTCCACGGCGCCTCCACCGTCGCGCACGGCTGCACCGGAAAAGGTAACGACCAGGTCCGGTTCGAGGTCGGTATCGGTGCACTGGCGCCCGATCTGAACGTGATCGCCCCCGTCCGCGACTACGCCTGGACCCGGGAGAAGGCCATCGCCTTCGCCGAAGAGAACAAGCTCCCGATCAATGTCACCAAGAAGTCGCCGTTCTCCATCGACCAGAACGTCTGGGGCCGGGCCGTCGAAACCGGGTTCCTCGAGGATCTGTGGAACGCGCCCACCAAGGACGTCTACGACTACACCACCGATCCGACCGTCAACTTCGAGGCCCCCGACGAACTGATCGTCAGCTTCGACCGTGGTGTCCCGGTAGCCATCGACGGCCGCCAGGTCAGCGTTCTCGAGGCGATCGTGGAACTGAACCGCCGGGCGGGCCGCCAGGGTGTGGGCCGCCTGGACATGGTGGAGGACCGGCTCGTCGGCATCAAGAGCCGGGAGATCTACGAGGCGCCCGGTGCCATCACCCTGATCACCGCGCACCGGGCCCTGGAAAGTGTCACCCTCGAGCGGGAACTGGGCCGGTACAAGCGGCAGGTCGAACAGCGCTGGGGCGAGCTGGCCTACGACGGTCTGTGGTTCTCCCCGCTCAAGCGCGCCCTCGACGCGTTCGTCGCCGAGACCCAGCAGCACGTCAGCGGTGATATCCGCATGGTCCTGCACGGCGGGAACGTGACCGTCAACGGCCGGCGCAGCGAGCAGTCGCTCTACGACTTCAATCTCGCGACCTACGACGAGGGCGATACCTTCGACCAGTCGCTGGCCAAGGGTTTCGTGCAACTCCACGGCCTGTCCTCGAAGGTGGCGGCCAAGCGCGATCTGAACCAGAAGTAGGAAGCCCTACGCCCGGCCGTGGAACGGCGGCCGGGCAATGTTCGCGACCGATCGGCGGCGCGATCGTATGGCCTTCGGGCCGGCCCCGGGCTCGGACGGGACAGTAGAGGTCCGTCGCCGCCCGGCTGTCACCGCCGGCTCTTCCGGCCCCGGCATCGGACACCGACCGGCCGATCGGAGGCCGTACGGTGACGCGGCGCCGGTGAGTCGAATGCAGCTCGACTACGGCCCGGACGACCACTCGGCGATCGGCCCCGATTCCGTAGCCGCGTATATGGAGTGGAATCGCCGGTGCGGTGCCGGGGACACAACGACATGTGCGGTCGGTGCCGTACGGCGGAATCGTTCCGGTGCCGGCCGTCGGCGACCTGTCGTCCATCGGGGGAAGCGGCCCGGCGATCGTGGGCCGACCTCATAACGCTGCGCATTCGCTGTTCGCCCGGCCGGTCGCGGCAAGCGGCGGCGCAGGAAACCAATACCGTAGGGGCGGAACCCGGCCGGTATATCGAGACGTGGGAGAGATAGTGGGCACCAACGAAGGCGCGTTGTGGGGCGGCCGGTTCGCATCCGGTCCCGCGGAGGCGATGGCGGCGCTGAGTAAATCGACCCAGTTCGACTGGGCGCTCGCGCCCTACGACATCCGGGCATCCAAGGCGCACGCCCGGGTGCTGAACAAGGCCGGATTGCTGTCGGAAACGGATCTGACCGCGATGCTCACCGGCCTCGACCGGCTCGCCGCGGATGTCGAAACGGGCGCCTTCGTGGCCGCCGAATCGGACGAGGATGTCCACGGCGCGCTCGAACGCGGGCTCATCGAACGCGTCGGCACCGAACTCGGCGGCCGGTTGCGGGCCGGACGTTCCCGCAACGACCAGGTCGCCACCC
>NZ_JARWOV010000338.1 GCF_029868855.1 Nocardia carnea | reverse complement strand
CGTCATCGCCTCCTGTAGCTCTCGCCGGCGGACGGCGCAGGCGGTACCGTGCCCGGCGTTCTGCCACAAACGCAGTGGGACTGCGCTTGCCGATAGCCATACCCATTCGATTCCCCCGCATGCAGCCCGCTGCGGGCGCGGCGGCGCGCGCCGCCGGGCCCTGGGCGCCGGGGGCGCCCGCCCCCCCCCCCCCCCCCCCCCCCCCCCCACGGCCGATCCGGTACCGTGTGGCCGGCAATACGAGTTCTCGGGGTGAGCGGAGTCGGTATGCACAGGGTGCACGCGGGTGTTGTGCCCACCGAGCGGGTGCTGGTTTACGGTCTGGCCGGGACGGCGGTCCTCGCGGCCGTGACTGTGCCGACGGTAATGCTGTTCGGGCCGGGCCGGATCTTCACCGGGCTGGTCCTCGGCGCGCTTCTCGCCATAGCTGCCCTGTTCGCGCTGTTCAAGCGGGACGCCGTGGTATTGACCGAAGACGCCATCCACCGGCGTACCCCGTGGTCGGTGACCAGTATCGAATGGGAACGCGTTGTTGCCGGACGCTTCGGTCTCGACGAACGGTCGCGGTGGTCGCTGGCGCTGGATCTGATCGGGGGTGAGGAATTACACAGCGAATTGGTTCTGCTATCGATTCCGCCGGTGGCCGGACCGGTCTCCGGTGCCTATGACCTGCGAAAACGGGAGCAAATTACCGAGATTCGTAATATCTTGCGGCACAAGAAGATTCCGGTGACCGTACTGCCCGATATCGCCGGTGCCCTGGAGAAACACTGGCAGATCGCACCGCCGGTCCGCTGAACCCGGGACACGCCCGGGCCACCGGCGCTGATACGCCACCGTATGCACAGGGTGTCCGAATTGCTGCGATCATGTACCTCGACCGCCGTGAGATAGAGGAGAGGGCTGGTGCGCGTAGTCCGGACAATCGTGGGGGTTCTGACGTTGGTCGCGGCGTTGTGCGCCGGACTGCCGGTGGTTGCGCAGGCGGATACGGCCTGGCACCCGGGACTGCTGCTGTCCGCCGAACCACTCGACCGCGAATGGGGCGGACTCGACGATGTGCAGCGCCTCCGCTACGTCACCACGGGGCCCGGCGGGAAACTGGTCGCCGCGGAAGCAGTGGTGCGGATTCCGGACGGCGCCGTCCCGGAGGGCGGCCGCCGGATCGTCGCGTGGGATCACGGCACGTCCGGTGTGGGGCAGCAGTGCGGGCTGACCGGTTCTTCCAAGCTCGAAAAGGAGACGGGACCCGTCGTCCGCCGGTTCAACGATGCCGGTTACGCGGTGGTCGCGCCCGACTACATCGGTTTGAGTCCGGGCTCCCCGGTACCCCACCCGTATCTGCAGACCAGCACCGCCGCGAGCGCCACCATCGACGCAGTACGTGCCACCCGGGCCGCGTTCGGCGGCCTCTCCGACAGCTGGGGCGTCGCCGGATACTCCCAGGGTGGCCACGCCGCGCTCGGCACCGGCCGGTACGCCGCGGAGTATGCCCCCGAACTCGATTTCCACGGCACGGTGGCCTTGTCCCCGGTCAGCAATATGGAGACGATCTTCCTCCGCTCCCGGCCGGACCAGCCCGAGATGCCGGGATTCCCGGGACGCGCCGTCACCATGGTGCTGTCCGGTATGGCCGGTGCCGGGCTGAATGTCGACGACTACCTCACTCCGGTCGGCCGGAATTTCGTCGGTGAACTCGGTACCGAGTGCAATTCCGGCACCGCCGAAATGCTGGCCGAGGCGGAAATCGGGTCCATGTTGACGCGGCCGCTCGACGATCCCGAATTCGCGCCGATGATGCGCGACTATATGAGCGTGCCGGTCAGCGGCTACCAGGACCCGATTCTGATCGTCCACGGTGCCTACGACACCGTCGTCCCGCTACCGTTCACCCTCGCCCTCACCGGCCAGTTCCTGATGAACGGAACCCAGCACCAGCTCCGGATCCTCGAGGCCGGCCACGACGTACCCCAGCGGGGCGGGCTGGATTACGCCCTCGGCTTCTTCGCCCGGGAGCTTCCGCCGGGCTGAGCCCCGAACTGCCGTCACGACGCGCCTGCAGGGCCGTGCTTCGACCGGCACCCATCGGATCGTGCCGGTGTGTGTGGGGGCTTCACCTCGACCGCTGGGTGACCGTGGGTGGTCGAGGCAGGCTTGCGCGGGGCCGCCGGAAGGGTGGCTAGCCTGAGCTGATGCGCCGGCTGAGCGTTATCGACGGAATATTTCTGCGGACCCATGCGGGAATGGGAACACCCATCGCGCTCCAGGGGCTGTGGCGTACGGCCGATCCGGTGGATACCGGCCGCCTCGACCGGTTGCACGCCGCCCTGCGCGTGGGCCCGCTCGGCCGCCGGGTCGTCCGGTCCGGAGTTCCCGGCGCCCGGGACCGCTGGCAGCCCAGTATCCGCGCCCACCCCGTCGATATGGCGCCGGCCCCGATCCCCGTGGACGAGATCCTGCCCTGGGCGGACGGACGCGGCGCGGATCTTGATCCACGGCACGGCCCCGGCTGGCGCCTGTCGGCGGCGCCGGTCACCGACGGTGGCACAGTCGTCGCCCTCACCTGTTCACACGTTCTCGCCGATGCGCGGGGGCTGGTAATCGCCGTCGAAAAAGCGCTGGGGGCGTTGGGTGAAAACGATACGGGCCCCGGCCTCTCTCCGGGCCGCGACAGTTGCCCGGGCAGTAGTACGGAGGCGGGTGGTGATCCGGGATCGGACTGGGCTGATGCCGCCGACATCTGGACGACGGTCCTCATCGGTACCGCCCGTGCCGCACGTATCGTGCTCCGGCGGGGACGATTCGCCGGACGGATCCGGTTCCGGCGGCGGTCGCGGGAGATATCGGCAAGCACGCCCGGCAGGAGCCGGCCGGGGTGGGAAACCGGATCGGGAGAAGTGCGCACTGCCTCCGGTCCAGCGGGGAACGCGCCACGAGAATCGTCCGCCGCGCCGATCAGCAGCTCGGCCGTGAACGCGGCGGAGAGCCCTGCGATTGTCGACAGGGACGCGGGCGAGAACCGAAACAATGCCACCGGCGCAGAGACCCCCGGCGGTGATCACGGGACTCCAGGCGTTGATCACGGAATGCCGGCCGGCGGTCACGCGGCCGATTCCGGTACCGGCGACCCGGCCGGTACCGCCGGACTCCCGGTGCCGGCACTCGTGCTGCGGTGTCCCGCCCGGGAGTGGGACCGAGTAGCCGCGGTGAGCGGCGGTACGGCGAACAGTCTGTTCGTCTGGTTCGTGGCGAACACGCTGTGGGCCGCTGGTTTCCCCGAACGAGACATCGTGGCCAGCCTGCCGGTGGACACGCGCGACGAGCCCCGGATCGACAACGATCTCGCCATGACCGAAATCGTCGTCGCGCCCGGTGACGAACCCGGCGCGATCCGTGCGAAATCCCGCGCCGCCTACGAGCGCCGGATCTCGAGCCCCGGCGGGCTGCCGGAGGAATTCCTGCATATCGTCCCCGACCGAGTGGCGTATCTGTTGTCCCGGGGCGCCGGCGAGCGCGACATCCTGTGCTCGAATATCGGCACGATTCCGGCGCCGCTGCACGCCCTCGGCCCGCACGACTGCACCGGGGTCGCCGCCCGCGCCATCCATCCCGGGCTCACTTACGCGCGCCGCCCACGGACCCGGCTGTCCGGTTACCTGTGCCGATTCCACGGTGACTACCTGCTCACGCTTGCAAGCCTCGACCCCGCGCGGGTGTCCGGCGCCGCCGAACTCCAGCGGCTCGCCGCGGCGACCGCGCAGCGAATCAGCCTGCCTGTGGTCCCCTGGTGACGGTCGATCAGGTGGCCTTCGCCGGCCGGTGAGACAAGGGCATCGGACGCCGCACCCAGGTCAGCGGTTGTCGCGGTACCAGCGGATCAGATTGTCGGTCGAGGAATCGTCCTGCGGCGCGGGATCTTCGGCCGAGGTGAGCAGCGGCGCCAGCGCGAGCGCCTGCTGTTTGCCGAGTTCCACACCCCACTGGTCGAAACTGTCGATTCCCCAGATCACTCCCGCCACGAACACCTGATGTTCGTAGAGCGCGATCAGCTGGCCGAGCACCGCGGGTGTCAACTGCGGCGCCAGGATCGTCGTGCTCGGGCGGTTACCCGGCATCACCTTGTGGGGCACCAGTTCCGGGGGTGTGCCCTCCGCGGCGATCTCCTCCGCGGTTTTCCCGAACGCGAGCACCTTGGTCTGCGCGAACAGATTGCTCATGAGGATGTCGTGCATACTGCCGGTGCCGTCGCGGGTGGGCAGATCGTCGGTCGGCCGGGCGAAACCGATGAAATCGGCGGGAATGAGCCGGGTCCCCTGGTGCAGCAGCTGATAGAACGCGTGCTGACCGTTCGTGCCCGGTTCGCCCCAGAAGATCTCACCGGTGGACGTGGTCACCGGGGTGCCGTCGGCGCGCACCGATTTACCGTTCGACTCCATGGTGAGCTGCTGCAGATAGGCCGGGAAACGGGCCAGATCGTTCGAATACGGGAGCACCGCCCGGGATTGGGCACCGAAGAAATTCGAGTACCACACGCCCAGCAGCGCGAGCAGCACCGGCGCGTTGGTTTCCGGCGGTGCGGTCGCGAAATGGCGATCCATGGTGTGCATACCGGCCAGGAACTCGGCGAACCGATCCGGGCCCACCGTCACCATCACCGACAGCCCGATGGCCGAATCCACCGAATAGCGGCCGCCCACCCAATCCCAGAAGCCGAACATATTGGCCGTATCGATCCCGAATTCGGCCACCCGCTCGGCATTCGTGGAAACCGCCACGAAATGTTTCGCCACCGCGTCCGCGCCCAGCGCGCCGGCCAGCCAGCGGCGGGCAGCCGTCGCATTGGTCAGGGTTTCGAGGGTGGAGAAGGTTTTCGAGGCCACGATGAACAGGGTGGTCGCCGGGTCCAGGCCGGCCAGTTTCGCCACCAGATCGGCCGGATCGACATTGGACACGAAACGGGCGTCGATCCCGGCGTCCACATAGTGCCGCAACGCCTGATGCACCATCACCGGACCGAGATCCGAACCGCCGATACCGATATTGACCACAGTGCGGATCCGTTCCCCGGTGACACCGCGCCACTGTCCGGAACGGACGGCATCGGCGAAATCGCGCATCCGGTCGAGCACCTCGTGCACCGCGGCGCCGGCGTCCTCGCCGTCGATGGTGACCGAACTGCCCGGCGGTAGCCGCAATGCCGTATGCCCGACCGCGCGATCTTCGGAGGTGTTGATATGGCGGCCCTGCAGCATCCGGTCCCGCTGCGCCGCCACCCCGGCCTCGTCCGCCAATTCGACCAGCAGGCGCAGAGTTTGCCGGGTGATCCGATGCTTGCTGTAATCGATCAGCAGATCACCGGCCGTCACTCTCAGGTCACGGCCACGCGCCGGATCCTCGGCGAACAGATCCCTGAGCCGAAGGGCAGCGATCGCCTCGTGATGATCCAGCAATTTCCGCCATGCCGCCGAAGCGGTGATGTCGACGCTCACACCAGCCGAGCGTACAACCTCTGTCCGCGGCACGCCGGAGGCTTCGCCCATGAATACTGTCTCCACGAGCCAGGGCTATTCGGCGGTCGGCGATTTAGGCTGAGACGTATGGCCTCAGAAACCGATGTACTCGATTCTGTACCGACGCAGCTGTGGATCGGGGGTCCCGTCGATGCCGCCGGTGGCGGCACGTTCGCGGTGCACAACCCCGCGAACGGGGAGGTGATCGCCGAGGTCGCGGATGCTACTCCCGAGGACGCCGTGCGGGCGCTGGATGCCGCGGTGGCGGCTCAGGCGGACTGGGCGGCGACGCCGGCGCGGGAGCGGGGCGAGATCCTGCGTTCGGTGTTCGAGCGGATCACCGCGCGGGCGGAGGAATTCGCGTTGCTGATGACTCTGGAGATGGGTAAGGCCCTTCCGGAGAGTCGTAACGAGGTGCGCTACGGTGCCGAGTTCTTCCGCTGGTTCAGTGAGGAGGCGGCGCGGATAAGCGGCCGTTATCTGCATGCCCCGTCGGGGACAGGGCGGATTCTCGTGCACAAACAGCCGGTCGGGCCGTGTCTGGCCATCACACCGTGGAATTTCCCGCTCGCGATGGGGACCCGCAAGATCGGCCCGGCCCTCGCCGCGGGGTGCACGATGATCGTGAAACCGGCGTCGGCCACTCCGCTCACCATGCTGTTGCTGGCGAAGCTCTGCGCCGAGGCGGGGCTTCCCGAGGGCGTGCTGTCGGTGATCACCTCTCGCCGTTCCGGCGCGGTGACCCAGCCGCTGCTCGACGATCCCCGGCTGCGCAAACTCACTTTCACCGGGTCCACCGAGGTCGGCCGGTCGCTGGTCGAGAAGTCCGCACACGGTCTGCTGCGCACCTCGATGGAACTCGGCGGCAACGCGCCGTTCGTGGTGTTCGACGACGCCGATATCGACGCCGCTGTTCAGGGCGCCATGCTGGCGAAACTGCGCAACGGCGGCGAGGCATGTACGGCGGCGAATCGCTTCCACGTGCAGCGTGGCGTGCTGGCGGAGTTCACGGATAAATTCGCCGCGGCCATGAACGAGCAGGTGCGAATGGGACCCGGAACCGACCCGGAGACCACACTGGGCCCGCTGATCAACTCCGAACAGCTCAGCACGGTGTCCGAGCTGGTCGACGACGCGGTATCCGCCGGTGCGACCGTGCGCCTGGGCGGTAAGGCCCCCGGCGGCCCGGGTTGGTTCTACCCGGCGACCATCCTGACCGATATCCCCGACGGCGCCCGGATCCTGCGCGAGGAGGTGTTCGGCCCGGTAGCTCCGATCGTCGCCTTCGACACCGAAGACGAGGGGCTGGCCGCCGCCAACGACACCGAATTCGGGCTGGTCAGCTATGTCTACACGCGGGATCTCGACCGGGCACTGCGGGTGGCGGAAGGTTTGGAGAGCGGCATGGTGGGGGTGAACCGCGGCGTCATCTCCGATCCCGCCGCGCCCTTCGGTGGTGTGAAGGCCTCCGGATTCGGCCGGGAGGGCGGTACCGAGGGGATCGAGGAGTATCTGTCCACGAAGTACATCGCGATGACCTGAGCCGTGACATACGACCGCCCCGGGGCGTCTTCACCCGGGGCGGTTCGCGGCAGTGCGGCGGTCTGCGGGCCGCCGCATGTGGTTTCGGGCGGTCTACCGGCCGAGCCGGCCGCGACCGAGCCGCAGCAGCAGCATTGCCAGCGTATGACCCTCCTGGCCCAGCTCACTGAAGCGTTCCAGCACCTTCATCTCGCGGCTGTGCACCAGCCGGGTGCCGCCGGAGGCCATCCGGGTGCGGCCGATAACGCGCGAGATCTCGGTCCGGCGTTTGATCGCCGCCAGGATCTCCGCGTCGAGCTGGTCGATTTCCTTACGAAGCTTCTCGATCTCGGCTTCGGTCCGAGGGAGCTCCGATTCCGTGCCGGTCGTCGAATCCGACCCGGTCGCCGTGGCGGGTGTGCTCATCATTCATCTCCTCGTGTCAGAACCTGGATCGCCATCGCACCGCTTTGCGTTACCGGTCCAGAGTTCCTTCACCGTGAAACAGACCCGATGGGTCTGGTAGTCCCGTTACCCCCTACCTGCCCCTACCGTCTCAGGTGCCCGGGCTGTGATCCCGCTGTGCACACAGCCGGAGCGGTTGTTTCACAAAAGGGCAAACCATGCAGCCAGTTTGCCACGCTCAGAAGGGTCTGCAAAGTCAAGATTGCGTTCCCGGCGCCGGGAACGGCCTACCGTTTTCGTCCGAGTGTTCGATCGAGTCGGGGCGTAGCGGTAGCGTGAACAACCGATGGACACCACGGCTGCAACTCGTTCGGATTCGCATTCCCGCCCTCAGCGCTCCGCCGCCGGCCGCTCGGGTTCCGGCGCGGACGAGCGCGGCCCGGATGTGCCGACGCTACCCGGTCTGGAAGCGGCGGGCGTTCCGCCGCGTCCGCCGGTGTCCGGCGCCCCGGCTGCCGGCGGCGCGCAGGGCGGGCTGGCGGCGTTGCAGCGCCGCGTACAGGCCGAACAGGCCCAGCAGCGTACCGAGTCGGCGCAGCGGCGCTCAGCGGAAGCCGCAGAGCTGCTGGAAGGGCTCAATCCGCAGCAGCGTGCGGCCGTTCTGCACACCGGACCACCGCTGTTGATCGTGGCAGGGGCGGGCTCGGGTAAGACCGCTGTGCTCACCCGCCGGATCGCGTACCTGCTGGCCGAGCGTGGGGTCACCCCAGGGCAGATTCTGGCCATCACGTTCACCAACAAGGCCGCTGCGGAGATGCGGGAGCGGGTCATCGAGCTGGTCGGTCCCCGGGCCGCGAGCATGTGGGTGTCTACCTTCCACTCCAGTTGTGTGCGTATTCTGCGCACCCAGTCGGCGCTGCTGCCGGGGATGAATTCGAACTTCTCGATCTACGACGCCGACGATTCGCGCCGGCTGCTCACCATGATCGGCCGGGATCTGGAGCTGGATCCCAAGAAATTCTCGGCGCGGATGCTGGCCACCGCCATCTCGAACCTGAAGAACGAGCTGATCGGCCCGGAGCAGGCGAGTTCGGATGCCGAATTCGAGGATGTCGAGCTGCCGCGGATCGTGGCCCGCGTCTACACCGAATACCAGCGGCGGCTGCGGGCCGCGAACGCGCTGGATTTCGACGATCTCATCGGTGAGACCGTCGGCCTGCTGCAGAAGCATCCCGAGGTCGCCGAGTACTACCGCCGCCGTTTCCGGCATGTGCTGGTCGACGAGTACCAGGACACCAACCACGCACAGTATGTGCTGGTCCGGGAACTGGTCGGGCACGGCGCGGCCGATCCGGCGGCGGCGACAGAAGCTGCCGATACCGAGGCCGGGGCGGCAGCCGCCGCCGGTACCGAGACCGGAACCGCGGCGGCGCGGCCCGTACCGCCCAGCGAACTCTGCGTGGTCGGCGACGCCGACCAGTCCATCTACGCGTTCCGCGGCGCCACCATCCGCAATATCGAGGAATTCGAACGCGATTTCCCCGATGCCGAGACCATCCTGTTGGAGCAGAACTACCGCTCCACCCAGAACATCCTGTCGGCTGCCAATGCCGTGATCGCCCGCAACACCAACCGGCGCGATAAGCGTTTGTGGACCGACGCCGGTGAAGGCGAGTTGATCACCGGGTACGTCGCCGACAACGAACACGACGAGGCCGCGTTCGTCGCCCGGGAGATCGACCGGCTGGTGGACGCGGGCGAGGTGGGCTACTCCGATATCGCCGTGTTCTACCGGACCAACAACAACTCCCGCGCGCTGGAGGAGATCTTCATCCGGATGGGGCTGCCGTACAAGGTGGTCGGCGGGGTTCGGTTCTACGAGCGCAAGGAAGTCCGCGATATCGTCGCCTACCTGCGGGTACTCGAGAACCCCGACGATGCGGTGAGCCTGCGGCGGATCCTCAACACCCCGCGCCGCGGGATCGGTGACCGCGCCGAGGCCTGTGTCGCCGTACACGCCGAACAGCGCGGTATCGGTTTCGCGGAGGCCCTGCGCGATGCCGCCGTCGGCGAGGTGGCGCTGCTGAACACGCGGGCGCGCAACGCGATCGCCGGTTTCGTCGAACTGCTCGAGCAGATCCGGGCCGCGGGGGAAATGGACGAACTCGATTTCCCGGATGTCGGGGCGGTGGTGGAGGCCGTCCTGGACCGTACCGGCTACCGGGCGGAGCTGGAATCCTCGGATGATCCGCAGGACGGTGCACGGCTGGACAACCTCAACGAACTGGTCAGCGTGGCCCGCGAATTCAGTTCGGAGGCCCGTAACGCGGTGGAAGCCGCCCGTGCCGAGGGATTCGTGCCGGAAGCCGGGGAGGGCGAGCCCGAACCGGGTTCGCTGGCCGCGTTCCTGGAACGGGTCTCGCTGGTGGCCGATGCCGACCAGATTCCCGACGAAGGGTCGGGCATGGTGACCATGATGACCCTGCACACGGCCAAGGGACTGGAATTCCCGGTGGTCTTCGTCACCGGGTGGGAGGACGGGCAGTTCCCGCATCTGCGGGCCCTCGGCGATCCGGCCGAACTGGCCGAGGAGCGGCGGCTGGCCTATGTGGGTATCACCCGTGCACGTCGACGCCTGTACTTGACCCGTGCGGTGGTCCGCTCTGCCTGGGGGCAGCCGGTGTTCAACCCGGAGTCCCGGTTCCTGCAGGAAGTTCCGGATCACCTCATCGACTGGCAGCGGCTCGAACCGAAGCGTTCGTCGGCCCCCACGCAGTACGGCCGCCGGGCCACGGAATCCTCCGACGACGACTGGACGGGTGGCTGGCCCCGGGGCCGGGAAACACGCCCTGGCCCGCGCGAGGGCCGCTCGGCGCGGGTCGCCCGCAACAATGTCGGGCTGGTACTCGCAGTCGGTGACCGGGTCAGCGACGACAAATACGGGCTGGGCAGAGTGGTCGCGGCCGACGGAGTCGGGGATATGGCCAGTGTGACGATCGATTTCGGCAGTAACGGCAAGATCCGGCTGATTCCGAAGTTCAGTCAAACCCTCACGAAGCTCTAGCGGAACTCCCGGTGCGGCGCGGTAGGTTTCGGTCATGAAGTCTGTGGCGCAGCATCTGATGTGGTTCCTGCCGATGCTCTGGCTCGGCATGGTGCTGGCGATCTCGTTCCTGGAAACGCCGTTGAAGTTCCGCGCACCGGGAGTGACCACGGCTCTCGGCCTGGGTATCGGCCGTATCGTTTTCCGGGCACTGAATACGGTGGAGTCGGTGCTGGCAGTGGTGCTGCTGGCGGCCGCGGGGATACTCGGCCCGTCCGGAGGGGTCTGGCTGTGGCTGGGCCTCGCCGTGGGGATCCTGCTGGTTCAGGTCGCGGTGGTGCGGCCTCCACTGTCGCGGCGGTCCGACCGGGTGCTCGCCGGCGAAGAACTGCCGCGTTCGACAGCGCACTATTGGTACATCGGCCTGGAAGTGGCCAAAGTGGTCGTCCTGATCGGGCTGGCGATCAGCGTCGCGCCCTGACTCGGCCCGCCCGGATACCCGGGCGGGCCGCGGCGCGTCCCCGAGTGGAGCGGCGCCCGGACCCTGCTCAGTCTCTGTTGTCGGTGAGGCTGATACCGCGGGTGGCCAGCCAGGGGATGGGGTCGACCTTGTCGCTCCCGTTGAGCCACACCTCGAAATGGACGTGGGGTCCGGTGGAGAAACCACGATTACCCATCGTGGCGATCTGGTCGCCCGCGAGAACGTAATCGCCCACCGACACCGTGGTGGTATCGACATGGCCGTAAACGGTGATGGTGCCGTCGGCGTGCAGCAAGCGGACCCACATACCGAAGCCCGCCGCCGGACCGGCGTCGATGACCTCACCGTCCGCGACCGCGTAGATGGGAGTACCGATCGGTGCGGCGATATCTACGCCCAGATGCTGAACACCCCAGCGGGCACCGAAACCGGAAGTGAAGGACCCGGCGGCGGTGAAATGGGCGAACAGCGGCCGGTACTTGGCCTCTTCGGCCGCCGCCAGATCCTTTGCGAACTCCGCGCCGTTGGCCAGCATCTCGCCGAAGCGGCTGGTGTCGAGCGATGCCCCTCCGGTGAGCATCTGCGGTGAATGCGGATCCACGGCCGCCGGCCCTTCGGTGGCCATCGACTGGGCGGCGATCTCGTGCACCGAGCCCGCCGCCTCGTAATCGGTGGCCTGTTCCGCTTTCTGTGGTTCGCCGGGCGCAGCGGTGGCACACTGCCCGGCCGCGACGACGGCACCGGCCGCGACCGCGACCACCGCTGCCCGGCCCTTGAGCGCGGACGGCGGGGCGGCGACCCGATGGGCTCCGCGGGAGCGCGCCGACCGCGATTCCTCGTCGGTCTCGGGCCTCGCGGGGGCGTTCGCCAAGGCCTCGGCGACCGTACTGGGCCGGTCGTACGGCGCGGGCTCGGTGGTGCCGGCGGGAGTGGGTTCCTCGGCCCAGGTCTGCGCCTCGGACCAGCTCTGGTGGGTGTTCCAGTTCGGATCGCTGTGCCAAGCGGGTTTATCGGTGCGGTCCCAGCCGTCTTCCCCGCGCCAGTCGCGGCCCGACCAGGCGGTGGTCTGCGCCGCCTGCCACGACCCGCCCTGCGGTTCCGGCCAGGAGGTCCGGTGTTCCTGATGGGCGGTTTGCGGCTCGGGCCATGCTGCCGGTTGCGGCTCCGACCACGCTGCCGGTTGCGGCTCCGACCACACAGCGGTCTGCGGCTCGGCCGAACCCCGCCCGGTGTGGGCGTCGCCGGATTCTGCCCAGCCCTGGTTGGTCGCCCAGAAATCGTCGGCGGCGCTGCGCTGGGAGTCGCTGCGCTGGGAGTCGGCGGCAGCGGATGCCGCGGCGGTGTTCAGCGGACGCCTGCGCGACCGGCTGTCGCCGGGGGCGCCGAAAGCATTGAACGGCTGGGGGGCATCGGCGGCCGGTGCAGTATCACTGCGAGGCCGACGGCGATGGCCGTTGTACTGGGCGTCCAGGGTGCCGTGGTGGTTCATCAGCGGATCCGCATCCGATCGGCCATCCGAAGGGTTGTTGTACAGGGAATACGTCCGGCCGGGACGGGACGCGGCGTCGGGAAGGCTGTTACCGAACGGCTCTGCGATTGCGGAGCGGTGTGCTGCGTCAAGCTGCCGTCCTCTCTCAACCTGCTCACGGGAGCAACATCACGGAGATCTCTACTCGCGCGACAACCGGATTCGCAAGCAACCACGCCTGGCGCGCTCGTGATCGGGCTGTGACATCGATCGGTTCGACGGTAACGAAACGATTGCGACGCGGCAAGCGGTAGGACGAATCCAAACGTTACTGTGACATTGATCACGTTTCAGCGTTGTGATAGCTCACTAGCGGAAACGCTGCGTGGCGATCCCGGAACCCTTCCGCCCGGGTGTCGCCTCCCGGCATCCCGCACCGCCTGCGGATCCGCCGGGAAGCTACTCGCCGGTAGCCATGGCCTGCGGGTTTGGGCTCCCCGCCACCGCGCCCGTGACCTGTGCCACTTAGGATGAACGTGCCCGATCGGCCGTCCCTATGAGTGGTTAGAGTCCGAACGACCCGCTACCGACGTCGGGCCGCCAACAAAGACGTTGTCATAGCAACGCAGACGAGACGGTGAATACATGGATCTCTTCGAATATCAGGCGAAGGAGCTCTTCGTAAAGCACGGGGTGCCTTCGTCGGAAGGCCGCGTGACCGACACTGCTGAGGACGCCCGCGCCATCGCCGCGGAAATCGGCAAGCCGGTGATGATCAAATCCCAGGTGAAGGTCGGTGGCCGCGGCAAGGCCGGTGGCGTGAAGTACGCGGCCACCCCGGATGACGCGCTGACCCACGCGAACAACATCCTCGGCCTGGACATCAAGGGGCACATCACCAAGAAGATCCTGGTGGCCGAGGCGAAGGATATCGCCGAGGAGTACTACATCTCCTTCCTGCTCGATCGGGCCAACCGCACCTACCTGGCCATGTGCTCGGTCGAGGGCGGTATGGAGATCGAAGAGGTCGCCGCCACCAAGCCCGACCGGCTGGCCAAGGTGCCGGTCGACGCGGTCAAGGGCGTCGACCTCGCATTCGCCCGCTCCATCGCCGAGCAGGGCCACCTGCCCGCCGAGGTGCTGGACGCCGCCGCGGTGACCATCCAGAAGCTGTGGGAGGTCTTCGTCGCCGAGGACGCCACCCTGGTCGAGGTCAACCCGCTGGTGCGCACCCCGCAGGACGAGATCCTGGCGCTCGACGGCAAGGTGACCCTGGACGAGAACGCCGACTTCCGGCACGCCGACCATGCGGAGTTCGCGGACAAGGACGCGACCGATCCGCTGGAGCTCAAGGCCAAGGAGAACGACCTCAACTACGTCAAGCTCGACGGTGAGGTCGGCATCATCGGCAACGGCGCCGGTCTGGTCATGTCCACCCTGGACGTCGTCGCCTACGCCGGCGAGAAGCACAGCGGCGTGAAACCGGCCAACTTCCTCGATATCGGTGGCGGTGCCTCCGCCGAGGTCATGGCCAACGGCCTGGACGTCATCCTGAACGATTCCCAGGTGAAGAGCGTTTTCGTGAACGTCTTCGGTGGTATCACGGCGTGTGACGCGGTGGCCAACGGCATCGTGAAGGCGCTGGAGATCCTGGGTGACGAAGCGAACAAACCGCTGGTGGTCCGCCTGGACGGTAACCGGGTGGAAGAGGGTCGCAAGATCCTCGCCGAAGCCGCGCACCCGCTGGTGACGCTGGCGCAGACCATGGACGAAGGCGCCGACAAGGCCGCCGAACTCGCGGCCCGCTGAGTCGACCGCCCAGTCAAAGGACACACAGAACTATGTCTATCTTCCTCAACAAGGATTCGAAGGTCATCGTCCAGGGCATCACCGGCGGCGAGGGCACCAAGCACACCGCGCTGATGCTGAAGGCCGGTACCCAGGTCGTCGGCGGTGTGAACGCGCGTAAAGCGGGCACCACCGTCTCGCACACCGACAAGGACGGCAACGCGGTCGAGCTGCCCGTGTTCGCCACCGTGGCCGAGGCCATGGAGAAGACCGGCGCCGATGTGTCCATCGCCTTCGTGCCGCCGAAGTTCTCCAAGGACGCCATCATCGAGGCCATCGACGCGGAGATCCCGCTGCTCGTGGTGATCACCGAGGGCATCCCGGTGCAGGACACCGCCTACGCATGGGCCTACAACGTCGAGAAGGGTGCCAAGACCCGGATCATCGGCCCGAACTGCCCCGGCATCATCACCCCCGGCGAAGCGCTGGTCGGCATCACCCCGGCCAATATCACCGGCAAGGGCCCGATCGGACTGGTTTCCAAGTCCGGCACCCTGACCTACCAGATGATGTACGAGCTGCGCGATTTCGGCTTCTCCACCTCCATCGGTATCGGTGGTGACCCCGTGATCGGCACCACCCATATCGACGCCATCGAGGCGTTCGAGAAGGATCCGGAGACCGAGCTGATCGTGATGATCGGTGAGATCGGTGGCGACGCCGAGGAGCGGGCCGCGGCCTATATCCAGGCCAACGTCACCAAGCCGGTCGTCGGTTACGTCGCCGGGTTCACCGCGCCCGAGGGCAAGACCATGGGCCACGCGGGTGCCATCGTGTCCGGTTCGTCGGGCACCGCCCAGGCGAAGAAGGATGCGCTGGAAGCCGCGGGTGTGAAGGTCGGCAAGACGCCGTCCGAAACCGCCGCCCTGGCGCGCGAGATCCTGGAGAAGGCCGCGGTCAGCGCCTGATCCGGTGCTCCGGTAGAACTCGGGAGGCCGTCCGCAGACGCGGGCGGCCTTCTGCTTTCCGGGCTGCGCTGCGGTAACGCCGTCCGTGCGGTCCGGGTTATCCACAGCTGGATTGTTCGGTGATGACCTGTACGCGTGTGTGCAGTAGCGTCAAAGGGAATTCAGCCGTCAAGTACGTATGACTCGACCTAGGAGACGACGACATGTCATACCCGACCGGGGGCTCCGGGTACAACGCACCCGTTCCGCCCTCCGTTCCGCCCAATCCCGGCCAGCCGCAGGCAGCCGGTGGTGCGAATGCCGCTGAGGCCGGCGGGAAAGGCCTGCCGTTCTTCCTGACCATCGGTGCTGCTGCCGTGGGCGTGCTCGCCTTCCTGCTGGGCTTCTTGGCCTATGTGGGCGCGGATACCGATATGGACCTGCCCTCGTCGGCCGATACCAGCCTGAATCTCTGGGAGTACCAGGAAGCCTCGATCGGCGGCCTGCTGTTGATCGCGGGTCTGCTCGCGGGCCTGTCGCTGCTGCCGAAGCAGAATTGGGTCGGGGTTTCCGCGGCCGTCGCGACCGGTACCTTCCTCACCATTTTGTTCCAGCTGTTCACCCTGCCCGAGGGGGCCAAGGCCGAGATCGGGTTGTATCTGATCCTGGTCCTGGCGCTGGTTCAGGCCGGCCTCGCCGTCGCCGTGGTGCTCTTCGATGCGGGCATCCTGTCCGCGCCGGCCGGCCGCCCGTCCGCGCCGTCCGGTTTCCCGGCCGGTCAGCAGCAGGGTTACGGCCAGCAGCAGTACCAGGGGCAGCAGAGCTACGGTCAGCAGCAGCCGGGCTACGGCCAGCAGCAGTACAGCAGCGGCCAGCAACAGCAGCCGGGCTACGGTCAGCCGGGCCAGCAGCAGGGTTACGGTCAGCAACAGGCTTACGGTCAGCAGCCGCAGCAGGCTCAGCAGCAGTACGGTCAGCAATCGCCGTACGCCGGTGGCCAGCAGCAGTCGCCCTATGGACAGCCGCAGCAGCCGCAGGCGGGTTACGGTCAGCCGCAGCAGCAGCCGGGTCAGCCGGCCCAGCCGTTCGGCGGTGAACAGGGCTCCGACCCGGCCGGTGACGCCACCCGCGCGTTCCGCCAGTCCGACGACCAGAAGTGATCCACGGCGGTCCCCCGCCCGGCGGGGCGGGGGGGCCCCCCCCCCGGGGCCCGCGCCCGCGAAAAAAAAAAGATGCCCCCCGGCCCCCCCCCCCCCCCCCCGGCGGGGGCGGGGCGCGGGGGGAGG
>NZ_JARWOV010000337.1 GCF_029868855.1 Nocardia carnea | reverse complement strand
GCTATGGGCTGGCCGCCGCGGTGTGGACCAACGACCTGCGACGCGGGCACCGCGTCGCGCCAGCCATGTACGGCGGCATGTGGTGGGTGGACACCAGGTTGCGCCGCGGCCTGCGGTCCCCGGTAGGGGGCGGGGGGGTGGCCCGCCCCCGCGACCCCCGCGCCGCTGCCGCAACGCCGGCCGGAATCCGCCGCAGTAGCAGACGAACCCGTGGCGGAGAGCCGCGAGCCGGCCGGAGGCGTGGAGGCGGAATCCACGGCCGATCCGGAGCCGACTACCTTCCTGCGGCCGGTCACCGATGTGGAGACCACCACCTACATGTCGCCGATTCGCGATATCGGTTCCCGCGACGACGAGAACACGCTGCTGTCGCTGTTCGACGAACAAGTGGCGCGCACGCCCGCGGACCCGGCGGTCCGGCAGGGTGCGCGGTTGCTCAGCTATGCCGAACTGGACCGTAAATCCCGAGCCCTGTCGGTGGAACTGATCCGGTTCGGTGTCGGCGCGCAGACCCCGGTCGCGGTGGCCATGCGACCCGGAATAGATCTGGTGGTCGCGGTCTGCGCGGTCCTGCGCGCCGGCGGTGCCTACGTTCCGGTGGACCCGGGTGGTTCCACCGAGGACCTCGACCGGGTGCTGACGTCGGCGGAGCCGATCTGCGTGCTGAGCATTTCCGACGACGGCGTGACTACGGGTACTGGTATCCCGGTGGTCGCGATCGACCTGCTCTACCTGGATCTGCCGACCGATCCGGCCGCGGACCCGGTGGTGGCCGCCGACGATATCGCCGATATCCGCTACCGGGCGGATACCGCGGCCGGGGTCGCGGGTACCCACCGGCAGCTGGTCGAACGGCTGCGCCGGGCACAGCGCAGCCATCCGTACGATTCGGCGGACCTGGTGCTGCACGCGGCGCCCACGGTCGGTGACATCACCCTGTGGGAGCTGTTCCGGCCGCTGCACAGCGGAGCGCAGATCCTGATGCCCGACCATCCCGGCCGCGCCGCGGATCTGTCGCGGTCGATCGCCGCCCACAAGGTGACCATCGTGCATGTCGTCCCGGCACTGCTGGACCGGTTCCTCGATTCGGTGACCGACGGCGGCGGCCGGGCCGCGCATCCGAGTCTGCGGCGTGTGGTCGTGGACGGTGCCGCCCTGCCGTCGGGCGGGGTGGAACGGTTCATGAATCTGCTACCCGGCGCCGAGCTGGTCATCTGGTATGGGCACAACGAAACGGGTGTGATCACCGTCGGGTCGGTCGGTGGGCGGCCGGTCACCAACGACCGGGTGTATCTGCTGGACGAACAACTGCGTCCGGTACCGCCGGGCTCGGCCGGGGAGATGTACATCGGCGGACCACAGCTGGCGCGCGGGTTCTACGACGCTCCGGGCGAAACCGCCGCCCGGTTCGTCGCAGCGGCCGGCGGCGGCCGGTTGTACCGCACCGGCGATATCGTCCGGCGGCGCGACGGTGTGCTGGAATACCTGGGGCGTGCGGAACGCCACGGCGGGTCGTTGCCGGTCGGTTCCCGGCGCGGCGGGCATGATTAGCGCGATCGGCGCTGTGGGGCGGCAGGCGCGACCGAACCGAGACTTTCCGACAACGCTACGGTAACGATATGTCCACGCCGTACGACTACACAGGCGGAAACTCCGGGGCGGCCGACTCGTGCCCGGTTACTGTGAGCCGTTCGGGTCCGGGAACCGGTCGGTGCCGGTGGGTGGAAGTGAGCCCGAATGAACATTCGAGACGAAGCGAAGGTGCGAAATTGATACGTCGACTCAGCCGGCGTGGCGGAAGACGCGCCGCGGCGATGGTCGCGGCCACAGCGGTGTTCGCGGGAGTGATGACCGGACTCGGTGGCGGTACCGCGGCGGCGGCCGACCCGATCATCGAGTCCAAGACTCTGCTCGCCGACCCCACCTCGCCCAACGGGTCGCGGATCGTCAAGGCCGAGTACAAGGACGATCGCAACCTGCGCCTGTACGTCCACTCCACGGCCATGGACCGGGAGATCATCGTCGACGTCCAGCGTCCGGCCGATGCCTCGGTGCCCCGGCCCACGCTGTATCTGCTGAACGGGGCGGGCGGCGGCGAGGATTCCGCGTCGTGGCAGGCGCAGACCAATACGCTGGAGTTCTTGTCGGACAAGAATGTGAACGTCATCCAGCCGGTCGGCGGTAGCTGGACCTATTACACCGACTGGATCAAGGATGATCCGGCGCTCGGCCGCAACAAGTGGAAGACCTTCTTCACCGAGGAACTGCCGCCGCTGGTCGACGGCGCGCTCGGCACCAACGGTGTGAACGCCCTCGCCGGTCTGTCGACCTCCGCCACCACCGTGCTGGCTCTGCCGATCGGGAATCCGGGGCTGTACAAGGCGGCCGCCTCCTACAGTGGTTGCGCGCAGACCAGCGACCCGGTCGGTTCGGAGTTCGTGAAGCTCACCGTCGAGACGTGGGGCGGCGGCGACACCATGAACATGTGGGGTCCGCAGGGCTCCGAGGCGTGGGTCGCGAACGATCCGTATGTGCACGCCGAAGCGCTGCGCGGTATGGAGCTCTACGTGTCCACCGGTAACGGCCTGCCCGGCCGCTGGGACACGCTGAACGGTCCGCACACCCTGCCGGGGTCCTACGGCCTGGCCAACCAGATCCTGGTCGGCGGTGTCATCGAAGCGGGTACGAACTTCTGCACCCACAACCTGAAGGGCCGGTTGGATTCGCTGGGCATCCCCGCGACCTTCAACTTCCGTGATTCGGGTACCCACTCGTGGGGTTACTGGGAAGACGAGTTCCGGGCGTCCTGGCCGGTGCTCGCCCGTGGCCTGGGGGTCTGATCCCGCAACGCGCCGATGAACAGGGCGTGAGGTAAATCGAATGATGGCGGCCCGGTCGAATCGTCCGGGCCGCCATCATTTTCTGTACGAACTGACTGTCACCCGGAGATCGAGCCGGCGGAATTCGCCGGGGGCTCTTTCGGTGCTTTCCGCCGCCTCGGTCGATCGGTGGTTTTTCCCGGAAATGAACAACGGCCCGGTCGATTCGACCGGGCCGTCGCTGTCGTCCAGAGCGCGCATCTACTCCGCGAAGACCGCTTTGCGCTTGCCCAGCATGGCGGCGGCGCCTTCGAAGAAGTCGGGCGACTGCAACAGTTCCACCTGCCCGGCCTTCTCGTCGGCGAGTGCGGTGTCCAGCGCGGCCAGGGTGGCGCGGTTGAGGGCCTTCTTGGTGAGCTCCAGCGCCCGGCGGGGGCCGTGGCCGATCTTCTCGGCGGCGGCCTCGACGACGGCGTCCAGTTCGTCGGTGGTCTCCAGGACGTCGGTGAACAGTCCCTCGGCGCGGGCGGCCGGGGCGGGAAGGCGTTCGCCGAGCAGCGCCAGGCGGGCCGCCAGCGGCCGACCCGCGGCCGCGGCGACCAGTGCCGCGGCGCCGCCGTCGGGCATCAGGCCGATATTGATGAAGGCCAGCAGCAGGTAGGAGTCGGCTTCGGCGTAGACCAGGTCGGCGGCCAGTGCGATACCGACACCGACACCCGCGGCCGCGCCGCGGATCCGGGAGATCACCGGGACCGGCATATCCACGATGGCGCGGACCAGACGGTTCGCGGCATCCATCACCATGTCGGGAGTGATGCCGCGGGCGCCTTCCTCGGCGCTGGCGGCCAGGTCCGCGCCGGTGCAGAAATCACCACCCGCACCGGTGAGTACGACGACCCGGACCGATTTGTCCTGAGCCGCGTCGAGGAAGGTATCGCCGAGCGCGACCAGGCTGTCGTAATCGAGGGCGTTCTTCCGTTTGGGTTTGGTGAGCGTCACCCGTAGCACCCGGCCGTCGTGGACCGCGGAGAAACCCGCCGGCTGTGTTGTGGGGGAATCTGTGTTGACCATTTGCGCTCCATCGGGTGCTGTCCGGTGCCGACCGGCCTGCGAATACCGGTTAACATTGCGAATTGTGGTTAACTTAGGTTGACTTGTCGGGCGCTGTCAACACCGGCGGCGCCGCCGACGGAACGGAGAATGCATGGTCGCGGAGAGCAGCCGGGTGGACCCGGTGCGCATTCGTCCGGCCGACCGTGGCAACGGCCAGGGTGGACGACGGCGTCCCAAGGATCGCAAAGTGCAGATCATGCGCGCGGCGGCCCGCGCGTTCAGCGAGCGCGGCTACTATCCGGTCGGCGTGGACGAGATCGCGGCCGAGGTAGGTATCTCCGGTCCGGCGCTGTACCGCCATTTCGCCAACAAATACGCGCTGCTGGTGGCCGCCGCCGAAGAAGGCGCCCGGCAACTCCTGGACGCCGCACGCGGCGCGGACGAACCCGGCGCGACCCCCGAACAGCACCTCGACGACCTGATCCGCGCGGTGGCCGAGCACACCATCGAAATCCGCCGCGAGGCCGGCCTGTACCGGTGGGAGGGCCGGTACCTGGAGCAGCCCGACCGCGCCCGGATCCGCACCCTCTACAACGAGATCAACCGCGCCTTCGCCGGGCCGATCGAGAAGTTGCGCCCCGACGCGCCACCGGAGGACATCGCCCTGCTGGCGGCCGCGGTGCTCAGTGTGATCGGCAGTATCTCGGCCCATCGAACCGCCCTGTCGAGCACAAAACTGCTGCCGCTGCTGTGCGATATGGCGTGGGCGATCGTGCGCACCGAACTCCCGCCCGCACCGGGTCCCGGTGAACCCGATCCGCAGCCGCGCGGTCTGCCGGTGACCTCCAAGCGGGAACAGCTGCTCACCGAGGCGATCCGCATCTTCGGCCGTCGCGGTTATCACGAGGCCAGTATCGAGGAGATCGGCGCCGCCGTCGGTATCAATGCCTCCAGCGTCTACCGGTACTTCAGCAGTAAATCCGATCTGCTGGCCGCGGCGTTCCACCGCACGGGCGACCGGCTCGCGTTCGCGATCACCGAAGCATTGGCGGAGGCCAGTGGCCGCGCGGACGCGGTGGACAAGATCGCCGACCGGTATCTGCGGCTCAGTTTCGCCATGCCGGAGATCATGCCGGTCTACTACGCGGAATTCCCGAACCTGCCGCAGGCCGAACAGCACAAACTGCGCGCGATCCAGCGGCAGAACGTGCACGAATGGGCGAACCTGCTCGACGACGATCCCACCGAGGCGCGTTTCCGGGTGCATTCGGCGATCGGTCAGGTGATCGATGTGGGCCGGTTGATCCGCTTCGATTCCCGCCCGCAGCAGATCGCCAGGTTGCACGCCTTGATGATGGCCACACTGCTCGGGTCCGCGCCCCGCTGAATCGCCCGGCCGAACCGCCGGTACCGGTTCGGCCGGCCGGGGCGGTTTTCGCGGCCGGGCGTTACCCGTGCCGGAATCGGAAAACAGTGCGCGCGAACCGCAGTCGCCGCGCGTTCCGGTAGAAACCGGACAGACCGAGGGCTTCTCCGTAGCGATTCCGGGCGATGGACAGCGTCCGGCTGAATTCGCGCAGGCCCAGATCGCCGTGGCTGTGTCCCTGCCCGTACTCGCCCACACCGCCGAACGGTAGCGCCGGGATGCTCGCGTAGGTGGTGGCGGTATTGACCGTGACCACCCCCGCCCGCAATCGTTCCGCATAGATTTCGACCTCGGCGATATCGCGGGTGAACACCGATACCGCGATACCGCGACCGGCATCGTTGATGCGGGTGACAGCGTCGTCGAGATCGCGCACCTTGTTCACGATGAGGACCGGGCCGATACCTTCCTCGGTGATGGCGATGCTCTCTTCCGGGACATCGGCCAGGACGATGGGCTCGACATAGGGCTCGCGAATCGAGTCCAGGCCGCCGACGACCGCGCGGCCGCCGCGGGCCAGGGCGTCGCGGACCTGTTTACGCACCACCTCGGTCTGCGATTCCAGGATCATCGGCCCGTAGGACGACCGGCGGTCGGCTCCGGGGCGCAGTGCCCGCGCCCGCTTCACGACGAGATCGAGGAACTGGTCGTACACCGACGCCGCCACGTAGGCGCGCTGGACGCCGGTCGCGTTCTGGCCCGCATTCGCCATGGCGCCGAAAACCGCCGCCTCGGCGGCATCGTCGATTTTCGCATCGACGTGCACGATCATGGCGCCCTTACCGGAGTTCTCCACCACGACCGGGGTCATGGTCTGCGCGCACAGCGAGATCACTTCCCGGCCCTGGGCCTCCGGGCCCGCGTACGCGATTTTGTCGACACCGGCGCGGCACAGTGCGGCCGTGGTGGAATCATCGCCGGTGACCGCCGACAGCACCGGTTTGTCCGGCGCGACTTCCTGCCACGTCGACGCCAGCCACAAACCGGTACCGCTGGTGAGCTCATGAGGTTTGAAAACCACGGCATTACCGGCGGCCATGGCGTACGCGATCGAGCCCATCGGGGTGAAGACCGGGTTCTGCCAAGGCCCGAGCACCCCCACCACACCGAGCGGCAGATAGCCGACCGACGCGTGCTGGTTGCGGGTGAGCCAGTTCGACGCCAGTGTGCGCCGGCCCAATGCGCGGCCGGCGTTGCGCGCGGCCCAATCGAGGTTCTCCACCGCGAGCATCACCTCGATCGCGGCATCGGCCTCGGGTTTACCGGTTTCCTCGCGCAGGATCTCCACCAATTGTGCTGCGCGGCGCGCGATAACGCGCTTCCACTCCAGCAGCAATCGTTTACGCGGACCGAAACCTGCTGTGGACCACCAGCTCTCGGCCGAACGGGCATCGGACACGGCGCGTTCGAGTTCGCCCGGTCCGGCGATGGAGTAGTTGCCGACGATCTCTCCGGTGCGGGGATCGTAGGAGGTGAGCACGCTCGGTCGGCCGGATCCTCCCGAACGCGCCGCCACCTCGGGCTGCGCGGTATCGGCCATGCACGTCAGATTATGGTGGTGGCGGCCACGCCGACAAGGCACTCGCACTGCCCGTGCGCTGTCATTGCACCGCCGACCAGGGGTGATGGTCCGCCCATTTACTGCTGTGAGCAAACGCACAGTTGGTCCGTATCCCGTGTGGGGTACCGGCGGCGACCGGGCCGCCGAAACGCCGATCGGTAACATCGCGACCGGCGCCGGGGATCATCCAGCGGGATACCGATGCGCCGGTCCGCCCCACCGCCCCATCCGGCCGATAGTGGAGAGTTGATGCCGAGTTCGAATGATGCCGGGACAGCCGCCCGCAACGAAGTGTCTCCGGCTGAGCCGGGCGATACGCCCGCCGAGCCGGCCGGCAGCGTCGCGGCCCGGCCGGACGACCCACCTGCGGAGGCGAACAGGGCGACCCGCCGGACTCCCGGACCCGGAACCACCGCTGGGGCGACGACAGTCGAAGTCGACGGGATCACCAAATCGTTCGGCGAGGTACACGCGCTGCGGGGCGTGAGCTTCACCGCCGAGCGCGGTACGGTGCTCGGCATCCTCGGACCCAACGGCGCCGGTAAAACCACTACCGTCAAAATCCTGTCGACCCTGCTGCGGCCGGACGCCGGGCGGGCGATCGTGGCCGGTCACGATGTCCGGCAGAACCCGGCGGCGGTGCGCCGTTCGATCATGATGACCGGCCAGTACGCGGCGCTGGACCTGAACCTGTCGGGGCGGGAGAACCTCGAACTGTTCGGCCGGTTGATGGGCTTGAGTAAATCTGCCGCGCGTAAACGCGCGGACACACTGCTCGCCGAATTCGATCTCGTCGCCGCCGGCCGCCGCCCGGTGCACCAGTATTCGGGCGGTATGCGGCGCCGGGTGGATATCGCCTGCGGGCTGGTGGTCCGGCCGGAAGTGGTGTTCCTGGACGAACCGACCACCGGTCTCGACCCGCGGAGCCGGCAGGGCGTCTGGGAGCTGGTGAACGCCCTGAAGGATCAGGGCATCACCGTTCTGCTGACCACCCAATACCTCGAAGAAGCCGATGTGCTCTCGGACAACATCATCGTGATCGACAAAGGCACGGTGATCGCCGAAGGGACCGCCGACGAACTCAAGGAGAAGACGGGCGGCAGCTACTGCGAAGTCGTACCGCTGGATCCCGCCGAGGTACGTCGTGCCGCCGCAGCGCTGGGTGATCTCGTCCCGTCCGCGGTCGCGGCCGATCTCGACGATGCCGAGCGGCTTTCCATCCCCGCGCCGGAGGGCGCCGCGACACTCGCCGAGGCGTTGCGCCGGTTGGATGCCGCCGAGATCAGGCTTGCCGATATCGGGCTGCGGCGCCCGTCTCTCGACGATGTCTTCCTTTCCATCACGGGCCTCACCGGTGGAACCGAGCGGCCGGGTGAGCCCATATGAGCGCTCCCGCGATCGACCGCACCGGACTCTTCGCCGAGCTGCCGCGGACACATGTCTCGTACTTCGCGCAATGGCGGGCACTCACCGGCCGGGTCGTCTGGACCATGGTCAGCAAGGGCGAGTTGATCGGCGCCATCCTCACACCGCTCGTGTTCACCGTGGGCTTCTATCTGCCGCTGCGTCTGGTGATGCAATTCCAGGGCATCGACTACGCACAGTTCGTCATGCCCATCGTCGTACTGCAAACCATGGCGTTCACCATGATGTCGAACGCGCAGCTGGCGGCCTTCGAGGCGCGCACCGGGTTCAGCACCCGGCTGCAGACCATGCCGATCGGCCTGCTCGTGCCGTTGACCTCGCGAATCGCGGCCGGACTCGTCCGTTCGGTGGTTTCGCTGACCGCCGCGCTGATCTACGGGCACATCATCGGGTTCGAATTCACCGCCGGGTGGGGACAAACCGTCGGGTTCTGTGCCTTCGCGCTCGCGGTCGGCACCATGCTGGCGATCGGCGCGGATGGCCTGGGCAGCCTGACGAAGAGCCCACAGGCGCTGAGCCAGGCGTTGACCCTGCCGACCTTGATCTTCGGCATGATGTCCTGCGGTTTCGTACCGGAGACGCAGTTCCCGGAATGGGTCCAGCCCTTCGTCCGCAATCAGCCCATCACCCAGTTCGCCTACGCCCTGCGCGATATGGCGGGCGACGGTGTCAGCTGGGAGGTGCTGCGCGTCGGGTTGATCTGGCTGGTCGCCGGGGCGGTGCTGTTCGTGCCGTTCGCGGTCTGGGCGAGTGTGAGGCGCGCATGAGTATGGTCGACACCTCTGCGAAGACACCCGGGGACCGCGAACGTTTCGCGCCGTCGGCCGCAGCGATCGACCTGCCGGCGGTCGCTGCCCGGGCCGAGAGTTCGCCGGTGGCCTGGGCGGTGCACAGCTGGGTCGAATGCAAACGGCTGCTGACGGGCTGGCTGCGCGATCCGTCGACCACCATCCAGACCATCGTGTACCCGGCGCTGACCCTGGTGATGTTCTGGATCGTGCTCGACGAGTCCATTTCGAGTTTCTCCGGGAAACCGGCCGTCTACGGCACGGTCCCGATGATCACGCTGATCGCGGCGATGATCGGGGCCGTGGTGAGCGCGCTCGGCTTCAAAACCGAGAAGGCGACCGGGCTACTCGGCCGTTTCTGGACCATGCCGATTCATCGTGCGGCCGGTCTCACCGGCCGGCTGCTGGCCGAGGCGATCAGGGTGCTGGTCACCACACTGATCGTGATCGCCGTGGGCTTCTGTATCGGTTTCCGGTTCGAACAGGGGCCGCTGGCCGCCCTCGGGCTCATCGGGATCCCCATTCTGTTCGGTATCGGATTCGCGGTGTTCATCACCTCGATCGCTGCCATCACAGAAGGGCCCCTGCTGGTGCAGATGGTCGGCCTGCTCACCAACCTGCTGCTGTTCTTCAACTCCGGTTTCGTGCTCATCGAGGCCTACCCGACCTGGCTGCGTTCCACCGTGGAGAACCAGCCCATGAGCTGCGCCATCGAGGCGATGAAAGGGCTTTCCTACGGTGGTCCCGTCGCCGAACCGCTCATCGACACCCTGCTGTGGGTCGGTGGGGTCATCCTGATCTTCGGCTACCCGGCGGTTCGCGGTTACCGTAAGGCGTCCGAGACCAGCGGCTGAGGATCCCAGCGCGGCGGGGAAGTGTTATCCGGGCACCGGGCACCGGGCACCGGGCACCGGGCTTCGGGCCGTCCGTCGGGAAGGGATATCCCGCGCCCATTCGGGTCAGCCGGTGGGTTGTCCGGCCGCCGACAGGCAAGGCCGGCCGGGTTACCACCAGCAGTCGGTCCGGTATCGCCGGTCGATGGCCGACAGGCACCGCCGGGCCACTACCAGTCACCGGACCCGGACTACTGGGGTTAATTCCGGCTGTCGGCAGGCACCGCCGGGGCGAAGGGATAATCGACCCACCGGTTGCGGTTGGTCCAGCCGACCAGGTCGTAGCGCCAGCGGAACGGCCAGGTGTGGGCGACGGTGTTGAAAAGCACCGTCCCCAGCGCGGCGTAGTCGTCGTGCGCCGACAGCAGTGCCCGCTGCCCGCGCGGGGAAGCGGAGAAGAAGGAATCGAACATGGCGACGGACTGTTCGGTGGTCAATCGGCCCAGCCCCCACAGTCCGCGCATACGCATCCAGTACGTGAGGCGCGCCCGCCACGGCCACAGCGCGGCGATCGCATCCTCGCCGCGCTGGATCGCGGCGACTGCGGTATCGGCCAGTGCGAACGAATCGGCCACGCTGTAGCCGGTGCAGGGATGCATCATCCCGCCGCGGGAACCGAACGGCACCACCCGTCCGACGCCCTTGGCCGGCGGCGGGGTGTCCAGCGGATAGTGTGCGGCTTCGCTCGGTTCCTCCCCGGTCAGTTCGATACCGTGTGCGGCCAGCCGATTCAGGGTGCGCCTGCGCAGTTCGTGCTGCGGCATACCGCCCCGCAACCCCAGGCTGGTCTCCTCGAAGATCACCGTGCCGTCGCCGAGGGGTACCGCGTACAGGAAAGAAGGCGGTTCGTCGGGCCCGGCGCCGTTCTCCGGCCGCCAGTCCAGCAGCAGTCCCTCGCCTTCGCGAATGATCGGCTCCGCGGTTTCGGCGGCGACGAAGATCCCGTGCGCGCTGGCGGTACGGCGGTCACCCGGCCCCGGCATTCCGCGGGAATCGACCACCACCGTCGCCCGGATCACCGTCCCGTCGGCGAGCTCGACCTCATGCGCATCCACCCGGGCCGCGCGCCCCGCGAACACCCGGGCGTCGTCGAGCGGCAGCGCGTCCCGCAGCAGCGGTTTCGACAGCACGCAGTAGGGGCGTTCGATCCGGAGCTCGGACGTGGTCCAGACGACCGGTGCCGGGATCCGGCTCGCGATCACGCTGTGCGGCAACCACTCCGGCAGTTCGTCGATCCAGCAGGAGAATGTCGGCGGCCACAGGCGGTCGGGCCGGGGATCCACGGCCGCCACCCGCAGGCCGGCCACGGTGGCGCGGTGGGCGAGTGCCCGGCCGGACGGGCCCAGCCCGACGACGCAGATATCGAATTTGTCGGTGCTGGCTGACATGTAACGCATTCAACGGCGTCCGGCGGGGGAGAGCAACTGCCCTGTCAGTTCTTGGGGGTGACCCAGGTGGTGATTTCGGCGTGCACCACCTCGCGACCGGTTTTGTCGTAGATCGATACGGGGACGGTCAGGTCGCGGCCCTCGGTGATGGTGGCGAAGTCGGGTGTCTCCGTGAGTTCGGCCACGGCACGGAGACCGGTGGTGGCCTTGGTCAGGTACTGGACCTGCATCGCCTTGGGGATCCAGCGGTGCGTGGTGGGGACCGTTGCCTCGCTCAGCATGCCCATGGCGATCTCCGCGAGGTTGCAGGCGGCGATGGCGTGGAAGGTGCCGAGATGGTTGTGTACGCCGAACCATTTCGGCGCCTTGACCTCGCAGAGGCCGGGTTCCAACCGGACCACCCGGGGCAGGACTGTGGCGAAATAAGGTACGCGGGCCACCATCGACAGCGAGAACAGGCCGTGGCCGAGGGCGTTGTCCGGCAGTTTGCGCCAGCCGCGGTAGGTACCGGTGAGGTTCGTCATGCCGCTATCTTACTCAGCGGTAAGATAGGCCCTGCGCGGTATGGTTGCCGCGGTGCCGGACCTCGGCCGACCCCGATTTGAAACGCCTCGGGGGGCTCGTGCATACTGTTCGGGTTGCCTTGCCCCGGGTCGCCGTCATTTCCATGAAATGGCACGGCTGGGCGGGGTGAGTAAAACCAGCGAGTACCTCACCGAATGCGGTGCGGGTACGTCCGGGACGAAGTTCCGCAGGCCACGATCGAAGAATTCTTCCGGGGCCGAGGAATGAGCGGAAAGGCGACACGCCCGACCGCGTGGACCGGAGAACCATGACAGATGAACAGCGGCACGGACTGGGTTATCCCTGGTCGTGGTCTCCACTGTGTTGGTTTGGTGCCTGATCGGGGGCCCTGCGTGGTTACGCAGGCTGCCTCCTCCGGGCCCTGACCGATCCGGCACGGGACGTCATCGTGTGTTCGGGCTGTGCAAATGAAGGTGGTACGGACGCCCTAGCCGGTATCCGGATCACGGACGAAAGCGGAGAAAAGGACACTTAGCGTGGCGGGACAGAAGATCCGCATCAGGCTCAAGGCCTATGACCACGAGGCGATCGACGCGTCTGCGCGCAAGATCGTCGAAACGGTGACCCGCACCGGGGCCCGGGTCGTCGGGCCGGTGCCGTTGCCGACCGAGAAGAACGTGTACTGCGTCATCCGTTCGCCGCACAAGTACAAGGACTCGCGCGAGCACTTCGAGATGCGTACGCACAAGCGGCTGATCGACATCCTCGACCCGACGCCGAAGACGGTGGATGCCCTCATGCGCATCGACCTGCCGGCCAGCGTCGACGTCAATATCCAGTGACGGGGACTCTCGATATGACTGACAACAAGAGCAGGCCCGCGGCCGGCATCCTGGGCACCAAACTGGGCATGACCCAGGTGTTCGACGACAAGAACCGGGTCGTCCCGGTCACCGTCGTCAAGGCCGGACCGAATGTGGTCACCCAGATCCGTACCGTCGAGCGCGACGGCTACAGCGCCGTGCAGGTCGCGTTCGGCGCCATCGACCCCCGCAAGGTGAACAGGCCGGAATCCGGCCAGTTCGCCAAGGCCGGTGTCACCCCGCGCCGTCATGTCGCGGAGATCCGCGTCGCGGACGTGTCCACCTTCGAGGTCGGCCAGGAGATCTCGGCCGACGCGTTCGAAGAGGGCACCTACGTCGACGTCACCGGCACCAGCAAGGGCAAGGGCTTCGCCGGCACCATGAAGCGCCACGGCTTCCGTGGCCAGGGTGCCTCGCACGGTGCCCAGGCCGTGCACCGTCGCCCGGGTTCCATCGGTGGCTGCGCCACCCCCGGCCGCGTGTTCAAGGGCATGCGCATGTCGGGCCGTATGGGTAACGACCGCGTCACCACGCAGAACCTGTCGGTTCACAAGGTGGACGCCGAGAACGGCCTGCTGCTGATCAAGGGAGCGATCCCGGGTCGCAAGGGCGGCGTCGTGATCGTCAAGAGCGCCGTGAAGGGTGGTGCGCACGCATGACCAGCCTCGAGAAGAAGGCGAATCTGACGCTGCCGGTCAAAGAACTCGGTGGCAAGACCAACGGCACCGTCGATCTCCCCGCCGAGATCTTCGATGCGACCGCGAATATCGCGCTGATGCACCAGGTGGTCGTGGCCCAGCAGGCCGCCGCCCGCCAGGGCACGCATTCCACCAAGACCCGCGGTGAAGTCCGCGGCGGTGGTAAGAAGCCGTACCGCCAGAAGGGCACCGGCCGCGCCCGCCAGGGTTCGACCCGCGCCCCGCAGTTCGCCGGCGGTGGCACCGTGCACGGCCCCAAGCCGCGCGACTACAGCCAGCGCACCCCCAAGAAGATGATCCAGGCCGCCCTGCGTGGTGCGCTGTCGGATCGGGCGCGGAACGAGCGGATCCACGTGATCAGCGAGCTCGTCGCGGGCCAGGACCCCTCGACCAAGACCGCGAAGACCTTCCTGTCCGAGCTCTCGGACCGTAAGAAGTTCCTCCTGGTCGTCGGCCGCGAGGACGTCACTGCCTGGAAGAGTGCCCGCAACCTGGAATACGTGCACACCATCGCACCGGACCAGCTGAACACCTACGACGTGCTGGACAGCGACGAAGTCGTGTTCTCCGTCGAGGCGCTCAACGCCTTCGTGCACGGCCCGGCTGAGGCTGCACAGGAGGAGAGCAAGTGAGCACCATCGCCGATCCGCGCGACATCCTGCTGGCGCCGGTCATCTCGGAGAAGTCCTACGGTCTGATCGAGGAGGGCACCTACACCTTCATCGTGCACCCGGACTCCAACAAGACCCAGATCAAGATCGCGGTCGAGAAGGTCTTCGGGGTGAAGGTCACCAGCGTCAACACCGCCAACCGTCAGGGCAAGCGCAAGCGGACCCGCTTCGGTTACGGCAAGCGCAAGGACACCAAGCGCGCGCTCGTGACCATCTCGGCCGACAGCAAGCCCATCGAGATCTTCGGAGGCCCGGTCGCGTAAGCGGCGGGGAGTCCAGAAAGCAGAGAAGAACTCATGGCAATCCGTAAGTACAAGCCGACTACCCCGGGCCGCCGCGGGTCGTCCGTCTCGGACTTCGCCGAGATCACCCGGTCGACCCCCGAGAAGTCGCTGGTTCGCCCGCTGACCAAGAGCGGTGGCCGTAACGGCCACGGCCGGATCACCACCCGTCATCGCGGTGGCGGTCACAAGCGCGCCTACCGGCTGATCGACTTCCGCCGGCACGACAAGGACGGTGTACCGGCCAAGGTCGCTCATATCGAGTACGACCCCAACCGCACCGCCAATATCGCGCTGCTGCACTACCTCGACGGCGAGAAGCGCTACATCATTGCCCCCCGCGGCGTGGTGCAGGGCACCAAGATCGAGTCCGGACCGACCGCGGATATCAAGCCCGGCAACAACCTGCCGCTGCGCAATATCCCCACCGGTACCACCATCCACGCGGTGGAGCTGCGTCCCGGCGGCGGCGCCAAGATGGCCCGCTCGGCCGGTGCCAGCATCCAGCTGCTGGGTAAGGAAGGCCCCTACGCCACGCTGCGTATGCCCTCCGGTGAAATCCGCCGCGTCGACGTGCGCTGCCGCGCCACCGTCGGCGAGGTCGGCAATGCCGAACAGTCGAACATCAACTGGGGCAAGGCCGGCCGTATGCGCTGGAAGGGACGCCGTCCCACGGTCCGTGGTGTCGTCATGAACCCGGTCGACCACCCGCACGGTGGTGGTGAGGGCAAGACCTCCGGTGGTCGCCACCCGGTCTCGCCCTGGGGTCAGCCGGAAGGCCGCACCCGCAAGCCGAACCGTCCGAGCGACAAGCTCATCGTCCGTCGCCGTCGCACCGGCAAGAAGCGCTAAGGAGGAGGTAAGAAATGCCACGCAGCCTCAAGAAAGGCCCGTTCGTCGACGACCACCTCCAGGCGAAGGTGGACGTGCAGAACGACAAGGGCACCAAGCAGGTCATCAAGACCTGGTCGCGTCGTTCGACCATCACCCCCGATTTCATCGGCCACACCTTCGCCGTCCACGACGGTCGCAAGCACGTGCCGGTGTTCGTCTCGGAGAACATGGTCGGGCACAAGCTCGGTGAGTTCGCGCCGACGAGGACATTCCGCAGCCACGTCAAGGAAGATCGGAAGAGCAAGCGGCGATGAGCACAGAAACGCAGAATCCGACTGCGCGCGCGACCGCCAAGCACGTGCGCGTGACCCCGATGAAGGCTCGCCGGGTCGTGGACCTGGTCCGCGGTAAGCGCGTCTCCGATGCGCTCGACCTGCTCCGGTTCGCCCCGCAGGCCGCCAGCACCCCGGTCGCCAAGGTCGTGGCGAGTGCCGCGGCGAACGCCGAGAACAACCTCGGCCTCAACCCGGACACCCTGGTCATCTCGACGGCCTATGTCGACGAGGGCGCGACCATGAAGCGGTTCCAGCCGCGCGCCCAGGGCCGGGCGTTCCGGATCCGCAAGCGCACCAGCCACATCACCATCGAGGTCGAGAGCGTCCCCACCGCCGGTGGCACTCGTGGCCGCCGGAAGGGAGGGGCAAAGTAAATGGGACAGAAGATCAACCCCCACGGCTTCCGCCTCGGTATCACCACCGACTGGAAGTCCCGTTGGTACGCCGATAAGCAGTACGCGGACTACGTCAAGGAAGACGTCGCCATCCGCAAACTGCTGAGCACCGGCATGGAGCGGGCCGGCATCTCCAAGGTGGAGATCGAGCGCACCCGTGATCGGGTCCGCGTCGATATCCACACCGCGCGTCCGGGTATCGTCATCGGCCGCCGTGGCGCCGAGGCCGACCGTATCCGCGCCGAACTGGAGAAGCTCACCAAGAAGCAGGTGCAGCTGAACATCCTCGAGGTCAAGAACCCCGAATCGGATGCCCAGCTGGTTGCCCAGGGTGTCGCCGAACAGCTGTCGAACCGTGTGGCGTTCCGTCGCGCGATGCGTAAGGCCATCCAGTCGGCCATGCGTTCGCCGAACGTCAAGGGCATCCGTGTGCAGTGCTCGGGCCGCCTCGGTGGCGCCGAGATGTCGCGCTCGGAGTTCTACCGCGAAGGCCGTGTCCCGCTGCACACCCTGCGCGCCGATATCGATTACGGCCTGTACGAGGCCAAGACCACCTTCGGTCGTATCGGTGTCAAGGTCTGGATCTACAAGGGCGATATCGTCGGCGGCAAGCGTGAGCTGCCCGCCCCCAGCGCCCCGGCCGGCGATCGCCCGCGCCGGGAGCGCCCGAGCCGCCCGCGTCGTTCCGGTTCCTCCGGCACCACTGCGACCAGCACCGAGGCCGGGCGCGCCGCTACCGCGGTGGCCGAGCCCCCGGCAGAAAAGCAGGAGGGCTGACCCATGCTGATGCCCCGCAAGGTCAAGTTCCGTAAGCAGCATCACCCGAGCCGCAGCGGTCTCGCCAAGGGCGGCACCTCGGTGGCGTTCGGCGAGTTCGGCATCCAGGCTCTGGAGCCGGCGTACGTGACCAACCGGCAGATCGAGTCGGCACGTATCGCGATGACCCGCCACATCAAGCGTGGCGGCAAGATCTGGATCAACATCTACCCGGATCGCCCGCTGACCAAGAAGCCGGCCGAAACCCGTATGGGTTCCGGTAAGGGTTCGCCGGAGTGGTGGGTCGCGAACGTCAAGCCCGGTCGCGTGATGTTCGAGATGAGTTACCCCAACGAGGAGATCGCTCGTGAGGCCCTGCGCCGCGCGATGCACAAGCTCCCCATGAAGTGCAGGATCGTGACGAGGGAGGAGCAGTTCTGATGGCTACCGGTACTCCGGCCGCAGAGCTCCGCGAGCTGACCGAGGACGAGCTCGTTCAGCGCCTGCGTGACTCGAAGGAAGAGCTGTTCAACCTGCGCTTCCAGATGGCGACGGGTCAGTTGACCAACAATCGCCGGCTGCGTGTGGTGCGTCACGAGATCGCGCGTATCTACACGGTCATGCGTGAGCGCGAGCTCGGTTTGGCCACCGGACCCGCTGACAAGGGAGATGCGGCATGAGCGAGAAAGAGCAGGAGCGCGGCCGCCGCAAGGTTCGGGTCGGTTACGTCGTCTCCGACAAGATGAACAAGACGATCGTCGTGGAGCTGGAAGACCGTAACCGGCACGCCCTCTACGGCAAGATCATCCGCACCACCTCCAAGGTGAAGGCGCACGACGAGAACGAGGTCGCCGGTGTCGGCGACCGCGTGCAGCTGATGGAGACCCGGCCCACGTCGGCCACCAAGCGGTGGCGGCTGGTCGAGGTCCTGGAGAAGGCCAAGTAGGTCTTCTTCTCGGCTGTGAAGGTCGTAAATGCAAGGCCCGCTTCCCGATTCCGGGAAGCGGGCCTTCATCGTCGGTAGCCGTCAAAGAACCGAATCAGTGCGGTGAGTGGTTTACGCTCGGGGTATGCCGACAGCCCACCGTGGTTCTCAGCTCGGGGATGTGATCAAGGCCTACATGAAGGCCCGTGGCATCACAACGCATGATGCGATGGCTCGGGTTCTCGGTGTCGAGCGAAGTCTCGTAACCAAGTACGTGCACGGGTCGAGAACCTGCCGTGATGTCGAACAGCTCCTGCGCTTCGCTGAAGCTATGGAAATCGCTCCAGAGGTCTTCGGATTGTCCGGTAGCGTGCGCACTCCACACTGGAGTGCCAGTATCGCAGAGTGGAAGCTGACGCGGCAGACCTTGAACCGGAATCGACATGCGTTGACTGCAGTTGCTGCTGGGATGTACTGGGATCCGGTTCGGATCGAAGGTACACACTGCCTGTCTCGTCCAGGCTGGTTGGCACCTGAACCCCTGGACCTCGATGCTGTCCATCTCGACCTTGTCTCCGATGTGGACGAACCGTTGTTGAACGGCGGCGAAGTCGAAAGCGAGCCGGTGCGACCCGTTCGTCCCGATGGGCCGCGATACGAGCGGTACAGCCAGGCGGTTCGGGCAATTGCCCAACCTGCCCTGTTCGAAAACCGCACGTCGTACAGATTGCTCGATGCCGAATTCGAGCATGGCGGCGGTCGGATGCGCTTCGGCCTGACAACCTATTTCGACATGGTCGATGTCTGCGAGGCGCTGGCGCATGAGACCGCCGCGGCATGGGTCACGTCGGGTAGCCCTGGTCGTCTAGAACTCGGGAAACTTCCGTTCCGAGAGCGAATCGGCGATCTGTTCGAAACGGGGCGCCGAGCGTTGCTGCCGAGTATCAACACCTTGACGATCCGCAGGGGCAAGGGCGGCGACAGCTTCTTCCTTCACCGAAGAGGACGGGGATCGGTGACTCTTGCAGCGGGATTGACTCATATCATTCCCGCAGGGGTGTTTCAGCCGGCGGCAATCGGCCCTTGGAATGTTGCACGAGATTTCGCGCTCTGGCGGAATATGCTCAGGGAATTCTTCGAAGAATTCCTGGATGCGCCGGAGCACGACGGCAGTCGCGGGACCTCGGTGGACTATGCGGCGGAGCCTTACGCTTTCTTGTCTCGAGCTCGCCGGGAGGGAAGGATCCGAGCATGGTGTTTCGGGGTGGGGTTGGACCCGCTGGCCCCGGCCGGTGAAATCCTGACAACCACGGTCTTCGAAGCGGAGACGTTCGACCGAGCGTTCTCGGGGCTCGTAGCCCAGAACGCCGAGGGTGAGATCGAAACACTCGGGGACGGCACGGTCGGAACGCCATGGAGTGCGGACAATGTTCGCCGTGCGCTGAACCATGAGCCACTGGCCCCCGCTGCTGCCGCCTGTATTGCGCTCACCTGGCGGCATCGGGCAATGCTGCTTCCATAGTGCGAGTATGGGCAGGTGCGTATTCTTGTGACCGGGGCAAACGGCTACCTGGGCCGTGCGGTCGTGGACCGTCTTGTATCTGTCGGGCATGAGCCGGTGGCAATGGTACGAACCGAACGGACGGCCCTATCCGTCGAGATTCGGGTATCAGATCTGCTCGACGAGAGCAGTCTTCAGAGAGCCCTCCATGAAATCGATGCGGTGGTACACCTCGCCGGTCTTACCCGGGCACGGGAATCGACAGGTGACCCGCTCATTTACTTTCGTGTCAACACCGGCGGAACGATCGCTCTTCTGAGTGCCATGGAGAATGCCGGAGTCGCCCGCCTGATCTTTGCGTCGACCGGCGCGGTGTATGGAACCCCGGATCATCAGCCGATGACCGAGGAGTTGCCCGATGCGCCGCCACACCCATACGCCGCCAGCAAACTCGCGGCCGAGCTGGCAATCGAATCGCAAGCACGCACAGGACGTCTATCCGCGACCATCTTGCGTTTGATGAATGTAGCCGGCGGGTTCGACCCCGACCCGACCCGTCTCGTCCCTCGGGCTCTGGCCGCCGCAGCCGAACATTCGAGGCTGGAGGTAAACGGCGACGGTAAAGCGGTTCGGGACTACCTGCACATCCAGGACGCGGCTGCCGCTTTCGGTGCGTGCCTCGACAAGGCCCCACCACCGGGCGAAGCCGAGCGGTACATCATCGGCAGTGGACACGGGACCAGCGTTCTCGATGTTGTTTCCGCAGTCGAGAACTACACCGGTCGCCGAATTGATCTCGTGCATCGGCCACCAGCGCCCGAGCCCGCGGTGCTCGTCGGCGACCCCTCCAAAGCTGTGTCCGAATTATCGTGGAGCCCTCATCGTTCCGACATCCAAACCATTGTTCGAGACGCTGCCGGGCACCGAGATGCGGCCCGTGGCGTAATCTTTGGAAGCAGCGGGCCGTAGACCGTGTGACAAATTGTCACAGCCGCGACGGCGAATGCGTTGCGACTCTTGATCCATGAACGATGGCCGGAACGGCTGCAGTCTTCAGAAGTCCATGCGATCCTGCGTGAAATCGGATCCGCCGACGCAGTAACGATGTCGCGGGTTGCATCCGGACTACGGGATCAAATCACCCGCACGCCGAGGTTGCAGGACGAAATCGATGGTGTGGTTGCCCGATACCGAGCGGCGCATACCGATGCACCGCCACGTGGTTGCGACCCGGCTGGTTCGGCCGGTACGCAGCGATGACGCCGGGCGAGAGCGTACCTGCTGTGTCGTATTTGCGTGCTGACCTCAGTCGTGAGGGCCTGGAGCTGGATGAGCACCGGATGTGGCGGCTGGCCATTCGTTTCGGCTACGATCTGCGGGAACTGATCCGCACCGATGCTTCCCACGCTCAACGGTTGGTGACGCTCGAAGACCGAATCAGATCGCACCGGGCCGAGGCGGTTTTTGTACCGTCCGTCGACCATCTCGACGGTCAGCTGGCCCGAATCGTTTCGCAGGCCGACGTGATCGAACAGAGCGGTGAGACCTACGCCAGGCGGTATCCGATTATGGACGTGCTGGGCGATCTGCTTCTCGGTCGACGGGCGTCACAGTAGGATAATTGTATTCCGTCTACCGATCGGTGATCAGAAGAAGGTCCCCACTGGCTCGACCCCAGCCAAGCCCAGATCAGCCGCATCGAGACGGGAGCGGCTTCCGAGCACATGACCAGAACTCATCCGCTGGACGCAGGTACTGCGTATCCCTGCCGAATTACTGTCGTTCAAGGTGCCCACCGGGTCTACGCTCGACGAAGTGAGCCGCAACGAATTCCTGCGGGCCTCGGCGGCCGTCACGGCGACAGCAGCCGTCTCCCCTCACGGCCTCCTGCAACTGCTCAACGACACCGGCTCCACTGCAATACCTACGCGCGTCGGCGCCGCCGAGATCGAACAGTTGCGCGCCGCCTCCGACCTCTTCGCGAGCTGGGACGCTCTTTATGGTGGGGGACTTGTCCGTGAGGTGGTCGCCGCTCAGCTGCGGGTCGCGGTGGGCTACCTGCACGCTGGTTGTGCACCAGGGCAACGCAGCGATCTGTATGCCGCCGTGGGATACCTGAGCCACACAGCGGGGTTCATGGCATTCGACGCCTGCGTGCACAAAGATGCCGCCGATATGTTCGGCCTGGCGCTGAAATGCGCAGAGGAAGCCGACGCCTGGCAACTTCGCGCCAAGATTCTGTCCTCGATGGCGCGCCACGCCATCTGGACCGGCAAGCCGAAAGACGGGCTGCGCCTCGCGACCAGAGCATTCCTGCACTCCGACCGGCTCACCGCCACCGAACGCGCCATGCTGTTCACCACCCAGGCCCGCGCCTACGGCAAACTCGGTGACGTCGACGCGGTCACCACCGCAGTGGGGCGCGCAGACGAACAGTTCAGCCACGCCAAGCCGGCCGAAGGTCCGAGCTGGATGTCCTACTACGATGCCGCCCAGCACGCCGGCGATACCGGGCACGCGTTGTTTCGATATCGCGATCAACGGCAAATTTCGCAGCGAGGCCCGCACACGACTGGAAACCGCCGTTACCGGCCATACCGCCAAGGCGGAGCGGTCCCGCACGATCTCGATGATCAAACTCGCCTCGCTGACAATGTCGACCGGCGACCCCGACGAAGCCACCCAAATCGGCGCGGCCGCAGTCGGCCGCGCAGCCGGCCTCAAATCCATGCGCGCCGCCGAGGACGTCCACGAACTGCACACCTACGCACGCCGCGCAGGAGTCGACCTCACGCAGGCGGCCGCCGGGTGAGGGAGCAGGCCCTCGAGGCCGTAGCACGCGAAGCCTGTATCAAAGCCGGTCTGGCGGACCTCGACCTCGTACCGATCAAGGTGTCGGAAAACGCCATCTACCGGCTTCCGCAGTCCCGCATCGTCGTCCGGATCGCGAAACCCGGTCAACGCGCCGCCGCGGAACATGAGCTGCTGATCGCCGACTGGCTTCACCGCAACGACGTGCCCGCCGTCGAACCCGCCGACATACCGACAACCTTCGTCATGATCGACGACCGGCCTGTCACCTTCTGGAAGGAACTGCCACCGCACCGCGGCGGCACCGTCACCGAAATCGCGACAGCCCTCCGCAGACTCCACGCGCTCGACCCGCCCGCATTCCTTTCCACGATTGACCCGTTCGTTCGGCTAGAACAACGGATCGATGCGGCGAAAACCCTGCCGGACGAAGACCGCCAGTGGCTATATTCGCACCTGAACGACTTACGGGACGCCTGGTCGCACCGCATCGCCGGATTACCGTGGGGACCCGTCCATGGCGATGCCTGGGAAGGAAACGTCGTCACCACAGACGAGGGCACGACCCTGTTCCTCGACCTGGAACGTACATCCATCGGCCCACCCGAATGGGATCTGACCTCGACCGCCATCAAGCGCACCTCATTCGGATGGATCAGCGCGGAGCAATACGCCGCGTTCGTAGCGGCATACGGCTACGACGTCACTGAATGGCCGGGGTTCGAGCTTATGCGCGACATACGCGAAACGCGGATGACATGTATGGCCGCACAGGCCGCAGCGTACGAGTCCGCCCGCTTGGCCCAGGCGCGGCTTCGCGTCGACTCTCTGCGCGGCCGCAACGGTCCGCGGCCCTGGGGCGGATGGGAAGCGATCCCGTAAGCGATTCGGTCATGTGGACGTCAGGACCTTGGTCGTCGTTCTGCCTCGGCACCAGCTCCGGGGCAGCACGTAGCCCCGAATGGGAGGGGTGGTATCCAGGCGCCGGAGCCGGCGTATGTGACCCACCGGCAGATCGAGTCGGCGGGTATCGCGATAATCGTCGGCTGCGTGCTGCCAATCGACAAGTACCCGGCGCGGCGTCGTCATTCGCCGGAGTCCTCACTGAACGCACCACGCCGATGGGCACGGTCGTACGGGTCGTAGAGCGAATCGTCGATGTACCGATCCAGATCGGCGTGGGTGCTCTCCGGCGACGACAGAACGCCGAAGGCGGACAGGGTCTCTGCCCGGGGCACCGAGACCCGGCGTTCGGCGTGGCGATGTGGGACCAGGTCGGCGACCGGTGAACCGTCGATTGCGGTGGTATGCCCGGACCTCATCGTTGTTGCGGGTTGTCCGGGTGGATGCTTCGCCGGTACTGCTCGCCCCACGACTCGAGCAGACCGGCCACCGGTCGCAGGTTCTCGCCGATCTCGGTGAGGTCGTATTCCACCTTCGGCGGCACCTCGGCGTACACGGTGCGGCGGATCACTCCGTCGGCTTCGAGTTCGCGGAGCTGGCGGGTGAGCATGCGCTGGGTGATGGTCGGCATGGCGCGGCGTAGTTCGCCGAAGCGCATGGTGCCGTCGAAGAGGTGATTGACGATCGCCATCTTCCACTTGCCGCCCACGACCTCCATCGCCGCTTCGACGGTGCAGTAGTCCGGTGTGTCCTCGATCATGTGGGCTCTGTCGGTATGCATCTGACCTCTATCGGTATACGGAATGTGCCTACGACACAGAAAAGACCGTACTTGTAGAGACAGTCGGTGGCGCGGAATCTGTTCCCGAGGCAGTTGTCCAGTGTGTACGAGGAGATTCCCGTGACCATCCATCCCGTTCTTTCCCCCGCGCGAATCGGCAATCTGCGGCTGCGCAACCGAGCCGCGGTGGCGCCGATGTCGCGGGTCAGCACCGCGGGCGACGGTGTGCCCACGGCGGCCATGGCCGAGTACTACGCGCGGTTCGCCGCGGGCGGATTCGGGCTGATCATCACCGAGGGCACCTATACCGATGAGCGATTCAGCCAGGCATATCCCGATCAGCCGGGGATCGTGACCGCGGAACAGGTCGCGGGCTGGCGCCGGGTCACCGATGCCGTGCACGCGGCGGACGGAAGTATCGCGCTGCAGTTGATGCACGCCGGAGCCCTGGTGCAGGGCAATCGGCACACCGATCGGACGATCGCGCCGTCCGCGGTGTCGCCGAAGGGCGCCAAGATGCCCGCCTACGGTGGCGAGGGTCCGTTCGCGCTGCCCGACGCAGCCTCGCGGGCGGATATCCGTGACCTCGTTGCCGGGTTCGCGTTCGCGGCCGGACAGGCCCGGGCGGCCGGATTCGACGCGGTGGAGATCCACGGCGCGAACGGGTACTTGATCGATCAGTTCCTGACCGACTACACCAATCTGCGTGACGACGAATACGGCGGTGACCCGGCCGGGCGCGTGCGGTTCGCGGTGGAAGTGGTGGAGGCAGTGCGGGCAGCGGTCGGAACAGAGTTCCCGGTCGGGCTGCGGCTCTCGCAGACCAAAGTGAACGATTTCGGCTACCGCTGGTCCGGGGCCGTGGAAGCCGAGACGATCTTCCGGGCGGTCGCTGCTGCGGGAGTCGATTACCTGCACCTCGCCAGCGAGGGGCGGGACTGGTACGACACCGCCACCCTGGACACCGGCGAAACGATCACGCGACTGGCCAGGTACATCACCGGGCTGCCGGTGCTGGCCAACGGCGGTATGCACGCACCGGATCTCGCCCGGACGGTACTCGACGAGGGGCACGCGGACCTGGTGACGCTCGGCCGCGGTGCACTGGCGAATCCGGATTGGCCGCAGGTGATCGCCGCGGATACGCGTCCCGTCGAATTCGATCGTGCGTTGCTCACTCCGGATGTGACGCTGGCGAGTCAGGAATCCTGGAACGCGCGCGTCGCGGTGAGCGCAGTGTGATCCGATAGCCGGGTGACGGCCACCGAGGAAGTAGCTAGTTCCGCGCGAGCACGGCTGGCAGCCGGCGCGCTGTAGTCCGGGGAAATGACGTACTCCTGGTGCACAAGATCTACGGGAACGGCTGGGATATCCCCGGGGGCTATGTGGAGCCGGGCGAGGCGCCGAGTGCGGCGTGCCGCCGTGAGGTCCGGGAGGAACTCGGACTCGACCGCGCGCCCGGCAGGCTGCTGGTCCACGATTGGGCCCCGAGCGCCGCCGAAGGCGACAAGATCCTCTACGTATTCGACGGTGGCGAACTGGGCGCGGTGGAGGATTCGATCGTTCTTCAAGCGGCAGAGCTGGACCGGTGGGCATGGGTCGATATCGCCGGCCTCGGTGAGTTCGTGGTGCCGAGGCTGGTCCGCCGACTCCGCCGGGCCCATTCTGCTCGGTCGTGTGCGACGCCGGTGTATCTGGAACGCGGTGAGCCGGTGTGGGTTTCGGATTCCGTGCCCCGGGCGTGAGTCTTGGCCGCGCGCGGCGAGCCGGAGGTCGCAGACCTGTGGCCGCCAGATATCGGCTCCGGCGGGGCCGTGGGCCGGCCACCGGGAATCGCCGCGGCGATCGGGTGTGCGGTGGCCGTTACCGTGGCGGTCGAGGAATACGAAATGTGGTATAGGGGAGGCCGGTTGATCGGCCGGGGACGGTCGGCGCTACGGTGTACGGGCTATGAGGGACGCTGCGACAACGATTTCGGGGGCCTGGCGGAGCGAGGACGGAACGGCGGTTGCCTTCCGTGATGCCGCAGTGGCCTGGGCTATGGCCGCTCATGAAGTGCTGGCGGAGACCGCGACGGAGTACGGGTACTTCGTCACGGTGCAGGAGCTGGCCGAGCGGGTGCAGGAGATGTCGGGGGTGCGCACCGACGCACCGACCCGCACCTGGATGGACGCGATTCTGCGGAAGGTGGCCCGGCGCTGCCACAACGCCGGGGAGCCGCCGCTGACGGCGCTGTGCGTGAAGCGGAATCTGAAGGTGAGCGACAGCTACAAGTATGTGCTGGAGCTGGCCGCGCTGCCGGTGCCGGCGGATATCGAAACCCACGCCGCGTATGCCCGCTGGGCCTGCTATGCGGCGCACGGTGCCGATGTTCCCGCCGACGGCGGCACTCCGCCGCTGATCCCGCGGGGTGGGTCGGCGCGGCGCTCTACCGGTGGGTCCGTCGCGACCCGGCCGGCCGCGCCGAAAACCGAGTCGCGGACGGTCGTGTGCAAGAGCTGTTTCATCCAGCTGCCCGCGACCGGGATCTGCGAACACTGCTGACCCGCTGACGGCGGCGATCGGTAGCCGCTCTGGTCCGGGTCGTGTGCCGGAGGTTCTCGCCGACGGGCCGCGGTGGGCACGGTGACGAGCTGACGGCGGTGCGTGACAGCTGCTCAGGCCAGGGTCGTATGCCAGAGGAAAGCTGCGGTCAGCGCGCCGGCACCGTTGACTGCCCAGTGCAGGGCGATGGGGGCCAGCAGGCTGCCGCTGCGGTGGCGCAACCAGGTGAACACGACCGCGGCGGCCGCGGTGGCGGCTACGGCGAGCACGATTCCGGTGATCTGGCCGAGCAGGCCGCCGCCGAGCACACCGGACAGGCCGCGGTTGCCGGTGGTGAGGCCGAAGGACGAGGCGATATGCCAGAGGCCGAACAGCAGCGAACCGGCGGCGAAGACGCCCCGGGCACCCCACAACCGGTCGAGCGTGCCGTGTAGGACACCGCGGAAAGCGAGTTCTTCCGGGATCACGGTTTGCAGGGGGATGACGATCATCGAGGCGATCAGGGCGCCGGAGATGGTGGCATAACGGTCGGCGAGGAAGAACGGGCGGGTCAGGGGGAGGGCGGCGCCGATGGCGACCGCGGCCAGCACCACCCCGACCGCCGCGAGGGCGTATTTGGTTCCGGTGCGCCAGTGCCGTGGGGACAGTCCGAGTTCCGACCAGTGCAGACCGCGGCGGCGCATCAGCGCCAGCAACACCAGGGCGGCGACCGGGACGCTGACGATATTGGCCCACGCCGTGGTGAAGTGGGCGATCAGATTGGTGCAGACCAGTACCGCCACCACCACCGCGACATCGATATAGGCGTGGATTTTGTGCCGCGGAGCAGCCGCTTTCTCGGAAACCGGGTGGAGCATTCGGCCAAGTGTACGGATCGGCCGGAGACACTCGCCGGGCGTGGCGGGCGACCGGGTTCGTCCGGCGGGACCTCGGGAGCTCGATTAGCATATGCGGCGCGGCATCGCCGCGAGCTCGACCTTGCCCAGCGAGACAACCAGCTGATTCCGGGGAAAGTGGGTTGTGATGTCGACCGGCGACAAGGACGCCGCGCGGCGTCCGGCCCGTGTCCGGTGGCGGGCGGCCGGGTGGCTGCTCGCTGTGATCGTGCTGGTGGCGGTGGCACCGGTGCTGGCCGGTGATCGGATGCGTATTGCGTATTACAGCCAGGACCTCGAGTGGGAGCTGTGCGATACGCCGTCGGTGGATACGCCCGGTGTCGAATGCGCGGACGTCGTGGTCCCACTCGACTACTCCGACCCCGACGGCCGCACTCTGACCGTGGTGATCTCCCGGGTACCGGCCGCCGACCCGGATCGGCGGCGCGGAATTCTGATGTCGAATCCGGGCGGACCGGGGGCGGCCGGGTTGGACGGCCCGGCGCTGCTGGGTGATGTGCTGAGCCCGGATGTGCTCGCGCAGTACGACCTGATCGGTATGGATCCCCGGGGTATCGGTGCCTCCGATCCCGCGGAACCCTGCGGCTGGCCGGTCTCGGAAGCCGTCCGGTCGGCCGGGCCGACTCCGGCCGGTTTCGACGAAGAGGTGGTGTTCTCCGGCGAGCTGGCCGCGGCCTGTCTGGACGGCGATACCGAGAAACTACGTCAGCTCACGACCCGCAACACCGCACGCGATATGGACCTTGTCCGTGCGGTGCTGGGGGAGGAGCGGATCAATTTCTTCGGGCTGTCCTACGGGACGTACTTGGGCGCGGTGTTCACCGAGATGTTCCCGCGGCGCAGCGACCGGATGGTGCTCGACAGCGCGATCGACCCGGATCGCTACTGGACCGGGCTGGTCCAGGATTGGGGGCCGGCCGACGAGACCGCGTTCGACGACTGGGCCCGCTGGGCCGCTGCCCGCAACGGCACCTACCGCCTGGGGGCGACCGCGCCGGAGGTCCGCGCGACGGTGGACGCGCTGTATCAGCGGACAGCCCGTGCGCCGATCGTGGTCGACGGCTACCCGATCGACGACCATATCTTCCCGTTCATCCTGCACAACCTGCTGCGCGGCTATCAGGTGAACGACATGCTGGCCGCGACGGTGCGCGATATCGCCGACGCCACGACGGGCGATACCCGGAGTTCGGCCGGATCAGGGCTCGCGGACCTGCTCGAGGCGTTGTTCACCGGCGAGAACTCGGAACTGATGTTCGTCGCCTGCGGTGACGCCGACGCCCCGGACGATCCGCAGTGGTATCGGCGCAATATCGAAGCCACCCGCACCACCCAGCCGCTGTTCGGGGCGCTGGCCAACAATATTCAGCCGTGCGCGTTCTGGCCGCCGCCGGTGGAACCGGCAACCGTGGTGCGGAACGAGGTGCCGGCACTGATCGTCGCGGCGACCGGCGATCCGCGGACGCCCTACGGCGAGGCAGTTCAGCTGCACCGGCATCTCAGCGGGTCACGGCTGGTGACCCTGCAGGATGTCCGTATCCATCTCACCTTCCGGCCCGGGCTCAGCACCTGCGTGAACAACGCGATCAACAGCTATCTCGGCACCGGGAAGCTGCCTGCCACGGATATCACCTGCAACCCGGACCGGCCGGTTCGGTGACCTGTAAACGGGTTACCGGCGAGGCCGGAGATCGACCCGGGCCGACCCGCCGCCGCGACCTCGGACCAGCCCGCCGGCATGACACGGGCCGATTCGGAATGACCCGGGATCGACCTACTTGCGGTGCCGGAGGGCAGTCCACTGTCGACGTGCCGGCCGAGGGCTCCGGTAGCGTCCGGGCGCAGCGCTCGATGCGGTATCGGCGCCGCCGATCCGCCGACTCACGAGTACGACCCGGATAGGCTCCGCAGCGACCTCGGTGCGGTCCCCCGGAGTGATTTCAGGCGGGCCTACCGGAGTGATTTCGGGCCCGCTCGCCGGAATGATCCGGAGCCGGTCTACCGGCATGGCGACGGGCGGGTGCGACGGGATGCTCGGTCGCGGGTGGGCCTGCGGCCCATCCGCCGGGGTCCGTCCATGCCTGTAGTGCTCGCGTGGTTTCGAATCGCCGGAGCTCGCCGGTGCGGGGATCGGTGAATTCCAGCGTCGCGGCCAGTAGCTGTAGCGGACGGCGGTAGTCGTCGAGCTGCTTGTCGGTGATCACCGGATAGAAATCGTCGCCGAGGATGGGGATACCGAGCGAATTCATATGCAGGCGCAGCTGATGGGTGCGCCCGGTCGCCGGGTGCAGCCGGTAGCGGGCCAGTGCATCGCGTCGTTCGACGAGTTCGATGCGAGTGCGTGCATTCGGCGGGCCCGGCACCTCCTGGGCCGCCAGGACATGTTTCTCCTTGATGATCCGGCTCGCCAGCTCGAGCGGGAATTCCAGCTCGGGCCGGTAGCCGGCCACGGCTTCGTATTCTTTGCGGACGTGCTGCCGTTGGAACATCGTCTGGTAGGCGCCGCGGGATGCGGGATCGATCACGAACAGCACCAGCCCGGCGGTCGCGCGGTCGAGCCGGTGCGCGGGAATCAGGTCGGGCAGATCGAGTTCGCGGCGCAACCGGACCAGGGCGGTCTGCAGAATATGGCTGCCGCGGGGGATGGTGGCCAGGAAATGGGGTTTGTCGGCCACCAGGATGGTGTCGTCGCGGTAGACGATCGGGATATCGAACGGGACCGGGTGCTCGGCGGGCAGGTCGCGATGAAACCAGACCGCGCCGCCGGGAACATAGGGTGCGTCGGGGCCGAGCGGGCCGTCCAGATCGACGATTTCGCCGGCCCGCAGCATTTCGTCGATCCGGTCGGGTTCGACCCGCGGTAACCGGTCGATCAGATGCTCGCGCAGGCTCGGCCAGTCGCCTTCCGCGGGGAGCCGCAACCGGGCCGGGTCGAGTCCGTACCGCTTCGGCAGCGGGGGCTGCTGCCTTCTTCGCATCGTCGCAGCATAGCGGCGTGGCCCGGGCGTCGGACCGGCCGGTTACTTCCAGTAGCCCTGGGCTTTGATCTGGGTCTTCGGCAGAGTGCCGCGCAGGCTTTTCACTACGGCGCGGGTGGTGGCGGTATCGCAGGCGACCCAGGCGAACGCATCCTGGGCGACGGTGAGTCCTTCGGCGGCCTCGCGTATGGCGCGGCCGTCGTCGATGCGCTGCAGCCAGGTCACGGTGTGGTGCGGTTTGTTGCGTACGGGCAGGGTGGGATCCGATTCGTACTGCCATTCCAGCCATACCCGCGCCGGGATATCGCCGATCGCCTCGAGCAGGGTGTTCACAGCAGGTAGGGAGGCGCTGTCGCCGAAGATCACATACTCGCTGGGGGTGATGCCGGGCAGTTCGAAGTTCGAGCCCAGTACGGAGGTTTCGATGACCTCGCCCACCTGGGCGCGCTCGGCCCACGCTCCCGCCGGGCCGTTGTGGACCGCGAATTCGATATAGAAGTGGTCGTTCTCGGGGTCCTGGTCGATCAGGGTGTAGCCGCGGTGGTGGAGTTTGTCGGTTTCGGCGTCCGGGATCCACAACCGGATGAATTGGGTGGGGTGGACAGGATGGTCGTTCAGCAGGCCCCCGGCGGTGAAGCCGATGCGGATGTATTTGTCGGTGATCCGCTCGGTGGAGGTGACAGTCAGCCGGTAGTCGTCGGCCCGCCACACCTTCATGATTACGCCATTACTGCCTCTACCCATGGAGGTTAGCTTAACCTAACTTGCGGCCGGCGCCGGGTTTGTCGAGACTCCTTGTCCGGGCGTGACGCGGGTCTGTGTGCTCGCGCGCACGCGGTCGACCGCCTTCGCTGGAGAGTGTGGTCCGGTCGAGCTGCTGGTGGCGGTGTAGTCGCTATGCCGGCTTCCCGGGTGAGTGGTCTCGTATGTCCGATGGTGGAAATGGCTGCCGTGTCGCGGTTTTCGTAACCGGTTGGCGATCTGGTCGATTTCCCGGCGTTCAACGGTCGGCTACCGGGCCGAATTGCGGGTTGACTGCCCCCAGCCCCGGCGGGGATGTTAGCTTAGCCTAAGCGAATTGCGAGATGAAAATGGGGAATGTCTGTATGGAGAATCTCCTTCTCGCAATGTAAGGTAAGCCTAAGTGAAGCATGTGCCAGGGTCCGGTGTGGTGACCGTGCCGAGCAATGAGGCGGGAGCGGTGGTGAACGATCCGGTGGTGATCGGTGCCCGGGTGCTGCCCGCGCCAGGAGGTGACTGATGACCGTCGTCGACGATATCCGGGGAATCGATTCGCTCGTCGCTGCGAGCCCGACAGCCGGTGAACGGGAACGCGTCCTCGGCGAATGGGCCACCGGTGTCGAACCGTATGACCTGTCCCCGCTGGTCACCGTGATCCGGCACGGGCATATGGTGCCCGGTACACGAGTCGCGGCGCGCTGCGGCGGCGAGGTGGTGACCTACGGCGAACTGTTCGCCGGGGTCGATCGGATCGAAGGAGTGCGTGGCTCGTCCGCGCTGCCCACCCCCATCGGCCTCGCCGCGCTGCTGGCCGAATTCGTCACCGCTTCCCGGGTGGGGGTCGGCCGCTTCGGGTGCGCCGGACTGCTGCTCGGCGCCGACGCCCTCACGGTGGCTGTCGCTGATCGTCGCGGTGTCGCCGCCGACCGGCGTCTGCGGCGGGTGGACCCCGCGATGCGGCCGGCCGATGTCCGGTTGCTGGCTTTGCCGTGGGGGGATCCGCAGAACACCGTCGATGTGCTGGCGGCCTGGTCCTCGGGCGCGTCCGTGGTCGTGCCGACCGAAGCGCAGCGGCGGGACCCGGCCGCGCTGGCCGCACTGATCGAGACCCACGCGGTATCGCAGGTCGTGGCCGAGGCCGAGCTCCCGATTCGGCTCGTCGAGTCCGGAACGGACCGGCTGCCGACCGTGGCGCGCTGGGATCTGGTCGGCACCGGTGGTGGCTCGGTGCTACCGGAAGCCGTGAGCCGGTTGTCGCCGGACGCGGTGGCGACCGTGGCCTATCACGCGCCGGCGTATCTGGGTGCGGTCGCGCGCGGGCCGCTGGCGGCGACTGCCTGGACTCGTCCCGTACCCGGCGCGAAGGTGTTGTTGCTCGATGAGGGCCGGTTGGTTCCGCCGGGTGTCGTCGGTGAGGTCCATGTCGGTGGCCGCGCGCTGGGGGCCGAATTCGCCGGTGGACTCGAACACGAGCGGTTTGTCGACGATCCCTATGAGTCCGGCGCGCGTCTGTTCCGGACGGGTCATCGGGGTTGGTGGACCTCCGAGGGCCGGTTGATCATCGAATCCTGAGCTCGGGCCGGCCCGAAGGTGGTTGTCCGCCTTACGCGATGGGGGTGGACATATGGCCGTCGGATGCCGCGGGGCGCGTGTAGGGCGGCCGTTCGACCATCTGGTCGAGTGGGGAGGTTGCCGCGGTCGTCGACGCGCGGCGGGGCTCGAATTGCCACGATCAGGGCAGGTATTCGCGCTTTTCACGGGCCTTAAAGCGGCGCTGCTGCGCTATTCACCGATCGGACCCGAGGTTTCGCGACGCAGCCTCATGTAAGGTAAGCCTATGCGAACTCGGGTGGTTCGGACTGTCCAGTGCGACAGGCACCACCGTGTAGAACGAGGCGCGACGCCATCGGGCTGTCGGGAAAGTGGGAGAACCAGTGGACAGACTTCTGGTGGTCGGTGCGGGCCCCAAGGCCATGGCGGTTGCGGCCAAGGCGTATGTGCTGCGCGAACTGGGTCTGCCTGCGCCGCAGGTCACCGTCGTGGAACCCAATGCGGTGGGCGGGAATTGGCTGGCGACCGGCGGGTGGACCGATGGCCGGCACCGGCTGGGCACCAGCCCGGAAAAAGATATCGGCTTCCCGTATCACTCCACCTGGGCGCGCGGGCACAATCACGCCGTCAACCAGGCCATGATGGCCTTCGGGTGGACGGCCTTCCTGGTCGATCGCGGCACCTACGCGGAATGGGTGGATCGCGGGCGGCCGAGCCCGGAGCACAATCTCTGGGCGAAATACCTGCAGTGGGTGGCACGTAGGTCCGGGGTGGAAGTCGTGCGCGGCCGGGTGTGCACCATTCGTTCCGAGAGGGCCGGCTGGCGGGTCGTCGTCGAAGGTGCGGACGGGGGAACCGCGGAGATCGACGCGCAGCGCCTGATGGTCACCGGTCCGGGCGACAGCAGGCGGGCGCTGGCCGAGCATCCGAAACTGTTGAGTATCGCCGACTTCTGGGATCTGGCGGGGCGGCGGAAACTGCCCGCGTCCTCGCGGGCCGCGGTGATCGGCGGCGGGGAGACGGCGGGTTCGGCCATGGACGAACTGGTCCGTCACGATGTGCTGACGGTTTCGGTGATCTCGCCCGCGGCCACCATCTATACGCGGGGCGAGAGCTACTTCGAGAACTCGCTGTTCAGCGATCCCGCCAAATGGCGGGCGCTCAGCGTCGCCGAACGCCGGGACGTGGTGCGGCGGACCGACCGTGGTGTGTTCTCGGTGCGGGTGCAGGAGACGCTGCTCGCGGACAATCGGGTCCATCATCTCCAGGGCCGGGTAGTCCGGGTGGCCGATCAGGGTGACGGAGTGGCGTTGACCTTGCGCAACGAATCCCGGCCCGATCAGACGCACGCCTTCGATCTGGTGGTCGACGCGATCGGCGGTCAGCCGCTGTGGTTCATGGACCTGTTCGACGACGAGGTCGCGGATCTCTTCGAGCTGGCTGTCGGCGGCCCGGTCACGCAGGCGCGGATCGAGGCGGCGATGGGGTTCGATCTGGCGGTCGAGGGTTTGCCGGCGAAGTTGTATCTGCCGAATTTGGCCGGTCTCGCGCAGGGGCCGGGGTTCCCGAATCTCAGCTGCCTGGGCGAACTTTCCGATCGGATCCTGGCGAGTGCGCCGGCACTCGCGGCCGAGGCGGTGCGTCCGGAACTACCGGAGCACGTTCCGGCACACTGAGGTCAATCCCTAGGCTAGGCTTGCCTTACTTTTGCCCAGCAACAATAGATGAGGTTCGTTGATGCGTATCGTGTCGTTCGGGTTCCAGACCTGGGGCCGGAAGACTCTGCAGGCGCTGATCGATTCCGAGCACGAGGTGGTGCTCGCGGTCACCCACCCCGCCAGCGAGGATTCCTACAAGGGGATCTGGTCGGATTCGGTGGAAGAGTTGGCCCGCGAGCACGGTATCCCGGTCCACCTCACCGAACGGGCCGATGCCGAGACGATCGACCTGGTCAAACACGCCGAGCCCGATGTGATCGTGGTGAACAGCTGGTACACGTGGATGCCGCCGGAGCTGTACAACATGCCCACCCACGGCACCCTCAACCTGCACGATTCACTGCTGCCGAAATTCACCGGTTTCTCTCCGGTGCTGTGGGCCCTGATCAGCGGAGCCGACGAGTTCGGCCTGACCGTGCACCGGATGGACGAACAGCTCGACACGGGCGACATCCTGGTGCAGCATTCGCTGCCGATCGGCCCGGACGCCACCGGCACCGAGCTGGTGCTCGCCGGAATGGAGCTCATCCCCGGCGCGGTGCACGAGGCGCTGGAAGCACTCGCCTCCGGCACCGCGCAGTGGCGCCCGCAGGACAAAGCCGCCCGCACCTACTTCCACAAGCGTTCCGATCGCGACAGCCGGATGGATTGGAATCGGCATGCCGCAGACCTGGAACGGTTCGTGCGGGCACTGTCGGCGCCCTACCCGCGCGCGTTCAGCCACTACCGCGGCGAGCGGATCGAGGTGCTGGAATCCAGTGTGTCCGCAGCCCGTTACGGCGGCACCCCGGGCCGGGTCATCGTGCAGGAGGGCGGCGGCGTCGTGGTGTGCGGCCCGGACGCCTACCGCGGTGACAACCAGGGCCTGCTGATCACCCGGGTCCGCACGGCCGACGGCACCGAGCACACGGGTGCCGAATTCTTCCGGCGCGGCGGGTATCTGACCGACACGCCGGAATGAAGCTAGCCCGGCCGGTGCCCACGCACCGGCCGGAGCAGCCGTTCGAACCAGTACAGGGCCGGAGAGAATCATGTCGATCATCGCCAACGACGCGAACCGGGAGGCCCGGCCGGACGAGGGTGACCGGACCCCGCCGAATCGGTACCCGCTCTCGTCCGGGCAGCGCCGCGCCTGGTTCCTGCAGATCCGAGACCCCGGCGACACCACGCTCAACCTGCCCGTGGTCTACCGGTTGCAGGGTTCGCTGGACGGCGCACGGCTTCGCGCCGCCGTACAGTCGGTCACCGATCGGCACGAGATCCTGCGCACCACTTACGGCCTGGACTCGAGCGGCGAGCCGTATCAGCAAGTACGCGCCGATCTCCCCCTGCAATGGCAGGAGCACGATCTGTCCGGCTCGGCGGCCGGACCCGCGCGCCGCCGGGCCGAGGTGCTCACCCGGCGCGCGCTCGCCCGCCCGTTCGATCCGGCTTCGGAAACACCACTGCGGGTGACGCTGATCCGCCTCGCCGCGAACGAATATCTGCTGTTGCTGGTGGTGCACACGATCGCGTGGGACGACGAATCGGCGTCCGTATTCGCTGCGGACCTGTCGGCCGCGTACAACACCACAAACCCTGTGCCGCAACCGGTGCGGTTCGCCGAACGGCTCGCCGAGGCAGCCGGCGGTGACGGTCCGGAGTACTGGCGGCAGGCCCTGACTCCGTTGCCCGAGGCACTGGAACTACCCGGCCGGCCCGTGGCACGCGGGGTCGGGCCGGGAGCGGTCGAACATACGTCGCTACCGTTGCCCGCTACCCTGCTCGACCGGGTCCGGGAGACCGCCGCCGGATCCGGGACCGACGAAACCGCCGTGCTGCTCGCCGCTTTCGCTGCCCTCGTGCACCGCTATACCGGGGCAGGCGATTTCCTGGTGGCTGTGCCCGCCGGCACCCGCGGTCCGCGGACGGCCGGGGTCATCGGCTATTTCGGCAACACCGTACTGATCCGCGCGACCCCGCGGCCCGATCAGACCTTCGCCGAGTTCCACACCGGTCTCGCCGCCACGGTGGCCGATGGCCGCGCGCATCGTCATACCGGTATCGATCAGGTGGTCCACGCGATCAATCCGGACCGCACGGGCGTGCGCGACGGGCTGGAACAGCTGGCGCGGATCGGCTTCGGCGTGCGCGAGCCGATCGCTGTACCGGAACTGGCCGGCGTGCGCGCGACCCTGGAGGACTACGGTTCGCCGGATGCACCGGTGCCGCTGCGGGTGACGGTGGTACTGGACCGGGACCGGCCGCGGCTGGTCGCCGATCATCGGTCCGAGCAGCTGGACCGGCCGCTGGTCGAGCAATTACTCGGACACTACGTGCAGCTGCTGGACAGTGCCCTGCGTGATCCGGCCGCCCGGCTCGGCGAACTCGATCTGTTCGGTGACCGTGCCCGGGCCGTGCTGCTGGAGCGATCGCACGGTGAGCTGGTGGCCGAGGCCCCGGCGACGCTGGTTGCACTGGTGGAAGAGCGCGTCGCCGCCGCGGGGGATGCCGCCGCGCTGGTGGCACCCGCGGCCGCGGGCGGCGCGGACCTGGAACTGACCTACGCCGAACTCAACAACCGGGCGAACCGGCTGGCCCGCGGACTCGTCGCGCAGGGGATCGGCACGGAGGATCTCGTTGCGGTGCGGATCGCGAATTCCGCCGAATTCGTGGTGGCGGTGCTGGCGGTGCTGAAGGCGGGCGCCGCCTACCTGCCGATAGACCCTTCCTACCCGGATCAGCGGATCGACTTCCTGGACGCCGATGCGCGGCCGCGGCTGGTACTCGGCCGCGCCGAACTGGCGGCCGCCGATGAGCGCGCGGCCGGTCTGCCCGGCCACGACCTCTCCGATGCCGAACGCGTGCGGCCGCTGCGCCCCGGCAATCTGGCCTACGTCATCTACACGTCCGGTTCGACGGGTACGCCGAAGGGTGTCGGAGTCGCACACGCGGCGATCGCCGACCATCTGCGTGGTTTCGGTGCCGAATGGGAGATGACCGCGCAGGACCGGTTGCTGCAGTCGTCGTCGGTCAGTTTCGACGCCTCCCTGCTCGATATCTTCGTCACGCTCTCCCTGGGCGCCTGCCTGGTGATACCGAAACCCGATGCGCTGCGCGATATTCCGTATATCTCGGAACTGATCGGCCGGTACGGGGTGACCGTGCTGCATATGGTGCCCTCGCTGCTGAGCACCTTCCTGATGCTGCCGGAGGTGACCGAATGGCGTGCGCTGCGCCGGGTGCCGGTGGGTGGGGAGGCGCTGCTCGGTGAGGTGGCCGATCGCTTCGCCGGGGTCTTCGACGCCGAACTGCGCAATCATTACGGCCCGACCGAGGCCGTGGTGTCGGCCACCCATCTGACTGTGCAGGGGCCGCAGGGCACCGGGATGGTCCCGGTCGGCGTGCCCAACCGGAACGTTTACGTCTACCTGCTGGACAACCGTTTACAGCTGGTTCCCGACGGGGTGCTCGGCGAGATCTACCTCGGTGGTGCGCAGCTGGCCCGCGGCTATCTGCACCGCGGCGGCCTGACCGCCGAGCGGTTCGTCGCCGACCCCTTCCTGCCCGGGCAGCGGCTGTACCGGACAGGTGATCTGGCGCGGCGCAACAGTCGTGGCGAGATCGAGTTCGTCGGACGCGCCGACGAACAGGTGAAGGTCCGCGGGCACCGAATCGAATCCGGCGAGGTGCAGGCGGCGCTGTCCGCGCATCCCGAGGTCGGGGCCTGCGCGGTGGTCGCGTTCCAGGAGCCGGTCACCGGAACGGCGCTGGCCGCCTATCTGGTGCCCGCCGCGGGATCGCTGGATGTGGCCGAAGTCCGCGCCTACGCGGCGAAATCGCTACCGGACTATATGCTGCCGACCGCGTGGGCGGTGATCGAAAAGATTCCACTCACCGAACACGGCAAACTCGATAAACGCGCCCTGCCCGAACCGCGCCGGTTCGGCACCGGTGAGCGGCGCCCGCCGAGTACCCCCACCGAGATCCGGCTGGCCGGGTTGTTCGGCGCGCTCTTCGGATACGCGGAGGTCGGCGCCGACGATTCGTTCTTCGAACTCGGTGGGCATTCGCTGCTGGCGAACCGGTTGATACTGCTGATCAGGGAGGAATTCGGCGTCGAGGTCGATGTGCGCGCGCCGTTCGATACCCCGACGGTCGCGGGGCTGGCGGCAGTCGTCGATGCGACACCGGTCACCGCTACGGGCCGGCCGGAACTGGATCGCCGGCCGCGGCCCGAACGAATCCCGCTGTCCTACAACCAGCGAGTGGTCCTCGCCGGTGGCGATGCCGGCGAGGTGCGGCTGGTGGCCTACCTGGACGGCCCGCTGGACCGGGATGCGCTCACGGCGGCCGTTCACGATGTGGTCGAGCGGTATGAAGTCTTGCGGACGGTTCCGGTCGCTGTGGGCGAGGAGTGGTATCAAGCGGTCCGCCCGGGTCCGCTGCCCGATATGGCGGTGATCGAGGCGGATGCGGACGATTGGACCAGGTCGGTGCCGGCGGTCCGGTTCGACCGCGGGACAGGACCACTGCTGCAGCCCCGGCTCTACGTTCTCGGCGGGGACCGGTATGTGCTGGAACTGACCGCGGACCGGTTCGTGGCCGACGAATGGTCGCTGCGGATCGTGCTCACCGATCTGGCAACGGCATACCGGAGCCGCGCAGGCAGCGGTTCGGCGCCCCGGTGGCCGGGACCGGCCGTCGATTACGCCGATTACACACTGTGGCAGTCGACTGTCGTCGAATCGGCGGGGCCGCAGCTGGAGCAGTTGCGAGCGGGGCTGCGCGGCCTGCCCGAGCCTGCGGCCGGGACGGTCGCCTCGCCGGCTGCCGAGCCCGCGCTGTCGGCCGAGTTCACGGTGCCCAGCGCACTGCGCCGCCGGCTGCGTGCCCACGCCGAAACCGTCGGTGCCTCCGAATACATGCTCTACCAGGCAGTGGTCGCCGCTCTGCTGCACGCGCTCGGTGCGGGCGTCGATATCGCGCTCGGGGCGCCGCTCTCCGGACGGGCCGACAGTGCCGTGGCCGAGGTGGTCGGACCGTTGTCCGCGGCCGTGGTGCTGCGCCACGATCTGTCGGGCGACCCGGCTCTGCGTACGGTCCTGGACCGGGCACGCGGTACCGCTTTCGGGGTGTACGGCGGCCACGACATGCTCGTCGACGGGGTCGCGGCAGCCGTGAGTCCGGGGCGTTCACCGTACGACCTGTGCCGCGCCGTCGTGGATTTCGGTGAACTCTGCCCGCCCCAGCAGGTCTGGCTGGGTGACGAGGTGGCCGCGCGGATCACCGAGCCGGCGCCCGCGATCGCGCACCGGCTCGTCTTCACGTTCGGTTCCGCGAGCGACGGGGGTTTGCACGTCGCGGTTCGTGCCGAGGCCGCGCGGCACGATCAGCACACCACCGAACTCCTCGCGCGATATCTCGAACAGCTGCTCGCGACGTTCGTGGAATCGCCCGACATACCCGTATCGGAGGCGGTCGCGCTCGGCGCGCCGCGGCCCTTGTGGACGGCAGACGGCGGACTGACCCTGCCGCCGTATCCGGCCGGTCACGCGGAGATCTCCGTCCCCTGAGCCGGTGTGGGGGGGGGGGGGGGGGGGGGCCCGCCCCCACCACCCGCACCCCACCGGGCGCGCGCCGGGGCCCCCCCCGGGCGGCGGGCGGGGTTGTTGTAGGCGATATGGGTGATACCGCGCCGCGAGCCCCCCGCCGGGGGGTCCGGGCGGGGGGGGGCGGGGGGGGGGGGGTAGCCGCCG
>NZ_JARWOV010000336.1 GCF_029868855.1 Nocardia carnea | reverse complement strand
CCCCCGTGAACACAACCCCCGTGTTAAACCCTGTCTAAATCCCCCTCTTTTCGCCTTTTTTTCAAAAAATACCCAACAACCCGGGGCCCCGGCGGGGGGGGTGGGGGGCCCGCGTCCCGCGGCCCCCCGGCGCCGGCTCAGCGCACGGTGGCCGGGCTGGCGTCGGTCGCCGAGTTCGCGGAAGCCACCGACCGCGTGGTGCGGACCCTGCCCGAACTGCCGGGCGGGGGGATCGGCCGGATGCCGCTCACCCCGGTGGTGCGGACCATGGTCGACCGCTTCGGCGCGTTCGGGCGGTTCCATCAGCTGACCCCGCTGGGCCTGCCGGTCGGTGTCACCCGCGAAACCATTGCCGCGGTGGTGGGACCGGTGCTGGACCGGCACGATATGTTGCGGTCGCGCCTCGCCCTCGTGGACGGCGAATGGGTTCTGGAGACGACCGAGCCCGGATCGGTCGATATGGATGCGCTCATCGACCACACCGTCTTCGATGCCGCCGCCACCGATGAACAGATCGCCGCGATCGCCTCCGCCGCCGCGGATGCCGCGCTGGACCGGATGGATCCGGCGAACGGCGTGGTGGTGCGGTTCGCATGGCTGGAACCGGATACCGCCGATCGGGCGGGCTACCTGGTCGTCATCGCCCACCACCTGGTGGTCGACGGTGTGTCCTGGCGCATCCTGCTCCCCGATTTCGTGCTGTCCGCCGGTGCGCACAGTGCCGGGCAGACCCCGGAACTGCCGAAGCCGACCACTTCGATGCGGACTTGGGCGCACGCGCTCGAGCAGCATGCGCACAGCGCCGAGCGGGAGGCCGAACTCGAGTACTGGCAGACCGTCGCCGGTACCGCCGATCCGCTGCTGGCCGAGCGCGCGCTGGACCCGGCGGTCGATACCGCCGCACTGGTCGAAACCCACGCGGTGCGGGTATCGCCCGAGGTCACCCAGGCGCTGCTCACCACCGTGCCGGCTTTGTTCCACGGTGGGGTGAACGACGGCCTGCTCACCGCACTCGTCCTGGCCGCCACCACCTGGCGTGCCCGGCGCGTGCCCGGCGCGGCGCTCGACGATCCGCTGCTGATCCGGCTCGAGGGTCACGGCCGCGAGGAAGAGGTCGTGCCCGGCGCCGATCTGTCCCATACCGTCGGCTGGTTCACCTCAGTGTTCCCGGTGCGGTTCACACCGGCCGGTATCGATATCGAGGACGCGCTCGCCGGCGGACCGTCGCTGGGCGCGGCGCTCAAAGCGGTGAAGGAACAGCTGCTCGCGGTGCCGGACAAGGGCATCGGCTACGGGCTGCTGCGCCATCTGAACCCGCGGACCGCGGGCGAGCTGCCGGCCGAATTGCCGGGGCAGGTGAGCTTCAACTATCTGGGCCGTTCCGCCGGTGCGAGCGAGATCCCCGCGGAGATGCGCGATTTCGGCTGGTTGCCGGCCGATCTGGGGGTGGACGCGGCATTCGACGCGGATATGCCGGCCCTGGCGCTGCTGGATATCAACGCCGTCGTCGTCGGTGACGAGTTCACCGCGAATATCGGATACCCGACCACCCTGCTCGGGGCCGACGAGGTCCGCGAGTTCGGTGAGCTCTGGGCACAGGCACTGGAAGCCGTCGCCCGGCACGCGAATTCCGCGGGCGCCGGTGGGCACACCCCCTCCGATTTCGGCATGGTCACCCTGTCGCAGTCCGATATCGACGGGATCGAACGGCGCTTCCCGATGCCGGTCGCCGATATGTGGCCGCTGTCCTCGATGCAGGCCGGCATGCTGTTCCACGCCCAGCTCGCCGCCGCGTCGGTGGACGTGTACACCGGCCAGGTCGTGCTGACCCTGACCGGCCGAGTGGACGCGACTCGGTTGCGCGCCTCGGCACAGGCCCTGGTCGATCGGTACGAGAATCTGCGCACCGCCTTCGTCACCAACCACGAGGGCAACCCGGTCCAGGTGGTCCTGAAGGATCTGCCGGTCGATTGGACCGAATACGACCGCAGCAGCACCGGCACCGCCGACGATCTGGTCGAGGCGGACCGCCTGCGGCGTTTCGATCTCGCCGCACCGCCGCTGCTCCGGTTCACGCTGATCAAGACCGGAGCCGACACCTGGCAGTTCGTGGTGTCGAACCACCACATTCTGCTCGACGGCTGGTCCATGCCGCTGCTCATGCGGGATCTGCTGACGCTGTACGCCCTCCATGCCGATACCACCGGTCTGCCGGCGGTTCGTTCCTACCGGACCTTCCTGGAATGGGTGGACCGGCAGGATCGCCGGGTTTCGCTGGATGCCTGGCGGTCCGCGCTCGCGGAGATCGACGAGCCGACGCTGCTCGCCCGCCCCGCCACGGGTGGCTCCGCGCACGAGATCACCACGCTGTCGGGTGAATACGTGTTCGAGCTGGACAGCGCGGCCACCGCCCGGATCACCGCGCTGGCCGCCGAAATCGGCGTCACCGCGAATACCGTGCTGCAGGTGGCGTGGGCGATACTGCTGGGCCAGCTGACCGGCCGCGACGATGTGCTGTTCGGCGCCACCGTCTCCGGCCGTCCGCCGGAACTGCCGGGCGTGGAATCCATGGTCGGGTTGTTCATCAACACCATCCCGGTGCGGGTGCGGTTCGAACCCGGTGAGTCCGCGCGGGCGTTGCTGGCGAGGGTTCAGGCCGAACAGGCCGATCTGCTGGACCACCACCACGTGGGCCTGGCCGATATCCATGCGGCGGCGGGGATGGCGGCACTGTTCGACACCCTGCTGGTGTTCGAGTCGTATCCGGTGGATGCCGAGGGTATCCAGGCGCAGGCCGCCGATATCGACGGTATGGCGGTGACCGGTCTCGACGGCGTCGACGCCACGCACTATCCGCTCACCCTGGTCGCCTCGCTGGGCAGCACGCTGCGCGTTCGGGCCGGATACCGGCAGGACATGTTCGGCGAGGCCGAGGTCCGGCGGATCGCGGACCGGCTCGTGCGGGTGCTGAGCGGATTCGTCGCCGACCCGGGCGTAGCGGTCGGTGATATCGAGCTGCTGGACGCCGTGGAGCGCGAGACCGTGCTGCGCCGGTGGAACGCGACCGAGCATCCGCTCGCGCCGGCGTTGCTGCTGGACGGGTTCGCCCGCGCGGTGGCCGAGCATCCGGATCGGGTGGCGGTGTCCTTCGAAGGCGCCGAGCTGACCTACGCGGAGCTGTCCGCGCGGGTGAACCGGACGGCCCGGGTCCTGGTGGCCGAGGGCGTGGGTCCGGAGTCGCTGGTCGGCCTGGTCCTGCGGCGGTCGCTGGATCTGGTGGTCGGAATGTACGCGGTGATCACCGCGGGCGGCGCGTACGTGCCGCTGGATCCGGACCATCCGGCCGAGCGGATCGGGTATGTGCTCGATACCGCGCAGCCGGTCTGTGTCCTGACCACGACCGCCGATGCCGGCGCTGTTCCCGAGGGGACAGGTGTGCCGGTACTGGCGCTGGATGCGCTGGACATCGCCGGCTTCGACGCGGCACCGCTGACGGATACGGACCGGCTCGGGCCGGTGCGACCCGGTAACACCGCGTACGTCATCTTCACGTCGGGTTCGACGGGCCGCCCGAAGGGTGTGGCGGTTTCGCATGCGGCGATCGTCAACCAGGTGGCCTGGATGCTGGCGCAGTACCCGATGGGCGCCCGCGACGTGTACCTGCAGAAGACCGCGACCACGTTCGATGTGTCGCTGTGGGGTTACTTCCTGCCGTTGGCCGCCGGCGCCCGGCTGGTGGTCGCCACCCCCGACGGCCACCGCGACCCGGCGTACCTGGCGCGGGTGATCGCCGAGCAGAACGTGACGGTGACGGATTTCGTCCCGTCGATGCTGACGGTGTTCGCCGCCTACACCCCGGCGGGTTCGATCCCCGGTCTCGAACACGTCTTCGTGATCGGTGAGGCCCTGCCCCCGGAAACCGTCACCGCGATGCAGGCCGTCTCGGATGCGGCGCTGCACAACCTGTACGGCCCGACCGAGGCCGCGGTGTCGATCACCTATTGGCAGGCCACGGGCGACGAAGCCGGCAGTGTCCCGATCGGTGTGCCGCAGTGGAACTCGCGGGTGTACGTGCTCGACGGCCGGCTGCGGCCGGTTCCCGAAGGTGTCGTGGGCGAGCTGTATCTCGCGGGCGACCAGCTCGCCCGGGGCTATGTGACCCGGCCCGATCTCACCGCGGACCGGTTCGTGGCGAGCCCGTTCGACGCGGGTGCGCGGATGTATCGCACCGGCGACCTGGTGCGCTGGCAGCGTGTCGACGACCGGCCGGTCCTGGAGTATCTGGGCCGCACCGATTTCCAGGTGAAGTTCCGTGGTCAGCGCATCGAGCTCGGGGAGATCGAATCCGCGTTCCTGGCGCAGCCGCAGGTGAGCCAG
>NZ_JARWOV010000335.1 GCF_029868855.1 Nocardia carnea | reverse complement strand
CCCCCCCTGGGGCGGGGGCCCCGCGCGCCCCTGGGGGCCGGCGCGCCCCCCCGCGCCCCGCCCCCCCCCCCGCGGGCGCCCCACGCCCCGCCCGCCCGCCCAAGACCGCATCCGGCCGGCGGCCCAGCCCGCCGCCGGCAGCCCAGCAGAATCTCTCCGGACCTGATCCGGCCTGCGCCCCCATGCAGGAGACGACCGAGGAGCCACCGTTGCCCCCATCTTCCGTGACCGGATCGGAACCGCAGTTCACGCTCGTATCCGCTGCCGATACCGTCGCCGCCGTGATCCCGGAACGGGAACTGATCGTGCAGGGCGAGCGCCGGCGCACCTACGCGGAGGTCGCCGACCGTTCCCGGCGCCTGGCGGCCTATCTGCACGCCCGAGGGCTGGGATGCCGTACCGAACGGCCGGATCTGCCCGATCACGAGGCCGGCCAGGATCTCCTGGGCATCTACGCCTACAACGGGCCCGAATTCGTCGAGAGCATGATCGGTGCCTTCCGTGCCCGGGTGGCGCCGTTCAATGTCAACTACCGCTACGTCGAGAACGAATTGCATTACCTGCTGGCCGATTCCGGCGCGACTGCGCTGGTCTATCACGCCGCGTTCGCGCCGACACTTGCCGAAGTGCTGCCGGAGCTGCCCGGGCTGAGGGTGCTGATCCAGATCGCCGACTCGTCCGGTAACGAGCTGCTCGACGGCGCCGTCGACTACGAAACGGTGCTCGCCGCCACCGAACCCGAACCGCTACCGGTCGAACCCTCTCCGGACGACCTCTACGTGCTCTACACCGGCGGCACCACCGGGATGCCGAAGGGTGTGCTGTGGCGCCAGCACGATATTTATATGGGAGCCTGCGGTGGGCGTGACGCCGGCAGCGGTGCCACCATCGCCTCCTACGACGAAATCGCGGAACGGGCGCGCGCCAATCCGGGGATGAAACTCATGGTGATTCCGCCGTTGATCCACGGTGCGGCGCAGTGGGCGGTACTCACGGCCATGACCACCGGCCAGACGATCGTGCTGCCCTCGGTCATCGACCGAATCGACGCCGACGAAATCGTGCGCACCATCGAGCGGGAGAAAGTGGCGGTCGCCATGGTGGTCGGGGATGCGATGGCGCGCCCGGTCCTGGCCGCCGTGGAGGCCGGTACCGCGGATACGTCATCGATGGTGGCGCTCGCCAACGGTGGCGCCGTGCTCAGCCCGGCAGTCAAAGAACGCTGGATCGCGGCTGTGCCGGGGCTCGCGGTACTCGACGGTGTCGGTTCCTCGGAGACCGGCTCGCAGATGCACCATGTGTCAGCCGCCGGATTCGTCTCGACCGGAAAGTTCTCGGCGGGCGCCGATACCCGGGTGGTCGCCGAGGATCTCGGCTCCGTCCTCGAGCCCGGCCACGACGGGATCGGCTGGCTCGCACAACGCCGGTTCACTCCGCTCGGCTACAAGGGTGATGAGAAGAAGACCGCCGCGACGTTCCCGGTGATCGACGGCGTGCGCTACGTCCTGCCCGGCGACCGTGCCCGTCTCCTCGCCGACGGCTCGGTCGAACTGCTGGGCCGCGACTCCATGACCATCAACTCCGGCGGCGAGAAGATCTTCGCCGAGGAGGTGGAGATCGCGATCTCGTCGCATCCGGCCGTGGCCGATGTGCTGGTGGTGGGCCGCCCGAGCGAGCGCTGGGGTCAGGAGGTGGTGGCCGTCGTCGAACTCGTCGAGGGCGCCACGGCCGGTGCCGACGAGTTGATCGCCCATGCCGGGCAGTCTCTCGCGCGCTACAAACTTCCGAAAGCCGTGGTGTTCCGTCCCGAGATCATGCGCAGTCCCGCGGGTAAAGCCGACTACCGCTGGGCCCGCGAGCAGGTGGCAGGCCAGGCCTGACCGCCGCGGGGGGGGGGGGGGGCGGGCGGGGCGGCGGCGGGGGGGGGGGGGGGGGGGGGGGGGGGGGGGGGGGGGGGGGGGGGGGGGGGGGGGGGGGGGGGGCGGGGGGGGGGGCGGGGGCGGGGGGGGGCGGGGGCGGGGGGGGCGGCGCGGGGGGGGGGGGGGCGCGGGGGGGGGGCGCCGGACCGCGCCGGCGAG
>NZ_JARWOV010000334.1 GCF_029868855.1 Nocardia carnea | reverse complement strand
ACGTCGAGCACGGACAGGAAGATGCTCACCCGCGGCAGCGGCCGGTCCCCGAGACCGAGCTCGGCGGGCGGGGCGGCGGTATCGACGAGCGCCACCTCACCGTCGGCGGGGGGCCCCCCCCCCCCCCGGCGGGGGGGGGGGGGGCCCCCCCCCGACGGTGAGGTGGCGCTCGTCGATACCGCCGCCCCGCCCGCCGAGCTCGGTCTCGGGGACCGGCCGCTGCCGCGGGTGAGCATCTTCCTGTCCGTGCTCGACGTACATGTGCAGCGCACGCCGGTCTCCGGGGTGGTCCGCGATGTGCAGTACCAGCGCGGCAGCTTCAAATCCGCCGACCTCCCCGAAGCCAGCGCGGTCAACGAGCGCAACAGCATGGTGATCGACACCGAATCCGGGGAACAGGTGGTGGTGGTCCAGATCGCCGGACTGCTGGCGCGGCGGATCGTCTGCGATGCGGCGCCCGGTGACCGGATCACCATCGGCGACACCTACGGTCTGATCCGTTTCGGCTCGCGGGTCGATACGTATTTCCCGGCCGGTACCGAACTGCTCGTGAACATCGGGCAGCGGACGATCGGAGGGGAGACGGTGCTGGCGGTTCTGCCGTCGGCGGGGTCGTGATGGAGCAGGTCATCGAAGGCAGGCGGCGCCGGTCCATCAGGTTGCTGCCCAGTATCGTCACGATCCTGGCGCTGTGCTCGGGGCTTTCCGCCGTGAAATTCGGCCTCGAGGGTGAGCTGGAGATCGCGCTTGCCATGATCGGCGCCGCCGCGGTGCTCGATACCTTGGACGGCCGGCTGGCCCGGTTGCTGTCGGCCACCACCAAGATCGGCGCGGAGCTGGATTCGCTGTCCGACGCCATCTCGTTCGGTGTGGCGCCGGCGCTGGTGATCTATGTCGTGCTGTTCGACGGTGAGAGCAGTAGTGCGGGCTGGATCATCGCCCTGCTGTACGCGGTGAGCATCGTGCTGCGGCTGGCGCGGTTCAACACGCTGATGGACGACGACACCAGGCCGGATTGGGCGCGGGAGTACTTCGTCGGCGTGCCCGCGCCGGCGGGTGCGCTCATCGCGATGGCGCCGATCGCGTTGTTCGTCCAGTTCGGCGACGGCTGGTGGACCAGCTTCCCGATCGTGGCGGCTTGGACGGTGTTCACCGCGGCGCTGTGTGTGAGCACGATTCCGACGCTGGCGATGAAATCTGTTTCGGTGGCCCCCCAGGCCGCCGCGGGTCTGCTGGTGCTGGTCGCCCTGGCCGGTGCTGCGCTGATCACCTATCCGATCGTGCTGCTGCTGGTGCTCATCGTGCTGTATCTCGGTCATATTCCGTTCGCCTGGTATTCGCAGCGGTGGGTGGCCGCCCGGCCCGAGACCTGGCAGTACAAACCGGCCGAACGGCGGGCTCAGCGCCGGGCCGATCGCCGGATGCCGGTGTTGCGCCGGCCGGAGATCCGGCGGCCGGTGTTGCGCGGGGATTCGCGGCTGCGGTTGCGGCGGCCGAGCGGCCGCAACTGAGATCGTCAACTTTTGGTTGACGACCCATTGGGCGTCAACCTATAGTTGACGCATGAACTCGCCAGTGCGATTGGACGACCTCATCGAGGTCATCAAAAAAGCCCGTCCCGACAATGCCCTGGAACAGCTCTCCGACGCGGTGGTCGCCGCGGGGCACCTCGGCGATGTGGCCGACCATCTGATCGGTCACTTCGTCGATCAAGCCCGCCGCTCGGGCGCCTCCTGGACCGAAATCGGCGCCAGTATGGGCGTCAGCAAACAGGCCGCACAGAAACGTTTCGTCCCCAAGGCTCCGGGAGACCCGTCCGCCGAAATGGACCCCAACGCGGGCTTCGCCAAATTCACCGAACGGGCCCGGACCATGGTCGTCGCCGCGCAGGAGGCGGCCGGCGGATCCGGCAGTGCCGAAATCCACCTTCCCCATCTCATCCTCGGGCTGCTCAGTGAAGCCGACAGCCTCGCGGTCCGGCTCATCGCCGACCAGGGTGTCGCGCCGGTCGACCTCGCCGCTGCCGCCATCGCGGCCTCGGGGGCGGAACCCGGCGCGGCGATCTCACCCGAGGAACTGAAGGCCGCAACGTCCAGCGGCAAGATGAGCGGACTCGTGCCCTTCGACGCCGAAACCAAGAAAGCTCTGGAACTGACATTCCGGGAAGCGCTGCGGCTCGGTCACAACTACATCGGCACCGAACACGTCCTGCTCGCGATCCTGGAGCAGGAGAACGGGGCGGGCATCCTGTCCGATGCGGGCCTGCGCAAGGATGCGCTCGAAACCCGGTTGGTCGAACTCCTCCAGCAGATCGTCGCAGGTAAACCGTAGTGCGGTGACCCGGCGGGCCGATGCCTCCGCCGGGTGCCGGAAACCGGAAAAGGGCGCGGGGGGGGCGCCGGGGGGGGGGGGGGGGGGGGGGGGGGGGGGGGGGGGGGGGGGGGGGGGGGGGGCGCCGCGCGGGCCGCGGGGGGGGGGGGGGGCGGGGGGCCCCCCACCCCCCCGCCGCCCCGCGGGGGGGGGGGGCGGGGGGAGG
>NZ_JARWOV010000333.1 GCF_029868855.1 Nocardia carnea | reverse complement strand
GTTTGCGGCCGCGCGGATCGCGGCGAGGATCCGGTCGGGGCCGGCGTTCTTGGCCAGGAATCCGCAGGCGCCCGCCTGCAGCGCCGGATAGAGGTGATCGTCGTCGTCGAAGGTCGTGAGGACGACCACCCGCGCCGCCGGCGCGCCCCCCCCCCCCCCCCCCCCCCCGCCCCCGGGGGGCGCCCCCCCCCCCGCCCCCCCCCGCACCAGGTTGTGTTGCAGGGGGATTCGGGCTTTTGGTTGCCATCGCTCTCCTTCGCCGACTCGGCCGGAGCCGAGGTCGGTTGACGATCAATATGTCCAGTCGGGCACAGACCGCGAACCGGCATCTCGCGGTGAAGTAGGTACTCGGCACGGCAACGGGCCGAGACTTAAACCGTCGCCATAGTATGAGTAAAGACTTAGCAAAGCCTAAGAAGGCACCTCCACTGCTGGTGATATCTCAACGAACCACGTCGTCCGATCCGGTACGAACCCGATTACTGCCGAAAAACTTTGCAGAGCAGGAGATTATGGGCCGACGAGCAGAACCGGGACGGATGGCCGGAACCCGGTGGCCATCGTGCGGCGTAACTGTTCGTCAACTCCTCTTATAGTAAAGAACTACCCAAGCTTGGCAATAGATACGTCGTGACGAAAATGACAATCGCTGCGGAATCGCAACGTGTCACGGCGAGTCATGGTTGATCGGCCCGTGCCCACCCAGCACGGCGAGCAGCGCCGGGCGGTCCACTTTGCCGCGGGGCGTACGCGGAAGCGCGTCGAGCACCTGAATCCGCACCGGCACACTCGGACCTGGCAGCGTCGCCCGCAATCGCCGGCGAATCTCCCCGGGATCCGGTGCCCGGCCGTCCACGGCAACCGCGGCCACGGGTACTTGCCCCCAGCGGTCGTCCGGGACCGCGAGACACGCAGCCTCGGTGATTCCCGGAATCGCGGTGAGGGCGGCCTCCACCGCAGCCGGTTCCACGTTCAACCCGCCCCGGATGAGCATTTCGCTGTCCCGGCCGAACAACCGCAGCCGCCGGTCGTCCAGGACACCGCGATCGCCCACCGATACCCACCCGTCCACCGGGCCGTCCACCACACCGGCCTCGGTGAGATAGCCGCTGAAAACCATATCGCTGCGAACGAACACCCGGCCGTCGCGAATCTCCACCTCGACCCCGTCGAACAACTCCCCAGCCGAATATTCGTCGGAAACGTCGTCGCTGCCGGCTCCGGCCGTGCGGTCTTCGCCGGCTCCGCCGAGGCCCCGGTCGAACGAGACGAAGCTGAGTTCGGACGCGCCGTAGAAATGGGTGAGCACCGCATTCGGCACCACTTTCCGCAGCGCGGCCCGCCCGTTCCGGGGCCAGCGCGCCGCCGAGGACAGTACCTCCCGCACACCACCGTACGGCCCGCCTGCCGAACGCACGATGTCCCATGCGAGAGTCGGCACCGAATACAGATGGGTCGCGCCGTCGGTGAGCGCGTCGGCGGCCGGCCGCAAATCGACCGTCGCGCCACGGGTCAGGGCGTGCAGGGCACCGTAGAGGAAATGGGTATGGTCCAGGACCCCGGGCACGGCCACCGTATCGCCCGGCCCGATATCGAAGGTCCGATCGGATCGATCCAGAGTGGCTGCCCAGGACGCCTGATCGCGGACGAAGAGTTTCGGTTCCCCGGTGGTTCCGGAGGTGATACCCACCAGCAGCTCGGAGTCGGGCCGGGCCCTGCCGCCCGCCCCGTCGCGCTCGAGTCCGGCGGCGGTGTGCGGCACGCCGTCGAACCCCATCCGCCGCAACCGCCGATGCTGCGCCGCCACGGCCACCAGCGCGCCGGGTCGCGTCACGGTCAGCACCCGCCGCAACTGCGCGGGCGTCAGATGCCGGTGCAACAGCACCACGCCGACCCCGGCCCGCATGGCCGCGGCCACCGTGACCAGCGAATCGATATCCGAGGTCGGCAGCACAGCGACCCGCCGCATACCGGTCAGGCCCGCGGCGACCCGGCAGACCCGCGTCCAGAACTCGGAATAGTCGACAACCGCGCCCGCGGTACGCACGGCGGGCCGCGACCGCACCCGCCGCGCGATCCGTTCGGCGAGCAGTTCACCGACGTCCTCCCGGCCGTGAACGACCGGAATTCCCGTCACACCGTCATTCGGTGTCCCGGTGGGTTCCTGCTTCATCGGCCACGTTCCTCAGTCATCGTCGACCCCGCGTGCCGCGAGCGCGTCGCCCATCGCGTCGGCGGTCCGCAGCGAGCGCACGAGGACGGGGGTGACCAGCGCGGTCATCGACCATTGCAGGCCCCGCGCCCGCCGCGCTTCGGCGACTTCCCGCACGATCGTCGCCAGCAGCGGAACACACCGGATGGCCAGCGCCAGCAGCAACCCGATCCGGTCCGGATCCACACCGAACCGCCGCAACGGTCCCAGCGCCCGGGTTACCGCGTCCAGCATGTCGGTGACCCGGGTGGTCAGCGTGACCAGCGCCGCCAGCGCCACCGACAGCAGCAGCAATCCGCATACCACGAGCGCCCGTGCCGGTGAGGTGGTCAGTACCTGGAAAACCGCGATGATCGCCAGCATCCACACCATCGGACGTAACTGTTCCAGGACGACGCGCCCCGGAATCCGGGCCAGTGCGAACAGTCCGGCCGCGGCGAGGGCGGCCACACCGAGGTGCAGCGGGGTCCGCACGAACACCGTTGCGGCCGTGACGATCACCAGCAGAAGCACCAGTTTCGTCCCCGCCGGGGTGCGATGCACCGGCGAATCACCCGGCCGGTACAGCCCGATCACTCGATCAGCTCCCGGTAGGCCGGCAGCGCGGCGGCCGGACTTCCGTCGAAGGCCACCGCACCGTCGTCGATGACGATCACCCGGTCGAACCCGGCCAGCAGCGACAGCTGATGCGTCACCACGATCACCTGCTGATCGACCGAGTCCAGTGCCTCGGCGATGATCCGGGCATTGCGCAGATCCAGCAGGGTGGTGGGTTCGTCGGCGACGATCACCTCCGGCCGGCGGATCAATACCGCGCCGAGCGCGAGCAGTTGCTTCTGCCCACCGGAGAGCAGATGCGACGGATGTTCCGCGTGCCCCGCGAGCCCGAACCGGTCCAGGATCTCGGCCACCCGCGCGGCGACCTCCGCCTTGGCCAGGCCGCTGCGGCGCAGCGAGAACGCCAGATCCTCGGCGACCGTGGGCATGACGATCTGGGTATCGGGGTCGGTGAACACGAACCCGACCTTGCGCCGCACCCGTGCTCCCTTGCGGGCGGTATCGACACCGTCCACGGTCACGGTGCCGGCGGTCGGGGTGAGCAGACCGTTGATCATGCGGGCCAGAGTCGATTTCCCCGACCCGTTCGCGCCGACGATCCCGACCCGGCGCTCCTCGATCCGCAGATCGATCTCCCGTAGCACCCGGCGCTCACCGAAGGAATGGCTCACCGAGTCGAAGACGATCGCACTCACCCGGCACGCTCCACCAGCATCGCGACACCTTGCCCCCCGCCGATCGCGCAGGCGGCGAGACCGAGTTCCGGACCGTCCGGGCGCAGCATGCGGCTTGCCAGCCGCACCAGCAGGACCGCACCCGATGCGCCCCACGGATGCCCCATGGCGATCGCACCGCCGTCCGGGCAGATCCGCGATTCGTCGAGTCCCAGCTCGTCCGAAACCGCCAGCACCACCGAGGCGAAGGCTTCGGTGATCTCGACTACCCCCAGATCGGACACACTGCGGCCGGCCCGGCGCAGCACCGCGCGGATCGCCGGTACCGGGCCGAGGCCGGGTAGCGCCGGATCACCGGCGGCGACAGCGGTGGCCACGATTCGCAACGCCGGGAGCCCGGCCGCGTCCGGCGCGGTCGTCACCGCGACGACGGCGGCACCATCGGAGATACCGCAGGAGTTTCCGGCAGTCGCGGTGCCGTCCGGGCCGAAACCGGGCCGGAGCCGGGCCAGGCGCGCGGGGGTCATCCCGGTGCGGATCCGTTCGTCGCGGTGCACCCCGGCCACCGGCACGATCTCCGGAGTGAAATCCGCGGCCGCGGCCAGCATGTGCGACCGCGCCGCGTATTCGTCCTGACGTTCCCGCGAGATTCCCCGGAGGCGGGCGAGAGCATCGGCGGCCACACCCATATCCGGGTCCGGGAAACCGGCCGGGGCGAACGGGGCCCGGGTGTAGCGCACCGGGTCGGCGCCGGTCGCCGGCGGCCAGAACCGCCAGGGCGCGGTACTGGCCGATTCGGCGCCACCGGCCAGGATCAGCCGGTCGGCCCCGCTGCGGACCCGTAGCGCCGCCTGGATCACCGCGTCCAGCCCGGAACCGCATTGCCGGTCGACGGTCACCCCGGGCACCTGTTGACCCAGGCCCGCCTGCAGTGCCGCGACGCGCGCCGGGTCCCCGCCGGGACCCAGGCAGTTACCGAGGACGACATCGTCGATCGGGAGATCCACCCCCGCGTCGCAAAGGGAGCCGGCCACGGAGGCGAGCACCGGTGCCGCCAGATCCGTGACGGTGAGATCGGCGAACCCGTGACCGGCCGTGCCGATGGGGGTGCGCCGGGCGGCGACGAGAACGGGGTCGGGGTTCATGCCAGCAAGTCTTTCAACCGGCCGCGGGCGATCTTCCCGGCGGCCGTGGTGGGCATTTCCCGGACCGGCACCCAGCGCCGCGGCATCGCTTCCTTGGTGAGCAGTCCGCGTGCCCGCCGACGCACATCGTCGATCTCCACACCATCCAATTGCACTGCCGCGGTGACGGTTTCGCCGTAAACCCGATGCGGGATGCCGATCACGGCCACCACCGCGACGCCGTCGATACCGCCCAGCACCCGCTCCACATCTTCTGCGACGACCGTGGTGCCACCGACGTTGATCACCGCCTCCCCGCGCCCGTACACCCGCAATTCGCCGTCGTCGCCGAGTTCGGCGATATCGCCGACGCAGAACCACTCCGGCGCACCGAGCGCGGTGTACGGGGACCGCACGTGCAGCAACCCGTCGCGGATCCGCGTCTCGACCGCGGGCAGCACGCGCAGCGGCGCGGGGACCTCCCGGGCCGCGACGAGCGACACTTCGGAGGAACCGTAGTACTCCACGACACGGAGGTGGCGGGCCACCGCCAGCGCCCCCGGATCGGCCGCGATACCGGCCACGATCGCGGTCCGCAGCCGTGGTGCCCGCGGTACCAGTTCCCGCAGGACCGAGGGAACGGCGTGCGCGACGGTTGCCCGTGCCGGATCGTCGGTGACGCAGGCGCCGCGCCACAGAGCGTGCAGGGCAGCGAACAGATGCATCGTCGCGTGCAGCGGGCCGGTGAGCAGCACCCGATCCTGCGGGGTCACTCCGGTGATCTCGGTGAAGACCGGGAAGCTGTCGTACCAGGAGGCGGCCGTACGCGCCAACGGCCGCGGCCGGCCGGTGGAGCCGGAGGTCGCGACCAGCAGGAACGCCTCCGGCGGCCGAGCGGATCGGTGCGGACGGGCCGCCGGGTCTTCGACGGCGACCGGCACCCCGAGCCGCGCGGCCGCGCAGATACAGATGAGCGCGTCGGCAACGGGCAGCGTGGAGGCGTCGTAGCCGTGCGGTCCCGGTGGATACCGGTCGATCCAGTGATCGACGGCTCGATCGAGCTCGTCGTAGGTGAATCTGCCGCCGTCGAGGTCGAGCGCCGGCGCCGTACCGGTGGCGCCGAGAACGCGGCTATCCACGGATCAGGCCCGGGTAGGCACGGTGCACACCTTTTGCCACGAACGTGGCGACGACCACCTTCAACAGGTCGCCGGGCAGGAAAACGCCGTTGGCCTGGATCGCGGCAAGTACTCCGAGGTCGGTGCGCAGCAGCAGGCCGAGGGTGCCGAACAGATAGATGACCGCGATTCCCCCGGCCGCGTTGATCAGCAGCGCGGGCAGCAGCGGATACTTCGGCACGATCCGCGCCGTGAGCAGGCCGATCACCAGGGCCGCCGGTATCCAGCCGATCAGATAGCCGGCGCTCGGACCGGCCAGCGCCGTCAGGCCCGTACGCCCGCCGGACAGCAGCGGCAGGCCGATGATCGTCAGCGCGATGAACACCGCGACCGCCGCGGTACCCTTGCGCGCTCCCAGTACCGCGGGGGCCAGGATCACGCCGAGGGTCTGCACGGTGATCGGCACCCCGCTGAAGCCCACCGTGATCGCACCCGGCAACCCGAGCGCGGCGATGAGCGCGGCGAATACCGCGATCTGCGCCATATCCCGCGCCGTGGTGCGAGTCTTCGGCGCCCGCGAGTCCTCGACACCGTTCATGACGCCATCCTTCACAACAACCGAGCTTGAACGTTGTTCAAGATAGCAATGCGCCCAGTCACCGCGGACACGACCCCGCCTCGGCGCCGGCTCGGGCGGTCGGACCGTGCGGCGGCGCGCAGGGCACCACCGATCCGGCATCCCACACGCCTTCCGGACCGGCCCGCGACTATGCCCCTGCGGACCGGGAGCGGCGACGGGTCCGCAACCGGTCGATATCCGCGAGCAGCGCGGCATTGGCGTCTTCGAGTTCGAGAATGCGGCCGATTCCGGCGAGGTTGACCCCCTCCGCCGCGAGCGTGGTGATCCGGTGCAAGCGCGCCAGATCGTCGCCGCTGTAACGGCGCGTACCGCCGGCGCTGCGCTCCGGGGTGATCAGTCCGTGCTGCTCGTACAAGCGCAGCGTCTGCACCCCGACACCGGCCAGATCGGCCGCTACCGAGATCGCATACACCGCCTGTGCCGAACCGGGCAGGCGGTGCTCGTGCCGCTGTGGATCCATAGCCGTCCTCGTCCGCTCTGCGATGAGGTTTTCTAGCTTAACGTCTTGCACCTACATGTCGGCAGTGGTACAAAAAATCTATGTCAGATGACAGAAGTTATCTGAACATTTCATCCAAGAACGGAGTGAGCTGGAGGTGGCGGCAATGCTGATGCGCACCGATCCTTTCCGCGATCTGGATCGTTTGACGCAGCAGGTGTTCGGTACCGCGGCACGCCCGGCGGTCATGCCCATGGACGCCTGGCGCGACGGTGATCAATTCCTCGTGGAGCTCGATCTGCCGGGGATCGATCCGGAATCACTGGATCTCGATATCGAACGCGATGTGGTCACCGTGCGGGCCGCGCGGCCCGAATTGGATGCGGACCGGTCGATGATCGCGGCCGAACGTCCCCGCGGGGTATTCAGCCGGCAGTTGTTCCTCGGCGAGGGCCTCGATACCGAACATATTCGCGCCGACTACCGGGACGGTGTTCTACGGCTCACGGTCCCCGTCGCCGAGAAAGCCAAACCGCGCAAGATCGCGATCGAGCGCACCGACGGAGCCCGTCAGGCCATCGATGCCTGATCGGTTCGCCGGCGAGTCCCGTCACCGGACCCCGCCGCTAACCGGGCCGACCGGCGCTGCCGGCCGGTGCAGAACAGTCCACCCGAGTCGCCGCAGAAGTGAATGGACTCGAGTCCGGTGCGGGCCACCGTAGCGTTCCACACAGCACGCCCGCAGGCGCAGACAGCAAGCAGCGGCGGTGCACCGAGTAGGCAGTCGGCGCACCGCCCGCACAGTCCCCGCGCCGGTCGGCGGCTTCGGGGCACGTGCGCACGATTCCCGGAGGCGCGGGCACACTGGAGTGCTGAGACGCGCCCGGGTACCGAGAGGGTCCGGACGTGGCAGACGGCGACCGCGGGTCCGGAAACCCACACCGGGAGACCTGCCCGCGCCGGAAAGGAAGACCATGACGCGGAGCCGGGCCACCGCTACCCACTGGGGGAACTACCTGATCGACACCGCTGCCGACGGAAAACTGTCGGTGACACCGCACAGCGACGATCCGCATCCCTCCCCCATCGGGCGCTCGCTGACTGCGCTCCACGATCCGGCCCACCGCATCGCCCGGCCGGCCGTACGTCTCGGCTATTACCGTGATCGAGCGGCCGCCGACCCCACGCTCCGCGGCCGAGAGCCCTTCGTGGAGGTCGAATGGGACGAAGCGCTCGATATCGCCGCCGACGCGCTGCGCACAGCCCGCGCGACCGGCGGTAACCGCGCCGTCTACGGCGGTTCCTACGGATGGGCCGGCGCCGGCCGATTCCACCACGCACAGGGACAGATCCACCGCTTCCTGCAACTTTTCGGCGGTTACACCGCCTCGGTGGACACCTATTCCTTCGCCGCCGCCGAAGTTCTCATTCCGCATGTTCTCGGCATGAACGCCTACGATGCCGCCCGCCAGGCACCCAGCACCGGAGAAATCGTCCGGAACTGCGCCCGTATCGTGTTCTTCGGCGGTGCCGCGCAACGCAACGCCCAGGTCAATCCCGGTGGTATCGGGGCACATCCGAGCCCCGGCCGGCTCACCGCGCTGCGCGATGCCGGTATCGATATCGTTCATATCGGACCCGTTCGCGACGATTGCGACCCGGCCGCCGCCCGCTGGATACCGTGCCGCCCGCACAGCGACAGCGCGATCATGTTCGCCCTGCTGCACACCCTCGTCACCGAGGGCCTGCACGACCGCGCCTTTCTCGACCGCTACTGCACCGGTTTCGACCGGCTGTCCGATTACGTCACCGGCCGCACCGACGGGATACCCAAATCGCCGGAATGGGCCGCGGAGATCGCCGAGCTCCCGGCGGCCGAAATCCGTGCTCTCGCCCGGTCGATGGCCCGCGAACCCTGTCTCATCGGCCTGCCGTACTCGTTGCAACGTGCCGAACACGGTGAGCAGAGTTATTGGGCGGCTTGGGCCCTGGCGGCGGCACTGGGTCATATCGGGTTGCCGGGCGGCGGCGTGCTCATGGGTACCGGAGTCGGCATGACCAACAATATGCAACGCCGCTATCTGCCCTTCGAGATCGGCGCGCTGCCGCAGCCGGGAAACCCGGTGGCCGATCGTGTTCCGGTGGCCCGGCTCACCGAGATGCTGGAACGTCCGGGCGACACGGTCGATTACAACGGACGGGTTCTCACCTATCCGCCGATCGACCTGATCTATTGGGCCGGCGGTAATCCTTTCCACCACCATCAGGACCTCAACCGGCTGCGGCGGGCGTGGGCGCGGCCGCACACCGTGATCGTGAACGAGATCAGCTGGACCGCGACTGCCCGGCTGGCCGATATCGTGCTGCCCAGCACCGCTTCGGCGGAGCGGGAGGATTTCGCCGGTGGGCGTAACGATCACTGGCTGGCCCCCATGCGGCAGGCCCTCGAACCGTACGGGCAGGCGCGTGACGATTACGCGATCTTCGCCGGTCTCGCCGAACGACTCGGTTTCGCGGAGCGTTTCACGGAGGGACGTACCGCGCGGCAGTGGGTGGAGCAGCTGTGGCGCACCACCGTGGACAATGCCGCGGCCGCCGGTATCCGGTTGCCGGACTACGCGGATTTCCGCGCCGGCGGGCCACTCGATCTGCGGCCGCTGTTACCGGAATCCCGCCATACTCTCGAGCAGTTCCGCGACGATCCGGAGCGGCATCCGCTCCGGACGCCGTCCGGCCGGATCGAACTCTTCTCCCGGACCATTGCCGATTTCCGCTATCCGGACTGCCTCGGTCACCCCGCATGGTTCCCGCCGCGGGAATGGCTCGGGAGTCCGGCGGCACAACGCTTTCCGCTGCATCTGCTCTCCCATCAGCCCGCGACCCGCCTGCACAGCCAGCTCGATCACGGCGTCACCAGCCGGGAATCCAAGATCCGCGGCCGCGAGCCGGTGCGGATGAATCCGGCCGACGCCGCCGCGCGCGGACTGCGCGACGGCGATATCGTGCGGATCCACAACGACCGCGGCGCCCTGCTCGCCGGTGTCCGGATCAGCGATGCGGTACGGCCCGGCGTCATGCATATGCCGACCGGCGCCTGGTACGACCCGCTGGACCCGGCCGACCCGGAATCGCTGGATATCCACGGCAATCCGAATACGGTCACCAACGATATCGGCACCAGTTCGCTGACCCAGGGCCCGTCGGCCAACAGTTGCCTGGTGGAGGCCGAACGCTACGAAGGCGAACTCCCGCCGTTGTCGGTTCGTACCCCGCCACCGACCGTGGCCGCCGGCGCGGTCCGCTGATGCCCGCGCCGGCAGCCCGCACGACCGTCCGCCGGTGCCTATCCGCGGGCGAAATCGGCTGTCAGATCGCGCCCGCGGGTCTCGGCCATCCGCCAGATAGCCGTGGCGGTGAGGAGCGCGGTGACCACGATGATCGCGCTGAGCGGCAGGCTGGAGCCACCGGTGGAGGCGAGGAAACTGCTCGCGATCAGTGGGCCGAACCCGGCCCCGATCAGGCTGGCCATCTGATAGCCCAGCGATACACCGGTGTACCGCATCTCGGTACCGAACATCTCCGCCAGCAGCGGTGCCAGCGGCGCGTACATGAGGTTCTGCACCACCTGGGCGATCAGCAGGCCTACGGTCAGCCAGAGTGCCGAACCGGTGTTCACCAGGGTATACAGCGGGAGTGCGAAGACCACCGCGCCGATGGCGCCGGCCATGGTGACGGCCCGGCGGCCCAGCCGGTCCGACAGCGCGGAGAACAGCGGGATGCCGATCAGCGACAGCACCGACATCGCGACCAGCGCGCGCATCACCTCGGATTGGTCGTACCCGATATCGGTGGCGTAGGCGATGATGTGCGAGGTGGTGAGCGCTGTCAGCGCGAACGGCCCGATTCCGGCGGCGCACGCCAGGACGAGCGGGCGCGGAGTGCGCAGCAGTTGTAGCAGTGGTGTCGTGGCCTTCGGCTCGGATTCGGCCTGTTCCAGCGCATCCCGGAACACCGGGCTCTCCACCACGCCCAGGCGTACATACAGGCCGACGGCCACCAGCACACCACTGAGCAAGAAGGGCAGACGCCAGCCCCAGGAGTACAGGCTTTCGTCCGGGAGCATGCTCACCACCATGACCACCACGGTGGAGAGCAGGAATCCGATCGGGGATCCGAGTTGCATGATCCCCGCCCACCTACCGCGGCGCTCGTTGTCGGCGTGCTCGATCACCATGAGCGCCGCACCACCCCATTCCCCGCCGATCGCAATGCCCTGGATCAGGCGTAACGCGACCAGCAGGATCGGAGCCAGCACACCGATCGTCCCGTAATCGGGGAGCAGGCCGATGACGAAGCTGGCACCGCCCATCATCAGCATCGTCACGATCAGCATGGATTTGCGGCCGAGGCGATCACCGAAATGACCGAACAGAATGCCGCCGATGGGCCGGGCCGCGTAACCGGCGGCGAGCGTACCGAACGCGGCGATGGTGGAGGCGGCCGAGTTCGACGACGGGAAGAACAGCCGGCCGAATACCAGGGCGGCCATGGTGCTGTAGAGGAGGAAGTCGTAGTACTCGAGGACGGTGCCGAGCAGGCTCGACAGTGCGACTTTACGCAACTGCGTGTTGTCGCTCGCCGCGCCCGGCGTTCCGGCAGCCGACGCGGATTCGGCTCTCGGTGGTTGTTTCTCTGTGTACATGGGGGCTCCAGCGTCGGTGATCAAGCCTCGGTGTGGACACGGTTACGGCGAACGACTCGCCGTAGCCCGCCACGCGGAAATCGGATGTTTCAGTGCGTGGCCGTGACGACCACATCGATGAGCGCTTCGACGGCGCGGGCGCAGTCGTTGCGGGCGTAACCCAGCCGGCGTACCTCGCCGGCATCCGGTTCATATGCCAGTGTGTTGCCGCGACCTTGGATGATGGCGGCGTCCGGCAGCAGCGGATGCTGTTCGTCGCGTTCGGTGATGACCCGCCGGCCGCCGGCCGCGTCGACCATCATCTGGAAGAACTCCCGGTAGGAGAGGTTCTGATCGCCGACGAGATACGCCGCGCCGGACTCCCCGTCGAGCAGGGCACCGCGGATCGACTGTGCGAGCGAGGCAGCGGACATGTAGTTGGTGCCGCCGGTCGGCGCGAAATCGGGAATATCGGGCTCGTTTCCGGCCGCCCACGAAACCATCCGCCGGTAGCGCCGGGCCGAGGCACCGGACACGGCACCGATGATCGAGGGCGGATTGAGCGTGCATGCGGTGAACGATTCGTCCGCGAGCGCGCGGGCGCCCTCGTCGGCCGCCTTCCGCGCCGCGATATACGGGTTGTTGTCCGCCAGGTCCGGTCGCAGTTGGTGGTAGTAGCTGCCCACCTGCACGAAACGGCCCACACCGGCCTCTTTGGCGAGTGCGGCGAACCGCGGCACACCCACGATCTGGGTGTCCGCCCAGAACCGACCAGGGTCGTCATCGGCCTTCTTGTGCCGCACGTCCTGGCCGGCCGCGAAGACGATGCCGTCGAAGCGTGACAGTTGTTGCCGGGTGAACGTGGGAACGGTGTAATCGCCTGTCAGCAGCGGAAAACCGGCGACCGGTGAGCTTTCGGGGATCGCCCCGCGCGCCGCGATGGTGACGTCGTCACCGTGTTCACGCAGGTGCAGCGCGGCGTGCGCGCCGATCATGCCGGTGCCGCCGATGATCAGTATTTTCATATTCGATACGACTTTCAGTCCGTCGGGTCAGGGGTTGCGGGGTCGGTTGGTCCAGCCACCGGAACGGCGCGGCACCCAGCCACCGGCGGCATGGGTTCCGCCGTCGACGTGGATGGTGCCGCCGGTGACGAAACGGGACAGGTCGGACGCGAGAAACAGCGCCACACCGGCTACATCGTCGGGCCGGCCGGGGCCGCCGAGCGGTGACCAGGTCGGCCACAGATGCCGGTCTTCCTCGGGGACGAGGGCGGCGTAGGGCACCTGAACGGATTCGATGAGGTCCGGGGCGATGGCGTTGACGCGGATACCGGCGGGACCGATCTCCGCGGCCAGCGACCGGGTGAATCCGGTCAGTGCGGCCTTGTACCCCGAATACACGGCATGGCCGGGTATCGCGCGATGGGCTTCGACCGTGGTGAGGTTGATGATCGAACCGTCACCCCGCTCGCTCATTCCCGGTAGCAGCGCATGGGTCAGGCGGAGGACGTGCGCGAAATTGATGTCGTGCAGTTCGTCCCACAACGCGGGAGCGTTGGTGGCGAAGGTATGCGGAGGCCGCAGGTAGTGGCCGACATTGTTGACCAGGATCTGGGGCCGGTGCTCGATCAGTTCGGCCGGGCACGGCGATTCCCGCACATCCCATTCCACCTGCGCTATCGAGCCACCCGCGGCGGGATCGAAACCGGCCGAACCGATCGGCGCGATATCGGCGACGAGCACGTCGGCACCGTGCGCGGCGAACGCCCGCGCGACCGCGGCACCGATACCGGCGGCCCCGCCGGTGACCACGGCACGCCGGCCCACAAGCAGCGCACCGGGAGTGAAGGAGCAGAGATCGGTCATCCACGGATTACAACCCGCCGGCACCACGGCCGACAGTGGAGTTTCCGGCCAGTGGAAGAACTCGTCCCCACCGCACCCGGCGCGACCTATGGTTCGTGGTGGCGTCGCAGGCCCCTCGACATGGAGTTATCCCCTCGCGCCGTCCCGACGAGGAAGGAGACCCGATGCGGTCGCACAGTGCCGACGAGGCCCCGGCCGGAGTCATGCAGCGCGCGGCCTCGATCCTCGATGTGCTCGACGGTGCCGAACCCATGAACCTGTCGCAGATCGTCGCGGCCACAGGTTTACCGCTCTCCTCCACGCATCGCGCACTGGAACAGCTGGTCGCGTTGCGCTGGGTGCACCGGCACGGCAAGGAATACCAGCTGGGTATGCGCATCATCGAGCTCGGTTCGGCGGCCTCCCAGCAGAACGCCCTGCGTCGCGCCGCGCTCCCCGGCCTGCACTGGTTGCACCGCGTGACCGGCTGCATCGTGCACCTGGGCGTACTCGACGGCGACGAGGTGGTCTATCTCGAGAAGGTCGGCGGGGAACTCGTCACCGGTATCCGGTCACGTGTCGGTAGCCGGCTGCGCGCGGAGACCTCGGCGATCGGCAAAGCCTTGCTCGCCCTCGACCGGCCCGTCGGCTCACCGGATATCGATCGGGCCCGGGAACTGCGGATGGTCTACGAGCACGAGCGGTGCATGAAGGGCTTCAGCTGCGTGGCGGCGCCGATCGGGACGATGGGTCACGGGGAACCCGCCGCCGTCTCGATTTTCGGTTCGGTGACGAAGGTCCGCGCTGACCATCGGATACGTCTGTCGGTGCAGACCGCGGCGGCCGAAATCGGACGCCGGCTGGACCTGCCCGGATCCGGTCCGGCCCTGCGGCGCACTACCCACCACCGGCAGAACCGGTTGGGCGCGTAGGCTCCGCAGGGCCGGACCGGGCCGCCGCGCCGATCAGCCGATCGGCAGAGAACTCAGGATCGGGACGAAACCCCAGTCCATGATGCGCCGGGCGTCGGCCGTCGCGGCGTCCAGATCGTGGGGTGAACTGTTCAGGACCACCCCGATCAGCCGCTGGCCGCCCCGGGCAGCTTCGAACAGCAAACAGGTCCCGGCGGCATTCGTGGATCCGGTCTTGATACCCGCGGTGCCCGGATACTCCTGGAGCAGCCCGTTGGTGTTCTCCCAGATGTGATGGCGGGTCGCCGGCCCGGCCGGCTGATGGTGGACCGGTGTTCCGACGATTTCCCGGAACACCGGGTTCGCCATCGCGTGCCGGCCCAGCCGCACCAGCTCCGCGGGCGTGGAGTACGTCGCGAAATCGTCGGGGACGGGGAGACCGCTGGGGTCGCTGAAATGCGTATTCGGCATACCCAGCCGATGCGCGGTGGCGTTCATCCGGGCGATGAAGGCGTCCCGGCCGGGCCCGAACGCCTCGGCGAGAGCGTACGAGGCATCGCAACCGGACGGCAGCATCATCGCGTACAGCAGCTGCCGCGCGGTGAGCACTTCGCCCGGCACCAGGCCGGCGGTACTGCCCCCGTGGGCCGCGGCGGAGTCGACGGCCGCCTGCGAGACCGTGATCGGCCGCTCGAGATCACCCGCCTCGAGCACGACCACCGCGGTCATCACCTTGGTGAGACTGGCGATCGGCAGGCGGGTATCCGGCTGCCGCGACCACACGACCACACCGGTATTGGCCTCCGCCAGCGCCGCCGCGGGCGCCTGCACGCCCTCCGGCTGGAGATTCAGCGGAAACGGAAGCTGAGCCGAGCCACCCGGAACCGGAGCGGCCGCGACGGTAGGCGCGAAGACGACGAGCACTCCGGCGAGGACCGCCGGCAGCACACGGGTATAGGTTCGCATCGCCACATTCTGTCGTCCGACCTGGTCGAACAGTGGGATATCCGCCGGAGGCGTCGCCGCCACCGCGGAACCGAACACGGCCGGTACGGCACGACCGGGATCATGGTGGACATCACTCGATGTGGCGGGGAAATCGCTGGTGAAGGCACAATGGGCGCAATGAAGCCCTGGCATCCGGACACCACAGCCGTCGATGGATTCTCCGGCGAGTCGGGGCGAATCGACGTGGAGTATGTCCACGCGCTGCGGGAACAGTTCGTCGACTTCATGCTCGGCTACAAGTTCGCGATCGACGAGATCACCACGAAGATCAATATCCTGCGCGAGGACTTCAACAGCACCCACGAGTACAACCCCATCGAGCATGTGGGATCGCGGCTCAAATCCCCCGAGAGCGTGCTGGAGAAGGTGCGGCGCAAGAACTACCCCATGAACCTGGCTGCGATCCGGGAGAACGTGCTCGATATCGCCGGTGTCCGGGTGGTGTGCAGCTTCATCTCCGATATCGCCCAGATCCGGGACATGCTGGCCGGCCAGGAAGACATCACCGTCCTGGAAGAGCGCGACTACATCACCCACCGCAAACCGAACGGTTACCAGAGTCTGCACCTGATCGTGTCGATCCCGGTATTCCGCTCCGCACGCACCGAACGGATACCGGTCGAGATCCAGATCCGTACCATCGCCATGGATTTCTGGGCCAGCCTGGAACACAAGATCTACTACAAGTACCGGGGCGAAGTGCCGCCGAACCTCCGCAGCGATCTCGCCCAGGCCGCCGAAGTGGCCACCCAGCTCGACGAGAAAATGGAAGCGCTACACCGCCAGGTGGACCGCACCGCACAGGTTCGCAGCCGCCCTGCCGATTCCCTCGATCTCAGCGCCCTCTACCAGAACCTCGCAGACCGTTCTGCACCTCCTCGGCCCACCTGAGCGACGAAACGCGGCCGGCACGGTATCGCATCTCGTCGCGTACCAGACGAGCGTCGACCGGCAGACCGGCGCCCGCGGTTCAGGTGCGGCTGATCTCGACCATGAAGAAATCGCTTTTCGCGGCACCGCAATCCGGGCAGGACCAGTCCTCGGGGATATCCTCCCAGCGGGTTCCGGGCGCGATACCGTCCTCCGGCCAGCCGAGTTCCTCGTCGTATTCGAAACCGCATTGCACACACTGGTACAGCTTGTAGCCGGTGGTCATATCAATGTCCTTTCGCCGGGGGAACGGCTTCGAAATCGAGTTTTTCGCGGACTCCGCAGTCGGGACAGCACCAATCGTCGGGAACCACCGACCAGGCGGTGCCTGCCGGGAAGCCCTCGCGGGGCGCACCGATGCTCTCGTCGTAGCGGTAATCGCAGACAGGGCAGGCGTATACGGCCATCAGCTCACCGCCCCGTAATGCGCCAGCACCTGGTCTCGCTTCCTGGGTTGGATGTTCACGCGGGTGATATCGCCGTGATAATGCTCCAGCACGCGGTGGTCCATCACCTTGCGCCACAGCGGCGGGAAGTAGGCCAGGGTGATCATGCTTGCGTAGCCGCTCGGCAGCGCGGGGGCGCCGTCCATACTGCGCAACGTCTGGTAGCGGCGGGTGGGGTTGGCGTGATGGTCGCTGTGCCGCTGCAGGTGGTAGAGGAAGATATTGGTGACGATATGGTCGGAGTTCCAGCTGTGCTCCGGAGTGCACCGTTCGTAACGACCCGAGGCCGTCCGCCGGCGGAGCAGGCCGTAGTGCTCGAGGTAGTTCACTGTCTCCAGAAGCGAGAATCCGTACACCGCCTGGATCACCAGGAACGGCAGTACACCCGGACCGAAGGCCACCGCCAGCGCGCCCCACAGAACCACGGTCATCGCCCAGGCGTTGAGCACATCGTTGCGCAACGTCCACGGCCCCTTGCCCGTACGCTGCAACCGGGTGCGCTCCAGCGCCCACGCCGACCGCAGACTGCCCCATACACTGCGCGGCAGGAAGCTCCAGAAGGATTCGGCGAACCGGGCACTGGCGGGATCCTCCCGGGTGGCGACCCGCACATGGTGACCGCGGTTGTGTTCGATGTAGAAATGCCCGTACCCGGTCTGTGCCAGGGAGATCTTCGACAGCCGGCGTTCGAGCAGTTCCTTCTTGTGGCCGAGTTCGTGGGCGGTGTTGATTCCGACTCCGCCCATGACACCCACGCTCAGCGCCACCCCGATTTTCGACCACAGCCCCAGCCCGCCGTCGATGCCCAGCCAGGACAGCTCGGGCGCCGTCCACAGGTAGGCGGCGAACACCAGGCTGGCGAGCTGGAACGGAATGAAGGCGTAGACGCAGTAGCGGTAGTACCGGTCGTGTTCGAGCTGCTGCATCACCTCGTCCGGTGGGTTCTGACCGTCCGGGCCGAAGAACCGGTCCAGAAGTGGTAGCAGTACGTAGACCAGCAGCGGGCCGATCCACCACCACACCGGTGCCACCGCGTGCCATCCCAGCTGGTTGCAGATCCACACCAGCGCCGCGGCCTGGCCCAGCGCGGTCGGCGCCACCAGCCCGAACAGCCACAGATATCTTTTGCGGTCGCGCCACTGCGCGCTCGCCGCGTCACGCGATCCCAGTTCGGACGTCGTCATCGTCGCCCACCTCGCCTTTCCGAACGCGGGCGACCGCTGCGCTGCCGCCCGCACCGGTCGTATCTCCGGATCCGACTCCCGAACTCGACCGTTTACACTTTTTGCCGATGTGTATTCATTACAGACATAGTAGGCATACTTGTCAATGAAGGGACACGAACTGTCGTGATGTAGGGTGGTGACCGTGGCCGGAACGCCGAACTTTCAGAGCGAGATGCGCCTGCTGCTGCGCGCACGCGTTATCGAAACCGCGCGCCGGCTGGTCTGCACCGAGGGCTGGGGCGCGGTGAACATGTCCCGCGTGGCCAAGGAAGTCGGCGTGAGCCGGCCGGTGCTCTACAAGGAGATCGGCACCAAACAGGATCTGGCCCAGGTCGTCATCGCCGCCGAACTCGACACCTTCCTCGCGGGCGTCACCGATACCGTTGCCGCCGAACCGGCAGACCTGCTCGCCGGAATCACCGCCGCCGCGGATTTCACCCTGCGCACGGCAGCCGACAACACCCTGCTCAAGGCTGTCTTGGCGGGCCGCTCCGGCGCCGATACCACCCTGCTCCCCACCTTGATGACCGACCCGGAACCAGTCCTGGGGCGCGCCTGTGTGGCGTTCACCGTCATCCTGCGCGACCGCTACGGCGTCGGCGATTTCACCGACGACGAATTCGGCACCAGAGTCGAGGCGATCGTCCGTCTCGTCCTGAGCCACCTGTTCCAGCCCACCGGATCCATCGATCGTGCCGTCGCCCAGATCGCCCTGGTCTCCGGCACCCTCCTCACCGCGAGTTCCTGACCGCCGCGCATCCGGCCACGGAGGGCACAGTTCCGGAGCCGGCCTCTTACCCGCCGAACGTCGCCGTGGGCAGTCCCGTGACCGTCGTCGAAGCGACCAACGTTGCGCCGTCGAGCGGTCCCGGTTCCGTCAGCCCGTGGGTCGCGGTGGTGACCAGCACCCGATGCGTCACATCGGAACTGAACGCAATGCTCGTCGGCTGCCCGGCCGGCACGGGCACCACGTCGACCAGCTCGCCGTCGGGACTGTACCGGTGCAGTCGGTGGCCACCCCACAGCGCCGACCACACGTATCCGTCCGCGTCGACGGTCATACCGTCGGGACTCGCATCGTCGACCGTGGCAAAGACCGCCGCGGGCCCCTCGATTCCGCCGTCCTCCCCCACGCGGTATCGCAGGATCACCCCGCGGGCACTGTCGGCGAGGTACATGGTGGTGCCGTCGGGGCTGAACGCCGGCCCGTTGGGGATGGTGATTCCGTCGAGAACCACCTGGACGCTGCCGCCGGTGCCGACCCGCACCAGCCGACCGGCACCGGGGGTGCCGTCGTAGGGCATCGCGCCGGCCCAGAACCGACCGTGGGGATCGGCGACACCGTCGTTCATCCGCATCGGAACCGGGCTGTCATCGAACGGCCGTGCCAGCCACTGGATCTCGACGGCGGCACCCGATTCTGCATTGTCGGAGACGTCGAGCAACGCGATCCCGGTGCCGGCCGCGGCGATCCAGCCGCCGCCGGCTCGCGGTGCGACGGCACCCAGGGGGACGTCGAGCCGCAGTACTTCCCGTGCGGCAGCCGCCGTTGCGGTCTCGGTCCCGGGGAATGGCTTACCGTCGGTTCCCGTGCACGGTTTGCGGTCGGTTCCGCTGGACGGCCCGCCGTCGGACTCGAACAACTTTCCTGCCAGCAGGTCGACGAACAGGAATCCGCGGTCCGTCGCCCGCGCACCCTCACCCAGTTCGTGCCGTACCCCGCCGAGCGCGCTCCACTCGCCCACCGTGCTCATCGCAGTGCCGCCCCGGAGCCCGCCGTGATCAGACCCAGCTCGTCGCGACTCGGCAACCCTTCCCAGTCACCGTTGCTCGACACCGCGAACGCTCCGAGGGTGTTCGCGCGAGCGAGCCGCTCGGCGACCTCGCCACCGTCGAGCAGCGCGGACAGATACCCCGCGGTGAAGGCGTCGCCGGCACCGATCGAATCGACGACACTCACCCGATGCCCCGCGGCCGGGATCACGCCCGCGGTGGTGTGCGCGGCGGCCCCGGCGGCGCCAAGCTTGATCACCACCTCCGCCACCCCGCAGTCGAGGAGCTCTGTGGGATCGCGAGCGACGAGACCGAGTTCGTCCTCGGACGCGATCACCACGTCCGCGGCGCGGGCCAGCGGCCGCAATGCTGCCGCGGCGGTAGCCGGATCCCACAGCCGAGAGCGGAAGTTCACGTCGAACGAAATGAGCGCGCCGCCTGCCCGCGCGATGCGGACGGCCTCGGTGGCGGCCTCGGCGGCACTCGCGGAGACGGCCGGTGTCACCCCGCTGATGTGCAGGATTCGCGGCATTTCCGTCAGTGCCGCAACGGCGTCCGCCACGCCGATCCGGGAGCCCGCGGAATCGCGGCGGTGGTATTCGACGCGGGTCACATCCGGCAGTCGCTGCTCGAACAGCACCAGGCCGGTAGCCCGGTCGGCGTCGCGGGAGACGGTGTCGACGAGGACGTTCTCCGCGCGCAGCGTACGCAGCACCAGTTCACCGGATTCGTCGGCGCCCAGCCTTCCTGCCCATCGCACCCGGTGGCCGAGGCGGGCCAGACCGATCGCCACGTTGGACTCCGCACCGGCGACGGCCAAGGTGGCGTCGCCGCCGTACCGGATACGGTCCGCTACGCGCACCGCCACCATGGTCTCGCCGAAAGCAACGACGTCGACCGCCCGCTCGACTGCCCCGCTCATACCTGCTCCCGCACGGCCTCGAGGAACGACCGTGCCCGCAGGCGCAGCGCGTCCAGGTCGCCACCGTTGGGCGCGTCACCGCACAGCGGACTCGCGACACCGACCGCGACCGCCCCGTTTGCCAGGTACGCGGGCACGGTATCCGCGCCCACACCGCCGACCGGGATCAGCGGGACACCGGGGAACGGTGCGCGCAGATCCTTGAAGTATCCGGGCCCCATCGTGGATGCCGGGAAGATCTTCACCGCGTCCACCCCGAGCCCGACGGCGGTGATGATCTCGGTGGGAGTCAGGGCACCGCAGAGCACCGGGACCCCGGCTTCGACCGCCGCGGGCACCGAAGGCGCCACACCCGGGGTGACGACATAGGTGGCACCGGCGTCCCGCACCCGGATCACCTCGTCGGGTGTGAGGACAGTGCCCGCGCCGAGCTGGATTCGTCCGTCCAGCCTCGTCGCCACCTCCTCGATCACCCGGAGCGCATCGGCGGAGGTGAGGGAGACCTCGAACAGCCGGACGCCTTCGTCGGCGAGAGCCAGTGCGGTGTCGATCGATGCGGTGGCGTCGGTGCCCCGGATGATGCCGAGGAGCCGGTGGGCGCGCAGGTCGTCGAGCAGGGTCATGAGATTCCTCGATTCCGTCCGGTCTCGTATCGTGGGTTCGGCAGCGAGCGGGTTCACCATTCGGCGAACGACCCGTCGGAGTGGTGCCAAATCGGCCCGTGCCAGCTGGTGGCGACAGCGTCGGCCGCCCGGACCGCGGCCTCGTCGATCGTGACCCCGAGACCCGGTGCGTCCCAGCGCTCGATATGCCCGTCGACGAACTCGAACGGGGCGCGGTCGAGGACGTAGTCGAGCAGTTCGGCACTGCCCTCGTTGTAGTGGATGCCGATGGATTGTTCCTGCAGCAGGAAGTTCGGGGTCGCGAGCGCGACCTGCAGACTGGCCGCCAGCGCCAGCGGGCCGAGCGGACAGTGCGGCGCGAGCAGCGCACCGAAGGTTTCGGCCAGGGCCGCGATGCGCCGGACCTCGGAGATACCACCGGCGTGTGAGAGATCCGGCTGCACGATCGCGACGCCCGATTCGAGCACGGGCAGGAATTCGGTTCTGGAGTACAGGCGTTCGCCGGTCGCGATCGGTACGGTGGTCGACTCCACCACATCCCGCAGCCGATGGCTCAGTTCCGGCAGGACCGGTTCCTCGATGAACAGCGGCCGCATCGGCTCGAGCATCGGTACAAGCCTGCGCGCGTCCGCGACCCCCACGCGACCGTGGAAGTCGACCGCGACATCGTTGCGGTCGCCGATCGCGTCCCGGACCTTACCGACCCGTGCGACCACGCCGTCCAGTTCCGCGGGCGTCGCCAACCGGCCGAATCGCCCGCACGCGTTCATCTTCAGCGCTGTCAGACCGGCCTCGATCTGGGCGCGGGCGGCGTCGGCCACCTCGTTCGGTTCGTCGCCGCCGACCCACCCATACACCCGGACCCGGTCGCGGACAGCGCCACCGAGTAGCTGGTGCACCGGTACGCCCAGCGATTTACCGAGGATGTCCCACAGTGCCTGGTCGATTCCGGCGACGGCGCTGGAAAGCACCGGGCCGCCACGGTAGAAGCCGCCCTTCGTGAGAACCTGCCAGTGCGCCTCGACGGTGCGCGGATCCTTCCCGATGAGCAGTTCGGCGAGTTCGTGGACCGCGGCACGGACCGTATCGGACCGGCCTTCGACCACCGGTTCGCCCCAGCCCACGAGGCCGGCATCGGTGTCGATGCGGCAGAACAGCCATCGGGGCGCGACTGCGAAGGTATCGATAGCGGTGATCTTCACCCGGATTCCTTACTGTCGAGAAGATTGAGCACACGCGACAGATCGTCTGCGGACTTGTCGAGAAGTGCCCGGGTCGCCGCCACCGCGGCGGTGGGATCGCCCGCCCGGATGGCGTCGACGACAGCGCGGTGACTCGGCACCGGGTCGTCGGTGGTGTGGTTGTGCACAAGGGAATCCCGGACCATCAGCGCGGGTTCGACGAGCACGTTCATACTGGCCAGCATTTCGTTGTGCGCGGCCCGCAACAGCAGTCCGTGCCAGGCCAGGTCCGCGGCGGCGGCCTGTTCCGCGGTTCCCGTCGCGGCGGCGGCCATATCGGCGAGCGCTTTTTCGAAGTCGGCGAGGTCCTCGTCGGTACGGCGTAACGCGGCCAGTCCGGCGGCGGACGGTTCGATGATCGCCCGCACCTCGGCGAGTTCGTCGAGCATCGCGGACGCGTCGCCGGCGGAGTGCCGCCAGCGGATCACATCGCTGTCGAGCACATTCCACTCGGACCGGTCCCGGACGAAGGTTCCGCGGCGCTGCCGGGAATCGACGAGGCCCTTGGCCGCGAGCACCTTGATCGCCTCGCGCAGCGCGGTCAGCGACAGGTCCATCCGAGCGCCGATCTCCCGCAGATCGAGGACCTCGCCGGGCGCCATGGTGCCGTCCACGATCCGGGAACCGAGCAGTTCCACTGTCGTACCGTGGACTCCGCGTCCCGCATAGCCTGTCATCTCTTCCCTCGACTCCGCTCTCCGTGAATATGTGCACACCGCGCCGGTTGCGGTCAGGACGAATTCTTGGTGATGCTCCAGCCGCCGTCGACGGTGAGGGTTGTGCCGGTGACGAAGGAGGCGGACGCACCGAGCAGGAACTCGATGGGACCGGCCACCTCATCGGGATCACCGAGCCGTCCGATCACTGTCTCCGCGGCGCTCGCGGCGCGGTCCGCTTCCGGAATACCGTCCCACTGCGTCGTCAGGATCGGTCCGGGCAGCACACAGTTCACCCGAACCTCACCGCCGTACTCGGTGGCGACCTGCCGGGTCAGGCCGGTGAGTCCGGCCTTGGTCGCCGCGTAGGCGGGCACCCCGGGGAGACCGAAGCCGGCGTGGACGGACGAGACGATGACGATCGCGCCGCGCCGGTCGCGGCGCAGGTCGGGCAGGCACGCCCGGATCCCGTGGAAGGCGCCGGTGAGATTGACGTCCAGCTGCCGCTGCCATGACTCGAGCGCCATCTCGTGCAGTGGGGCGTGATCGGTGGCCAGGGCGTTGCAGACGAGGGCGTCGATGGGACCGAATATCGCGTGCGTGCGTTCGACCGTTGTCGCCCAGTCGGTTTCGGACGTCACGTCGCCGCGACAGGCCAGCGCGCGGCCGCCCGCGGATTCGATCGACGCGGCTGTCTCGGCGACCGTCTCGGCACGGTCGAACAGCACCACCGACCAGCCCGAGTTCGCCATGCGGCGGGCGGTTGCGGCACCGATACCCCGGGCCGCGCCGGTGATCAGCACCGTGCCGGTGCCGGGTGCTGCGGTCACAGCTCCTCCTCCTGGTCGTGTACCCGGCCGGGGCCGGGTGCGGTGCCGAGGTCGTGTTCTGCTCCGGTGTCGTGCTCGCGTAGCGTGAGCGGGCTCCCGACCATGTCGCTGTCCAGCGTGATTGCCGCACCGGCCCGGACACCGCCGACGGTGACACCGCCGGCCAGGAGGTCGCCGCCGACATACGCGGCGAACCCGGCGTCGCTCTCCCAGTGCCCCACCGGGGTAACACTGCGGACCTCGCCCACACCGGCGGCGGTGGCGCAGCGGTACCCGAGTGCGGTGTGTTCACCCGGCGCGAGCGTCGCCGACGAGCCGAGGAGTTCGATCTCCACGATGCGGGCCCGCGGATGCAGGCCGCCGAGATGTTCGATCGGTTCCTTCAGCGGGTGCTCCATCCACACTTCCACCCGGGATCCCCCGTCCGGGTAGTCACCGCGCGGGTCGACCGTGAAGGTCTGGGTGGTGGTGATGCCGTGCGCTGCATGCGCCAGCCACCCATTCGCGCCGGGGAATCCGATTTTGCCGACGACATCCTGGTGCGGCACCAACACCCGACCGGCGCCGAGGACCTCGTGCCGGGGCGCTCCGGTGCCGACCGCGAGCGGCACCGCCCGGTGGTCGCCATCGGTGACACCGACGTACACACCGCCGCTACCGGGTCCGCCCGCGGCGCGCTGGGTGACGTTCCACAGCGCCCACCGCACCGGCCGCGCCGACGAATTGCGGGCCTCGAGGCGTACGTCGTACCAGCTCCGCCCGTCCCGCAACGTGACCGCCCGAGTCAGCGTGAGTCCCGTGCGCGGGTCGTGACCGCTGGTCATCGTCAGGGTCACCGCACCCGGTACCCGCTCGACGTGCCGGTTGTACGGCCCGGAGTCCAGCACCGGATCCGGCGGGCCCGCCCATTCGGCCGGACCGGACCAGCCCTGCGGCGCGGGCCATGTCTTGTCGCCGCCGTAGTTGTTCCAGACACTCATCGGCCCCGAGACCGGCGCGGGCACGTGCGGCGGCACCGGATGCAGATCCTCGTCCAGCAGATCGGTGTTGCGCCACAGAGTTTCCCGGCCGCGCAGTTGTACCGAGAGCAGCCGTCCGCCCAGCGCGGGGACGAACCCGAGCCGTAACACCGTGTTGTCGAGCCATACGACGTCCGGACGCCGTCCGGCACCTTCATCGATCTCGACGAAGGTGCCGGTGGCGGGCGGCCGAGGCGTCACGGCAGCGAATCCGCGACGAAGACGACCTTGCCGCGACTACCGCCCGCGGCGAGCGCAAAGGCCCGATCGGCCTCGTCGAGGGTGAACCGATCGCTGACCACCGCCTCGGGACGCAGGCCCCATGCGACCAGGTTGGCCGCCAGATCCGACATCGCCTGCAGGGAGGTCACCCACGACGCGTGCAGCGTCAACTGCTTGTGCAGCAGGGTGTCCGAGACCTCGGTGTCGAAACGACCGCCCTCGCCGATGAACGAGACGTGGCCCCATTCGGCCGCGTGCTCGACAGCGGTGGACCGGCCGGGCGCCGACCCGGACGCGTCGATGGTGAAGGCGAAACCCGCCCCGCCGGTGAGCCGGTCGAGTTCGGCGTCCGCCTCGTCCGGCGCGACGGTGGTGTGGAAGATACCGAGCGAATCGGCCCACTCCCGGCGCACGCCGGACGGTTCGACACCGACGACGCGGCCGGCGCCCATACCGCGTCCGATCATGCCGGCCGCGAGGCCGACGGGTCCGAGACCGACGACGAGCAGGTCACCTTCGCCGCTGACACCGATACGGCGCAGCCCCTCGTAGGCCGTACCGAACCCGCAGGCGATGAGCGCACCGTCGACATAGGAGAGCTCCGCGGGCAGCGGCACGCAGGTGCGCTCCTCGGCCAGAACATAGCGGGCATTGCCGCCGTCGCGCTGCCAGCCGTACGACTCCCGCGACGGTGCGGTGCAGCTGATGTAGAAGCCGCGGCGGCAGTTGTCGCAGAGTCCGCAGCCGGCGATGTGATAGACGATGACCCGGTCGCCGGTACCGAAACGGGCACAACCGGGCCCGGCGGCGACGACGCGCCCGGACGGCTCGTGGCCGGAGACGACGCCACGATAGGCGGGGCCGTCGATACCGCGGTGTGTCTTGTACTCGCGGTAGATGTAGCTGATATCGGTACCGCAGATACCGGCGGCGCCGACCTCGACGAGCAGCTGCCCCGGACCGGGCACCGGCACCGGGACCTGGCGCATTTCGGTGGTGGAGTTGCCGGGAAGGTAGATACCCGGCATCGTCTCGGGAACGGCCCGCGTCCCGGATTCGATGGTGGTCACGATTCCTCCTGTGGGCGGCCGGGTCGGTACCGGGTGGTGACCCGCACGGAATTGGGGCCCGTCATGCGGTGCGGACGGCCGCGGCACCGCGGCGGACGACGAGCGCGTTGATCAGGACGGCGCCGACGATGATCACGCCGCGAATAACGTCCTGCAGGAAGGAGTTCACCCCGAGCAGGACCAGTCCGTTACCGATCACGGTGATGAAGACGACGCCGAGCAAGGTGCCCAGCATCGTGCCGCGGCCGCCGGCGAGGGCGGCGCCACCGATGACGACCGCGGCGATGATGTCGAACTCGAGTCCGGCTCCGGCGCTGCCGGATCCCGCGCCGAGCCGGGAGGCGAGGAGCACACCGGTGATCGCGGAGAGCAGTCCGGTGGTGGCGAACAGCAGGATGCGCACCTTGGTGAGGTTGATACCGGCCAGCTGGGCAGCGGCCGCGTTACCACCGATGGCATACACCGAACGACCGTACGCGGTGAATTTGGCGATGTAGACGAACACGGCGAACAGGATCAGCATCACCACCGCGGAGGTGGGGATACCCAGGACGGAACCGCCCAGGAGGTCGAACAGGCCGCTTTCGGGAAGTACCACGGGCAGCGCGTCGGTGAGATAGAGACCGAGACCACCGAGGACACTCCACAGGCCGAGGGTGGCGATGAAAGAGGGCACATTGAAACTGGCCCGCAGCCAGCCGGCCAGTGCCCCCCACGCCGCACCGAGCACCAGCGTCAGCAGCACGGCACCGAACACACCGAGCCCCCATTGGGCACTACCCATCGCGACCAGTACCGAAGCGAACGCGACGGCCGGGCCGATGCTGATATCGATATCGCCCGCGATGATCACCAGGGTCACGCCCCAGGCGGCGATGCCGATCGTCGCGGCATCGCGCAGAATGCCCAGCTGATTCGAACCGTCCATGAAACCCGACGCCGTGAGGCCGAGCACCACGTAGAGTGCCGCGATCGCCACCACGAGGCCGATTTCGTTGAGCTGATGACTACGCGAGCCCAACCAGCTGCGCGCTGTGCGGGAATCACCCGGCTGGAGACTGTTCTCGGTGATGACCACAGGGTCCTCTTCTCGTCTTTGGCTTCGTGGTGGTCAGGCCGCCATCGCGGCGGCGAGGACGGAATCGATGGTGATACCGGAGCCGGTCAGCTCCTCGGCGATCTCGCCGCCGCGCAGCGCGATCACCCGGTCACACACCAGGGGCAGTTCCTCGAGTTCGCCCGAGACGAACACGACGGCGGCTCCCCCGTCGGCGAGTTCCCGGACGAGGCGGTAGATCTGGGATTTCGCGGCGACGTCGACGCCTCGGGTGGGTTCGTCGAGCAGCAGGATCCGGCTGCCCGCGTGCAGCCAGCGACCGATAACCGCCTTCTGCTGATTGCCGCCGCTGAGATTGACGATCGGCGTCTGCGGGCGGGCCGTCGCGATCGACAATCGCGAGATCAGGTCGGCGGCGACCGCGCGGAAGCGGCGGTACTGGATGGTCGGCCCGGAGCTGACGGCCCGATAGTCCGATATGAGCATGTTCTCGTCGACACCGAGCAGCGGCACGATGCCCGCCCCCTTGCGGTCCTCGGGCGTCATACCGACTCCCAGAGCCTTCATCCGGGCGGCGGTGACAGTGCGGACGTCGGTCCCGGCCACCGCGACGGAGCCGGACGAGATCGGCTGGAAACCCGCGACGGCGCGCAGCAGTTCGCTGCGGCCGGAGCCCATCAAGCCGGCGATTCCGAGGACCTCGCCCGGATACACGTCGAACGACACCGCGCGGATCTTCGGCGGCAACACCAGATCCCGTACGGAGAGCAACGGCGTTCCGGAGCGGTCCACGACGCGCTCGGCACGTTCCTCCACGGCCGTCTCGGTGGAACCGACCATCAACGCGACCACATGGGCGGTGCTGACGTCCTCCAGCGATACGGTGTCGACGACCCGGCCGTCGCGCATGACGGTCGCGGTCGAGGCGACCTGCCGGATCTCGTCGAGACGATGGCTGACGTACACGACCGCGACCCCGGCCGCCGCGATCCGCTCGACGGTCTTCAGTACCGCCTGGACTTCGGCGGCGGCCAGCGCGCTGGTCGGCTCGTCGAGGATGAGCAGCCGGGGCCGGCGCCGGACGGCGCGGCAGATCTCGACGAGCTGTTGTTCGGCGAGCGGCAGCGATTCGACCCGGCTGAGCGGATCGATATCGAGCGCGAGTTCCGCCAGCACAGCAGCGGTTTCGCGGCGCATGGTGTCGTAATCGACGCGCCCGGCGCTGCGAGGCCAGACGCCGAGGAACATGTTCTCCGCGACGGTCAGTTCCGGGACCAGGCTCAGTTCCTGGTACACGGTCTCGATACCGAGCGCGGTCGACCGCCGCACACCTGGGCCGAGTAGTTCACCGCCGATACGGATGGTCCCCCGGTCCGGGGTTTCGACGCCCGCGAGCAGCCGGATCATCGTCGACTTGCCGGCGCCGTTGCGGCCGAGCAGGGCCCGCACTTCACCGGCACGAATGGTGACGGACGCGTCGGTCAGCGCTCGTACACCGGCATAGTGCTTGGTCAAACCCTCGATCTCGACGACAACGGCGCCGGTTGCGGGATCGTCCGTGCGGTGAACCATGATGTCCTTCCGGGAATGGTGCGGGTCGCGAGCGGGTGCGGCGGTCACGGGATGCCGTCCGGATGCGTCTCGATCCATTCCGCGCCGGCCTGCGCGCCGACGTACTCGTCCACCGGTGCCGGGATCAGGAACTCCGCGGGCGGGTTGCCGTCGAGAATGTCGACGGCCGCGCGGCCCGCCAGGTCGCCGACCTTGATGCCGGAGATATCGGTGACGCCCTTGAGGATGGTGCCGTCCCGCAACATCCCGGCCGCCTGCGTCGACATATCGCCGCCGAACACCACCACGTCACCGGCCTTACCCCGGGCCTGCACAGCACGTGCCGCGCCGATCATCTGTGAGCCCGCCTCGCCGTAGAACGCATCGACATCGGGCTGGGCGGTGAGTACCTGTTCGGCGCGCTGGACCGCCTCGTCGAGGGTCAGCCCCTGCTGGTTGGCCACGATGGTGGCACCGGGGACCGCCGCGGTGAGCGCTTCTTCGAAACCGATCCGGCGCTGGACGCACACCTCGAACTGTTCGCAGTTGATCACACCGACCTTCGGTGCCGTAATGCCCTGCGCTATGAAGTAGGCCGCCATCTGACGTCCCGAAGCGGCACCGAATTCCTCGGGATCGCCGAGCACATAGGCCGAAACCAGTTCCCGGGCGGCGGCATCCTCGACGCAGGTGTTGTAGCAGATGATCGGGACGCCGTTCTCGTGCGCGAGCCGCAGAGCGGGAACGGAAGCGGTGGCGGAGGACGGGGAGATGATCAGCGCGTCGGCCTTCACCGAGACGACCGTATCGACGAACGTGCTCTCCTTCGACGCGTCCGACTGGATGTTCGACGCGAGCAGCTGTGGCGAGTCGGGCTGTTCGGCGAACGTCTCGTTCAGGCCCCGCGCGACACCGGCGTAGTACCCCTCGGCGTTCAGGTAGACGACCCCGACGCGGCCGTTCTCGCCCACCTTGCCCGCGCAGCCCGCGACGGTCGCGGCAATCAGCACCGCGCCGAGCACGGCGCCCCACTTCCACTTGACCTGCATGTGACCTCGATGTCTCGCTGGGCAACTTCGCTTCGATCAGAGTCGCCGACCACACCCGACCGTGTCAATACTAAATTATTATTTATTGGGCCAAGGGTGGGACCTGCCGACAGTCCGCGAGTTCCGGGTCCCGGCCGGCCGTGGCAACGCACGAGCCGGTCGGAGCGGTGCCGGCCCCGTGCCTCGGTGCGGTCACAGACCCATGTGAAACGCGGGTCGCCGTGCACACCCGGTTGCCATGCCCGACAATGATCGGGCCATCGGCGAGTGGCCGGCGGCTCGCGACCGTGGTACGTGCCGGCCACGGTCTGTACCGAATGAGGCGGTTGTTATCTATGGGCGAAGTGCTCAGCAGCGCCAGTGACTTCATCTGGGGTCCCTGGCTACTGATTCCCCTGCTCCTGCTGACCGGACTGTATTTGACGGTTCTGCTGCGTGGGATCCAGTTCCGACGGTTCGTGCTCGCCTTCCGGCTGGGATTCGTCGAACGCGCCGATATCGACGCCGAGGGCGATATCTCGCACTATCAGGCCCTGTCCACCGCGCTGGCGGCAACGGTGGGTGTCGGCAATATCGCCGGTGTGGCTACCGCGATCTCCCTCGGTGGGCCGGGCGCGGTGTTCTGGATGTGGCTGACCGGGTTGGTCGGTATGGCCACCAAATACAGCGAAGCGTTCCTCGGTGTCCGTTTCCGCCGCACCGACGCCGCCGGTAAACAGGCCGGCGGGCCGATGCACTACCTACGGCGCGGAATCAAGGGACCACTCGGAGTATTCCTCGGCGGCTTCTTCGCGGTGGCCGGTGTCATCGCGTCGTTCGGTATCGGCAATATGACCCAGGCGAATACGGTCGCGCTGAACGTGGAGTCGGAATGGGGCCTGCCCACCTGGATCACCGGGCTGATCATCACCGGCCTGGCCGCCGCGGTCATCCTCGGCGGCATCAAGGGAATCGGCCGGGTAGCCAGCGTTTTCGTACCGGTCATGATCGTGCTGTACATCCTGGGCGCCCTCGCGGTGCTGATCTTGCGGTTCGATGACCTGCCGGCTGCTATCGGTGAAATCATCACCGATGCGTTCACCGGCACGGCGGCCACCGGTGGTTTCGTCGGCGCCGGCGTCGCCGCGGCCATTCAATACGGTGTGGCGCGAGGGATCTTCTCCAACGAGTCCGGGCTCGGTACCGGCGGTATCGCGGCCGCCGCGGCCTCGACCACCCATCCGGTGCGCCAAGCGCTGGTATCGATGACCCAGACCTTCATCGATACGCTCGTCGTGGTCTCCTTCACCGGACTGGTGATCGTGGTGACCGGGGTGTGGAAAACCGATGCCGACGCGGCGACCTTCACCGCCGCCGCATTCGCCGATGCCCTGCCCGGTACCTGGGGCAGCGTCATCGTGACCATCAGCATTATTTTCTTCGCCTTCTCGACAGTTCTCGGCTGGTCCTACTACGGCGACCGGTGCATCGAGTTCCTGTTCGGCAACGCACTGGTGGTGCCGTACCGGATCCTGTTCATCGCAGTGGTCTACGTGGGCGCGACCACCGAGTTGACCACGGTCTGGACGTTCTCCGATGTGGCCAACGGCTTGATGGCATTGCCGAACCTCATCGGCCTGCTGATCCTGTCGCCACTGGTGTATCGCGAGACCAAGGCCTACTTCGAGCGAAAAGACCCGGTTACCCACGATCCGGCGACCGCGAATACGCGGACGATCTAGCGCGGGCCCGGGCGCGGCGTTCCGGCAGGAGCCTGTGCGCCTCACCGGGCAAACGCGCGCACCTGACCGGCGTCGGCAGACCCGGAGCCGCTTTGCTCCAGGGCAGAGTCGAAGGGTTTCCCGTGGTGCCGCGCGTTCTGTTCGGCGACGACTCGCAGGCCGATCAGGGCCTGTTCGATCCGCGGCGCGTCCGGCCTGACGGTCCCGCGGTCTTGCGGCTCCCTGCGCATGGCAGTAGCTTCCGGCAGGTCCACTCCACGTGTCAGCGAACAGCGGCCGCGCTGCCGCTCCGCCCGGCCAGAGGAGCGCCACTGAGTACTAGACGCAAGACACCCGGCGCTGTCCGCATGCTGCGCGGCCGTGAACTTGCACGCGGGTTCGGCAGCTGGCTACGGCCACCGCGGCATCCGGCACGGTTGGTGGTGTTCGGCTTCGGCGCGGCCACCGTAGTGGGCACGCTGCTGTTGATGCTTCCGATCTCGGCGGAGTCGAGAGCGGTCACCGATCCGGTAACGGCGCTGTTCACCGCGGTATCGGCGGTGTGTGTGACCGGTCTCGTGGTCGTGGACACCGACAGCCACTGGTCGTTATTCGGTGAGCTGGTGATTCTGGGATTGATCCAGATCGGCGGGCTGGGGATCATGACCCTGGCCTCGCTGCTCGGGTTGCTGGTGGCGCGGCGGATGGGGCTGCGGATGCAGCTGATCGCGCAAACCGAGAACAAAACGGTGCGGCTCGGGGAAAGCCGGCGGGTGGTCGTCGGGGTTATCCGGATGAGCCTGCTGGTGGAGGCACTGGTGGGTGTCGCCCTCGCGGCGCGGTTCATGATCGGGTACGACGAGCGCGGGTGGAATGCGATATATCTCGGGTTTTTCCATTCGGTCTCGGCCTACAACAACGCCGGATTCGCGCTGTACCCCGACAATCTGATGGGATTTGCCACCGATCCGTGGATCATCGTGCCGATCTCACTTGCGCTGGTCGTCGGGGGTCTGGGGTTTCCGGTGGTCTTCGAGATCACCCGGTCGATGCGCCGGCAACGGGTGCGTGGCATTCGCTGGCGGCGGTGGTCGCTGCACACCCGGATCACACTCATCACCTACGCATTGTTGAGCGCGGTCGGGGTGGTCGCGGTGATCGCTTTCGAATGGTCCAACCCCGGCACCCTGGGGCCATTGGGCACTGCGCACAAGTTGCTGGTGGGCGGATTCCACGGTTTGTCGCCCCGCACAGCCGGTTTCAACTCGCTCGATATGGGGGCCATGCATTCGTCGACATTGCTGATCAATGATGTGCTGATGTTCATCGGCGGTGGTAGTGCCGGTACCGCCGGCGGGATCAAAGTGACTACGTTCGCGCTGCTGGCGTTCGTGATCATGGCCGAGATCCGGGGTGAGCCCACCGTGCACGTGATGGGACGCAGGCTCGCCGCCCCGGTGCAGCGCCAAGCGATCACGGTGGTGCTGCTGGGCGGCGGCGCCGTGGTGATCGGCACTCTGATACTGCTGACAATGACCGGAATGGACCTCGACTCGGTGCTGTTCGAAGTGGTCTCGGCGTTCGGCACGGTGGGCCTGTCGACCGGCATCACCGCCGATATCCCGGATCCGGGGCTTATCGTACTGGTCGTGTTGATGTTCATCGGGCGGCTCGGCCCGATCACCCTGGCCACGGCGTTGGCGCTGCGTGACCGCGGCCGCCGCTACGAATTGCCCGAGGAGCGTCCCATTGTCGGGTAGGAATCCGCGAAAGCACGGCACCCGCGTTGTGGTGGTCGGTCTCGGGCGGTTCGGCAGCGCGCTCGCCCGTGAGCTGGTCACCCACGGCTCGGAAGTTCTGGCGATAGACTCCAATCCGACTCTGGTCCAGCAATATTCCGACGAACTCACCCACGTCGCGGTCGCCGACACCACGGATATGGAGGCCCTCGAACAACTGGGTGTACCCGACTTCCCGCATGCTGTGGTGGGGATCGGCTCCAGTATGGAGGCCAGTATCCTGACCACGTCACTGCTGTCCGATTTCCGGATACCCAAGATCTGGGCCAAGGCCACCAGCCGCCGCCACGGCCAGATCCTCGAACGTGTCGGTGCCCACCATGTGGTGTTGCCCGAGCACGATATGGGTGAACGTGTCGCGCATCTGGTCACCGGCCGGATGATCGACTACATAGAGTTCGACACCGACTATGCCATGGCCAAAACCAGCGCACCCCGGAGCAGTATCGGCAAAACGCTCACGGCCAGCGGCCTGCGGCAGCATTTCGACATCACCGTGGTGGCGATCAAACACCGCGGCGGCGAATTCACCTACGCCACCGCCGACACCGTGGTCGCCGCCGGTGACGTGCTCATCGTGTCCGGCCGCATCGAAGAAGTGGAACGCTTCGCCGACCTCACCTGAGAACACCGCCACACAGGAACGAGCCCCCGGGCCCCCCCGCCCGCCCCCCCGGCCGGAGGGGCGGGGGGAGAGGGGCAGGCGGCGGGCCCGGGGGGACCGCGGGATAGCGGTGGGAAAGGTGAATTCGCTGACGCTGCTGCCGGACCGGGTCCGCATGAAGTTCACCGTCGAGGACGAGGTATTCGTGGGCGATCAGACCGCTCTGGATCTCCGTATGCTGACAATCGTCGGCGGTTATTA
>NZ_JARWOV010000332.1 GCF_029868855.1 Nocardia carnea | reverse complement strand
TACCGGTGGTGATCAGTTGCCGCAGGCTTGTCTCGATGTAGAACTTCCAGCCGCGGGAGCATGCCTCGAAACATTCCGATTCGGCGGAATTCAGGCCCTCGTGGGTGAAGCGGAGGGTGGCGCCTTCCGGGGTGGCGGTGATGTCGAAGACGACATCGGTGTCGGTCCACTCGTGCCGGTCGGCGACGAAGGTGAGGTACGAGTCGACGACGTGCCAGACGACCCGCTCCCCCGGCACGACCTCGGTGATATCGAACCGGCTGAACCGGATGCCCTCCTTCTCCTCCTTGGCCGTTTCACCCGCGTACTTGCTGTCGTCGGTGAAGACGAATTCGTCGTGCAGGGCGACGGTGTCGCCGATGATGTTCTCGCTCCACCATTTGCGCACGTCGGTGATGGCGGCGAAGATCTCGTCGGGTGTGCGGTCGACGCTGATGGTGGCGGTCAGCTGTTCGGTGTACGACATTTTCTTGCCTCTCTTTCCGGTGGTGTTGCCCCACCGACGAAGCAGGCCGACCGGAATCGACATCGACCCGGATCTTTTTCCGGAATTTCGACGGATACGAACGCTCGGTCAGAGGCTGGCGAGGCGATCGGCCAGGTAGCGGCGTTCGGCGTCGGTCGGCGCCAGCGCCAGTGCTTGTTCGTACGCCGCTGCGGCTTCGGCGCGGCGGCCGGCCCGGCGGAGCAGATCGGCACGGGTCGCGGGCCGCAGGTAGTACCCCGCGAGCCTGCCGGACTCGGTGAGCTCATCGACACGGGCCAGACCGGCCGGGATACCGTCGGCCATGGCGATCGCCACCGCGCGATTGAGGTCCACCACCGGTGAGGGCGCCAACCGGGCGAGCTCCGCGTACAGGATCGCGATCTGTGGCCAGTCCGTGGCTTCCGCGTCGGGCGCGGTGGCGTGACACGCGGCGATCGCGGCCTGCACCTGATAAGGCCCGGCACGCCGCATGGCCAGTGCGTCGTCGAGCGTCGCCACTCCTTCGGCGATCAGCGCACTGTTCCATCGGGAGCGGTCCTGGTTCTCCAGCGGGACCAGCACACCGCCTTCGGTGCGATATGCCCGGCGGGCCTCGAGCAAGAGCATCAACGCCAGCAGGCCGCGTGGTTCCGGTTCGACCGGCAGCAAGCGGACCAGGACCCTGGCGAGGCGAATTCCCTCAGCGGTCAGCGCCCGGTGTCCGTCCGGCTCGTCGTAGCCCTCGTTGAAGATCAGGTAGAGCACGGCGAGTACCGCGGACAATCGTTTCGGCAGCTGATCCGCCGGTGGGACCCGGAACGGGATGCCCGCCTCGACGATTTTGCGCTTGGCGCGCACCAAGCGCTGCGCCATCGTGGACTCGGCAGTCAGGAACGCCTTGGCGATCTCCGCGGTGCTCAGCCCCGCCAGCGTGCGCAACGTGAGCGCGACCCTGGCCGGGAACGGCAGCGCCGGATGACAGCACGTGAAAATCAGCCGTAGCCTGTCGTCGGGTATCTCTTCCGCGGCAGGCTCCTCGGCTGTCCTCGCCAGTACGGCAAGTTGACGCATCTTCGCTGCGCCGGCGGTGTCGCGACGCAGCCGGTCGGTGGCACGGTTGCGCGCAGTTGTCGTGAGCCAGGCGCCCGGCCGGCTCGGGATGCCGTCGCGCGGCCAGGTCGCCAGCGCCGCGGCGAACGAGTCCTGCGCACAGTCTTCGGCCAGATCCCAATCGCCGGTCAGCCCGATCAGGGTGGCGACCACCTGGCCCCACTCGTCCCGATACGCCGCCTCGACCGCGGCGCGAACTCTGTCCGGCGCGGTCATTCCCACACGGGCCGGACCTCGACGCAACCCCACCGCGCATATGGATGCCCGGCCGCGATCTCGATCGCTTCGTCCAGATCGGCGCAATCGATGATGTCGATCCCACCGACGAAGTCCTTGGTCTCCGCGAACGGCCCGTCGGAAACAACCGTCTCCCCATCACGTACGCGGACAGTCGTCGCATCCGCGACCGGACGCAGCCGCGCCCCGCCGAGCCTGGCCCCCCGCCGGTCCACATCCGCCGCCCACCCCTGGTACGCCGGGTCCGCTGCTATCTCCTCGTTGGTCGGCGAAGCCGTTTCATCGTCGCAGATCAGCAGGACATACTTCATGGCACCGAATATGCCCGACCGGCCCACACCGATCAACGCCGTGCACGTGGACACTGTCGCACCGACCCATCATCACCGACCCGAGGGGCTCGTAGCACGACGAGCGGCCTCGAGCCTGCGTCCCGGTAGTTCCCTGCACCCCGCACTCCCGGTGCGCGGGCCGAGCCGGGGCCACCCGCGAATCAGCTGTTCAGCAGTAGAATGGTCCACTGAACGGACCGACCGACAAGAGAGATCATCATGCCGGAACGACAGCTCGACGACCGGTCCGTCCTGGGCCGGGCACTCCTGATCCTGGAGGCGTTCGGTGTCGAGGATCAGGCCGTCGGATTGTCCGAACTCACCCGGCGTACGGGCCTGCCGAAAGCCACTGTGCACCGGATGAGCCGCGATCTGGTCGCGGCCCGCCTGCTCAGCGCCGCTCCCGACGGCTACCGTCTCGGCCGCGGCCTGTTCGAACTGGGTATGCGCGCGGCCACCGAACGCACCCTGCTCGAGGTCGCGATCCCCTTTCTCCAGGACCTGTTCACCAGAACCCGCGAAACCGTGCACCTCGGCGTTCGCGACGGCGACGAAGTCGTCTACATCAGCAAGATCGGCGGTCACCGTCAGGCCCGCGCGCCGTCCCGAATCGGCGGCCGAATGCCGTTGTACTGCACAGCGATCGGCAAGTCATTACTGGCCCACTCCGACCCGGAGACCATCGACCGGATTCTCACCGGTCCGCTCGTCCGGCGCACACCCCGCACCGTCGTGGCCCCGGGTCTGCTGCGCACGCAACTGGCCCAGGCCGTGGAAACCGGGGTCACCTACGAACACGAGGAATCGACCATCGGGATCGCCTGCGTCGCCGCCCCCATCCTCGACGGCAGCGACGAGCCCCCCGCGGCGATCTCGGTCACCGGCCCGGTCACCCGCTTCCGCCCCGAAACCCACGCGGCCTCGGTCCAGGCAGCCGCCGCGGGTATCGCCTCCATCCTCGCCCGCCGCGTCCCGGCCAACCCGTGAAGCCGAGCCGACTGCGCACCGACCAGGGACCAGAGCGGTGAGCGGATCAGAACCGATAGACATCTCGCCGGTGCCGAATCGAGTGGATTTCGATCACACCACGGTCGGCCACTATGCGGTAGATGATGCGGTAGGTTCCCCGCCGCGCCGAATGCAGGCCCTCGAAAGGCTCTTCCAGCGGCTTCCCCACCCGGAAGGGTTCCTGCCGTAAATCGCCCTCGATCAGCTCGAGTGCGGCGACCGCCACAGCCTCGGGCAGGCTCTCGGTCAGCGCTCGGCGCGCTGCCGGTTTGTAGTGGATCGACCAGCTCATGCGGTGTGCCGGTCGCGCCGCTGTTTCATCAGCTCCGCGATCTCCTCGGAAGTTGAATATTCCTCTGTGGCTTCAGATTCCGCAATATCGGCAACAGCCTCCCGGTCGGCGAGAATATCGAGTGTTTCCCGCATCGACTCGTATTCCGCCATCGACAGGATGACCGCATCGGCTCGGCCGTTCCTGGTGATCGTGTAACTGTCGTGTTCTCGGGCTGCCTTGTCCACGAGCTCCGCGATCCGAACTTTCGCCTCACTGATAGGGATGATTTCCATGCCCTACAGCATAGTAGATTGACCAAAATTTAGGTCTATATACAGACCTATTATGTCGTTGGCCCCGACCGGCCCGCATCGATCCGGCAGAGTCGCTGCCGCCCCCGACGAGTCCGGCCAGTGCTGCACCGGCGACAGCGGTACCGTCCGGACAGCAGCGATGCGCCGACCGGCTACCGGCCATCCCGGTCTTTTCCACGCCCACTGCACAGCCCCTGTCCGAATTCAGGCTGGGCGTGCATCGGAGGACGGCCGCTGGGTAGCCGATTGCGTATCGTCCCTACCAGCACATATCTCTCCACCTCAGACAATGCCATTCCGGAAGAACGGTGATCGGATATGCGGTGTGTTGTTTTCGGAGCGACCGGCTACATCGGCGGACGATTGGTGCCCGAACTGGTGCGAGCCGGACATGAGGTCCGGGTCGTGGCGCGCACACCGGCGAAGCTGGCGGAGGTTCCGTGGCGGGACCGGGTCGAGGTGGTGCGCGGGGATGTCACCACCGCGGAAGATGTGCAGGCGGCGGTCGCCGGTCGGCAGGTCGTCTACTACCTGGTGCATTCGCTGACGCAACGCGATTTCTCCGATATCGATCAGCGTGCCGCACGGACGGTCGCGACCGCCGCACGGGCGGCGGGGGTCGGGCGCATCGTGTATCTCGGTGGCATCGTCCCGGAAGGGGTGCCGCTGTCGCGGCATCTCGCCTCCCGCGCCGAGGTGGGGGCCATTTTCCGGGAGTCGGGAGTGCCCACCGTCGAACTGCGCGCAGCGGTGATCATCGGCTCCGGTTCGGCCAGCTTCGAGATGCTGCGCTACCTCTCCGAACGCCTACCGGCAATGGTCACCCCCCGCTGGGTGCACAACCGGATCCAGCCCATCGCCGTCCGTGACGTTCTCCACTACCTCGTACGATCTGCCGAACTACCTGCCGACGTCAACCGTGCCTTCGATATCGGCGGACCGGATGTGCTGACCTATCTGACGATGATGCGGAAATACGCGACGGTGGCCGGACTGCCCCGGCGGCTGGTGCTGCCGGTCCCCGTGCTCACGCCGTGGCTTTCCGCCCAGTGGGTCAACGTGGTCACCCCGGTACCGCGGGCCCTGGCGATACCGCTGATCGAATCCCTCGTGCACGAGATGGTGTGCCGGGAACACGATATCGACGACTACATTCCCGAACCCGAAGGCGGCACAACGAGATACGAGCGCGCGGTCGAGCTGGCGCTGGCGCGGATCCGTGATGCGCAGGTGCCCACCCGGTGGTCGGATGCCGATATCGCGGGCGCGCCGTCGGACCCGCTGCCCAGCGATCCGGACTGGTCCGGCGGGTCGCTCTACCAGGACATCCGTGAACAGCGCACCAGCGCAGGCCCGGACACTCTCTGGACGGTGATCGAATCGATCGGCGGGGAGAACGGCTGGTATTCGTTCCCGCTGGCATGGTCGCTGCGCGGGTGGATCGATCGGCTCAGCGGTGGTGTCGGGCTGCGCCGCGGACGCAAGAATCCCCAGCGGCTGCACACCGGCGAAGCCCTCGACTGGTGGCGCGTCGAACTGATCGACCGTCCGCACCTGCTGCGGCTGCGTGCCGAAATGCGGGTCCCGGGATCGGCGTGGCTGGAGCTCGGCGTCGAACCGGAGCCCGGCGGGGCCCGCTATCGCCAGCGTGCGGTCTTCCAGCCGCGTGGGCTGGCCGGGCATCTCTACTGGAAGGCGATCACGCCGTTCCACGACATCGTCTTCGGCGGGATGGTCCGCAATATCGTCGGCACCGCCGAGCATCAGGCCCCGGCCGCGAGCACCGGGGATACCCGGTGAAATCCGGGGCCGCCGCGCACGGCGGCAGCGTGCGGAGGTCGCGTATCGGTCGACGTCCCGCGCAGGGCAGCGGCGGACGAGAACAGGGACGGTGACTCATGGCAGTGGCGATGGCATTGTTCACGCGGGACCTGCGCGTCCACGACAATCCGGCCCTGGCCGCCGCCGCGCGGGCAACCGAGCTGCTGCCGGTGTTCGTGGTGGACGAAAAGATTTGCGCCACAGACTATCTCAGCCGAAACAAAGCCGAGTTCCTGGTGACCGCGCTGGCCGACCTGGACGAAGGACTGCGCCGGTCCGGTGCGCAGCTGATGGTGCGCCACGGCGATACGGCGCGGGAAGTGTGCCGATTGGTCCGGCAGTACTCGGTGGACGAAGTACATATCGCCGAGGATGTCAGCGCCTACAGCCGTCGGCGCGAAGACCGGCTGCGCAGGCAGCTGGCGGGGTCGGATTGCCGGTTGCATGTGCATACCGGCAGCATCACCGTGGCCGCACCCGGCCGGCTCACGCCCAGCGGCGGCCGGGATCATTTCGCGGTTTTCACGCCCTATCATCGTCGCTGGGCCCAGCTCCCGGTGCGCGCTCCGCTTCCGGTACCGCAACGCATCCGGTTACCGCACGGCGCCGGAACCGAGCCGGTGCCCGCCGCGACGGATCTCACGCGCGGCAACCCTTCGCCGGAGCTACCACAGGGAGGCGAATCCGCAGGCCGGCGCCTCGCACGAGACTGGTTTCGCGAGAAGATCAGCGCCTACGCAGATCGCCACGACGATCTCGCCGGCGACGCGACCTCACGGTTTTCGCCGTATCTGCACTTCGGCTGTCTGTCGGCAACCGAACTGGTCCACCGCAGTGACTTGTCGGCGCCGGGCGCCGCCGCTTTCGTGCGGCAGCTGGCCTGGCGCGATTTCCACCATCAGATGCTCGCGGCCCGCCCGGAAACCGTCCACAGCGACTATCGAACGCGAAACGACCGCTGGCACGCCGACACCGATTCGCTGGCGGCATGGCAGGCCGGGCAGACCGGTTATCCGATCGTGGACGCCGGTATGCGCCAGCTCGCCGCCCAGGGCTGGATGCACAACCGGGCCCGGATGATCACGGCGAGCTTTCTCACCAAGACCTTGTACCTGGATTGGCGGCGCGGCGCGAACCATTTCCTGGGATTACTGGCCGACGGCGACCTGGCCAACAACCAGCTCAACTGGCAGTGGATGGCCGGCACCGGCGCCGATACCAGGCCGAACCGAGTGCTCAACCCGATCAGGCAGGCCGACCGCTACGACCCCGACGGCGCCTATGTACGCCGCTGGGTACCGGAACTCGCCCATCTGGACGGCCGCGATATCCATCGACCATGGCGATGGCACGCCGACGAGGTGCCCGGCTATCCGACCCGCATCGTCGATCACGAGCAGGCAGCACGCGACTTCTCGGAACTACGGCAGCCCGGATGAGCATCGGCGGTACCGGCACAGTCGGCCGCCCATTCGCCGACCGTGCGGTGCTCCGGCAGGACGGGTGTCCGCGAAGGCAGCACCCCTACCTCGGCACCGCCGCGGTCAGCTGCTCACGGGGAGATCGATCGAGGGTATGACCGGAACCGCCCCCGGCTTACGGCTCGGCGGCGAGACCGGGCCCCGCACCTCGGTTGACGGCAGCCGGGCTCAGACGTGCAGGGTGGGCCGGTAGACGAGTTCCTGGATATCGCCGTCGAGTGTCCGGGACTCGAGCAATTCGAGGTCGAAATCCTCGGCATCCCGGAAGATCGGATCGAGTCCGGTGCGGCCGGTGATCACCGGGAAGAGCGTGACCTGGACGCGGTCGACAAGCCCCGCGGCCATCAGGGCCCGGTTCATCGACAGACTGCCGTGGGAGCGCAACGGCAGATCGGACTCTGCCTTCAGCCGGGCCACAACGTCGACAGCATCACCGCTCGCGACGGTGGCGTCCGGCCAGTCGAGCGGACCGTGGAGGGTGGTCGATACGACCGTGGCCGGCAGCTGCCGCATCCGGGTGACCCAGGGATCGCGCACCTCCGACTCCTCGGTGCTCGCGGCGAGCATCTGCGCGAACAGCCGGTACGTGTTCGCACCGAAGACCATCCGCTGCCGCTCGTCGTACAGGGCGAGGCGGTGATCGAGCAGTTCGGGACCTTGTTTACCCCAGTACCCGGTCCAGTTGCCGCCGGCGGCGCCGTAGCCGTCGAGGCTGGCGAAGACATCGAACGTATACGTGGCAGTCATGGCACTCTCTCCTCGGGCGCGGTCGATCGGGTACAGGGATTGAGACCCGGTTCCGCCGCGAAACTCATCGCCGCCGGAACTCAGTGCCGCCGGCCCCGAACCGGCGCCACCGCGCGGACGTGCTCGGAGTTTCGCCCTGGCCGGGGTCGCATCGGGCGGGGAACAATGCGGCACTGTTGCGTGTTGTAGCTGGTGCCCGCTACTGTGGGTGCAGTCTTCGTCTTGTGGATGTAGGTGGACAACTCCCTCCCACAAGGCTCCGCATTCACCGTTTCGGTCTTCGAATGCCGTCGACTCGGCACACGTCCGGGCCGGACCGTTCCCGCCCGCAGCGCCGCCACATTTCACCTCCACGTACCCGGCGAGCGCGATTCGAGCGTACAGATTCGCGCCGCGCGGTTCACGCAACCCACTCTCAGGAGAAATCTCATGCAAGACAACACTATTCGCAGACAGGATGCCACGACCGGCGACGGTTCCGCACCGATCGCCGGCATCCTCGACATCACCGACAATCACGGCTCCCTGCGCGTCGACGGCTACCTGCCCGGCCCGCACGATGCCCATGTCCCGGCCCGGTTGATCCGTGAATACGGACTCCGTCGCGGCGATACGCTCACCGGTGTGGCCGGGTCGAAACGCGAGAATGCCGAACTGCCGCCACTCATCCGAGTCGAGAGCATCAACGGACTGCCACCCGCCAATACGAAATCACGGCCGCATTTCGCCGATCTGGTCCCCATCTACCCGCAGGACCGGCTACGACTCGAGACCGAACCGCATGAATTGACCACGCGGGTAACCGATCTGGTGATGCCGATCGGCAAGGGTCAACGGGCCCTGGTGGTCGCACCGCCCAAAGCGGGCAAGACCTCCGTACTGCAATCCATGGCACACGGCATCGCCAAGAACCATCCCGAATGCCAGCTGATGCTGGTACTGGTCGGGGAACGCCCCGAAGAGGTGACGGATCTGTCCCGCGCGGTACCGGCCGAGGTCGCCGCCGCGACCTTCGATCAGCCGGCCCGCGACCATATCGCGCTGGCCGAACTCGCCATCGAACACGCCAAACGTCTCGTCGAAATGGGTCGCGATGTGGTGGTCCTCCTCGATTCGCTGACCCGGCTGGCCCGCGCCTACAACCTGGCCGCTGCCGGTTCCGGGCGCATCCTCTCCGGCGGCGTCGACGCGGCGGCCCTGGCGCCACCGAAGAAGTTTCTCGGCGCCGCCCGCAATATCGAGAACGGTGGCTCGCTCACCATCATCGCCAGCGCCTTGGTGGAGACCGGTTCGCTCGCCGATACCGTGATCTTCGAGGAGTACAAGGGCACCGGGAACGCCGAACTGAAGCTGGACCGCCGGGCCGCCGACCGGCGGCTGTTTCCCGCGATCGATATCAACCGGTCGAGCACGCGTAAAGAGGAGCTACTCCTTGCTCCGGATGAGCGCGTCGCCACCGGTTCACTGCGCAGGACTCTCGCCGGCCGTGAACCCGGACAGGCTCTCGAACTCCTGTTGGCCGGCCTGCGGCAGACCGAAACCAATACCGAGTTCCTGACTCAGATCCGAACCGCGAACTGAGCGCGGTGGTCGGATAGTCGCACGGCGCCGCGACCACCTACTTCGAAACCGCACTACACCAGTAGAACACACCTTCGCTGACACAAGTCATTGAAATTTTTTATTGACATTTTTCAGCGAGAATGGGTTGATGGGTTACGTGAAGACGCCGACGCAGCGGCCCCGGGGCCGGGAAGCTCAACGACTGGAGACCCGTAAACGGGTGTTCGAGGCTGCTGTCACGGAGTTCAAGCGCACCGGTACCGCCGGAGCCGACGTCGGCGCCATCATCGATGCCGCCGGCGTCGCACGGGGCACCTTCTATTTCCATTTCCCCAGCAAAGAGCATGTGCTGCTGGAACTCGAGCGGCGCGAGGAAGCCCGGGTGGCCAAGGAGTTCGCCCGATTCGTCGCCGGCCCGCACGATCTGCCGGGCGCCCTCCAGAAAGCAGTCCAGCTCGTCCTCTCGGTCGAACGCCGGGTCGGTGCGATCCTTTTCAAAGATGTGCTCGGCCTGCATTTCGCCCCGACCCGTCCGCCGGACGACGAATGGACCGACCACCCACTGATCGTGCTGGTGGTCGAGGAGATCACCCGGGCGCGCGCGGCCGGGGAGGCCGCGGACGAGATCGATCCCTTCCACAGCGCGGTGTTCTTCCTGCTCGGGCTGTATGCCCTGCTCACGACCACCAGCGATGCGAAATCCGTGCGAGCGGCCATGCTCACCAACTACGTCGACGTCGCATTACGCGGTATGGAGCCGAGATGAGCATCCGCCGTCCGGCTGTCGACAACTGATCACCTCGGAGGTTCCCATGTGGCAAGACATCGTGCGGCTGATCGTCGCCTGGGGTTCCATGGGGGCCGTGATCGGGTTCTGGTACTGGGTCATGCGCAATATCGGGACATTCTGAGCCACCGGATCATGTGAGCGACCGAGGCACAGGTGCCGGCCATGGACGTCCGCGAAACCACGAATGCCACAGCACTGGAACGCAGTTGCGCCGTCACCGCCGTCGCGTTCTCCGCGCGGCGTCGCAGCGGCGCCCGGCTTATCACGGGTGAACGCCGGTCGTTCGGCCTGAATTCGGCGCAGGCCGTCGTTCATGTGCCGTACCCGCCGCCGCCGGGCTGGAACCGACGCACCCTGACCTGCGGGGTCGCGCTGCAATGCGCGCCGTCGAAGGAACGTATCGCCCGGTACGCACTGCACGAACTCTCGCCCCGCGAGATCGCGAGCCTGGCAGTTGTCGAAGGAACCGTCGCGCTGGGGTGGATCGCCGTGAGATTTCCCGGTCTGCTGCCGGAGTTGCGCCGGGTGCTGCCGGAGTTGGAGATCGGCGACCCCGATCTGGACGGCGGCGCGATACTGGACCGGGCGGTCGCGGCGGCCCGCGGCGCGCGCTCCCCGGTCCCCCATCCGATCCTCGGCACGCCACCGCTGACCTTCCCGCCGCGCGGCCGGGTTTCGGTGGCCGTACGACGGATGTACGGGCGCATGCCGTGGACCTCGCCGCGTACCGACTCCTACCGCGCCATGTCGGTACCCGTCGGCGGCGAAGGCGGTGTGCGCAACCCCAACCTGCCACCGCCGAGCCGGCCGGAGAACGACGATCCCGAGATCGCACCGGACCGCCGCGCGGGAATTCCGTACCCGGAATGGAATATGTGGACCGGCAGGTTCCTGCCCGGCCACGTCGCTGTTCTCGAACGCCGGCAGCCGAAGCCGGCGCATGATCCCGCTCCCGTCGCGGTGGACGTGCGGCGGTGGTTCCGTGAGCGCAACCACCGCGCCATGACCGGCGGCCTCGAGGACGGGTCGGATCTGGATATCGACCGCTATATCGGCTACTACGCCGACCTGGCGACCGGGGCGGCCCCGCAACCACGGGTGTTCCGGGAATTGCTGCCCCACGCCCGGGATGCGGCCACTGCCGTCCTGCTGGACGGTAGTGCGTCGCTCGGCATACACCACGGCCGGGCCTTCCGCCTGGAACTGGCGTGCGCGGATGCCCTGTCGCATGCCATGGCCGTCACCCGCGAACGACACGGGATCTTCGTTTTCACCGGCAACACCCGCCATCGGGTGGAAGTCCGCTGCCTGAAAGATTTCGACGAGCCGAGTTTCGTCGACCCGGGCGGTCTCGGCTTGCAGACCGGCGGCTACACCCGCCTCGGCGCGCCCATCCGACATCTGACCAGCCGTCTGCTCGACCAGCCCGCGCAGCGGCGACTGCTGCTGGTCATCGGCGACGGCCTGATCTCCGACGAGGGATACGAGGGCCGCTACGCCTGGGCCGATGTCGCGCATGCCGTCGAGGAGGCCGCGGAGGCGGGTGTCGCCGTCTACTACCTCGGAATCGGGCCCGTACGGGTCGATCCGCTACCCACCGTGTTCGGTGATCGGCGTTCCCGGCGGATCCGGCGGGTGGAGGAGTTACCCCGAGTGCTCGCCCATGTCCATCGCGAATTGGTCGCCGTGTGATGGGCACCTGCGGATACCCCGCGAACGCGCGGGACAGACAGCCGGAAGCTGCTCAGCCGGCCGACCGGGCAGCGACAGGCCGGATCGTCGCCGTGGCATGGCCGACGTACTCGAACGGCGGATCCCAGGCGGCGCAGAAGCCCGCCCGCCGGAGTGCACGCCGGTCGGGCTCGGGGGCCCGGAGTCGGTGTGCCGAGCGCACGGGACGACAGGCCGATGCGCTCGGCCGGCTCCTGATCGGAGATGCGCGTGTCGCGGCGGCAGGCACGACCCGGCGATCGGAGGAGAGGTCAGGATGAATTCGGAGTACTACTCGACCGGAAACGATATCGAGCTGTTCCACAAGGCTTTTCAACGTCGTATCCCGGTGATGCTCACCGGTCCCACCGGCTGCGGTAAGACTCGATTCGTCGAGCACATGGGGCAGCGAATCGGCCGTCCGGTGGTCACGATCAGCTGTCACGACGATCTCACCAGCGCGGATCTGGTCGGCCGGTTCCTGGTCACCGGTGGCGATGTGGTGTGGCGTGACGGCCCGCTCACCACGGCCGTCAAGAACGGCGCCATCTGCTATCTCGACGAGGTGGTCGAGGCCCGCCACGATTCGCTGGCGATCCTGCATTCGCTCACCGATCACCGCCGAGCGCTCTACCTCGACCGCGCCGGCGAAGTGGTGCCCGCCCCGGAAACCTTCATGCTGGTCTGCTCCTACAACCCGGCCTACCGCAGCTCGCTCAAGGAACTGAAACCGTCGTTCCGGCAGCGTTTCATGACCCTCACCATGGATTATCTCGACCCCGACCGCGAAGCCGCGGTGGTCGTCTCCGAAACCGGTGTGGCGCCGGAGACCGCCCGGCGCCTGGTGGCCTGTGCCCGCACGATCCGGGAAGCCGACGAGATTTTCCATTTCGAGCCGCCCTCCACCCGGGTATTGGTCACCACCGCACATCTCGTCGCCGCCGGAGCCGACGAGTGGGAGGCGGCCCTTGCCTGCATTCTCGCGCCCCTGAGCAGTAACGGCGCGATCAGCGAAGGTCTGCGCGAGATCGCGGCGGCCGCACTGGCCGATGCGCAAACCCCTTCCGCGCAGCCGGTTTAGAAGGAGGACCACCATGAACGAACAGGATCGCCGCCGGCGGCGGGCCCTCATCGCCGTCCAGATCTTCGCCTACGGATTCCTCCTGGCGATGTTCCTCATCCAGTTGCACATGTATTCCGTCCGGGATTGGTAGGAGCCCCTCGTGAAACTCTCGGCATTCCCCCTCCCCTGGCGCGGCTCCGCCGCGGTAACCGGCCACCAGGACGCCTACGACGAACACCACGACGAATCCCGTCGCGCCCAGCGCGAAGCCGACTGGTGGCTCACCGCCGGAACACTGCTGATGGGCACGCTTGTGCTCGGCATCGTCGGCCTGCCGATCTTCCTGCGCGGAGTATGGCTACAGCGCCGGGCACAGCAGTCCGGATTGTCGGTCCGGCCGATCATCGTCACGCTGATCGGCTATCTGGTGATCCTCGATGCCGCGCTCAACAGCCTGGGCTGGGCACTGGACCTCATCGCCAACCACACCCTGATCAACCGGGTAATCCTCACCGCGTGGGGCAATTTCTTCGACGCGGGCTATTTCTGGCACTACAACGAACTGTGGATCGGCGGAGCCGGCGCCCCGGGCGAGAAGGGCTGGGAGGTGGCCCTGATGCTGACTGTCTTCCCGATGCGAATCGCCGCCGCCATCGCCTTCCTGCAGATGAAACGCTGGGGACACCAGTGGATGATCGTCACCTGCTGGTTCGGCCTGGTGATCTGGATCGGCTACACGTTCAACATGACCATGTACGCCGACGTCCGTTACGACGGGGTCGTGCTGCCGGTGATCGGCTGGTGGCTCTACGACATCTTCTACATCACGCCGTTCCTGGCGATTCCCTACCTGCACACCGTCAACCGCGAGATCTTCTCCGACTGACCGGTAGCCCGATACCTTTCCGCTCGAAGGACTTCCCATGAGCACATCCACCCCCGCCACCGGCGATGCCGGGAAAAGCGAACTGCCCCTCGGCACCACCGCACCGTACGCGCGAATGCACAAATGGTTGCGGCGCGCCATCTTCGTCTGCCTGTTCGCGCTCGTCATCGAGGGCGCGTTCACGGTACCGGCGCTCGCCCTCTGGTACGGCTGGCCGACCCTGTCGTTCACCGAGATCTGCAGTGAACTCATGAAGGTCAGGTACTCCGACGACACCCTCGAATGCGAGCACCCCTACCCGCTGTCCGGCCCACCGTTCGGTGGTCCCCCGGAAGCCGCCGGTCAGCGGACCGCGCAGGACGAATGGGGAATCCAGCCGAAACCCGGCTGGGACCGGATCGGGTTCCGCGAGCTGGTGCAGATCCACGAGGACCGCCTGGCCCGGGCCGAGGCGGAGCAACACGCACCCGCACCACCTCGGTAGCGGTACCGGACGGCGCCGACCGCGAGTGGGTGCGATCCGGAGACCGGTGAGCGGAACGTAATGCATTCGTGCCGCCGATTCATCGGTACGAAATGTCCGGCTCGTAGCTTTTGGATACGAGCTTGGATCCGAACTCGGATACAAGCCGGGAGGCACCACACGAGGAGAACGCATGGTCTCGCCTACCGCACCCGGAATCCATATCGGCGGTCTCACGAAGAAATTCACGACGCGGCGGCAGGAGGTGACAGCACTCGACGGGGTCGATATCCAATCCCGGGAAGGCGAGTTCGTCACCCTCCTCGGGCCGTCCGGGTGCGGTAAGAGCACCGTGCTGCGTATTCTGGCCGGCCTGGAACCGCAGTCCGAAGGGGTAGCCCTGGTCCACGGTGAGACACCTCGCGAACTGCGCCGGCACGACCATCTCGGGATCGCTTTCCAGGAGGCAGCCCTGCTCCCGTGGCGGTCGGTGCGCACCAATATCCGGCTTCCGCTGGAAGTGTCGAAGAAACCGGTCGACGACGACACCGTTCAGGAGCTGATAGACCTGGTCGGCCTCACCGGGTTCGAGAACGCACGCCCGGCCCAGCTATCCGGCGGGATGCGCCAGCGGGTGGCCATCGCCCGCGCCCTGGTGGTACGGCCCCGGGTGCTGTTGCTCGACGAGCCGTTCGGCGCACTCGACGATATGACCCGGCAGAACCTGAACGTCGAACTGCTGCGCATCTGGACCGAACGCCCCGCGACCACGCTCATGGTGACCCATGGAATCGCCGAAGCGGTGTTTCTCTCCGACACCGTGGTCGTCATGACTCCGCGGCCGGGACGGGTACGCAAAGTGGTCGAGATCGATCTACCCCGTCCGCGCACACCGGAACTGATGCGCACCCACGCGTTTCACGAATACGTCGACCTGCTCTCGGCGTTGTTGTTCGGCGCCGGGAATTCCACTCCCGAACCCGTTCCCGCCGGAGCGCGCTCGTGAATCAGCGCAGATACCTCGCCCTCGCCGGATCCGCCACAGTCCTCGCCGCCTGGCAGATCATCGGCGCCACCGGAGTACTCGGGCCGGCCATCGCAGCGCCGGCCGAAATCGTCACCGGACTGGTCTCCGACGGGGCGGCCTTCTACAACTTGCACCTGCCCGTGACACTCGCCTCGGCAGCAGCCGGATTCTTCTGGGGCAATCTGGCCGCGATCTGGTGCGCTGCAATCGTTCTCACCGTTCCAGCCGTCGAGAAGCTGGTGCTCCAGATCGGAATAGCGTCGGCCTGCGTACCGTTGATCGCCATCGCTCCCATTCTGGCGGCCTGCTTCAACGGCCCGGTGACCTCGGCGATCATGGCGGCAGTCTCCGTCTTCTTCACCACCCTGGTGGGGACCCTCAACGGGCTCCGGCACGCCGACCCGGTGAGCGAGGATCTGGTGCGCGCCTATGGCGGCGGCCGCTATCTCGTACTTCGAAAAGTACAGCTGCTGTATGCGCTGCCCGATATCCTCACCGCCTTGAAGATCGCCATCCCGGCCGCCCTGCTGGGCACCGTCATCGGCGAATTCATGGGTCAGGAGCGCGGGCTCGGTGCCGCGCTGGTCGCCGCCCAGCAATCCAGCGATGTCGTCCGGACCTGGGGTATCACTCTGGTGTGCGGCGCGCTGGCCGCCGGATCGTTCCTGCTGGTCGCGGCCGTCGGGCGGTACGCCACACCGTGGGCAGCCGAGACAACCGCGGAGGCCGGCCGCTCATGACAACTGTCTCGCCCCCCGGCAATCCCCTGGCCCGCAGCGCGGCCCGGACGCTGGCCACGCTGGCCGGCGCGGTGCTCGCCATTGTGCTGGTCTGGACCTTGTTCCTGCGAACTGTGAACGTCAGTCCCTTCGTGGCGAAATCACCCGCCGACGTCTGGACGTATCTGATCTCCGCACCGGAGGCGGGCGCCAACCGTTCGGCGATAGCCACGGACCTGCTGCACACACTCACCGACGCGGCCTACGGGTATGTACTCGGCCTCGCTCTGGCCGCGGCGATCTCGCTGCTGTTCTACTTCTCCCGGACCGCGGAGGCCATGTTCACCCCGGCGATCACCGCGATGCACGCCATTCCGATGGTGACCGTCGCACCCATCCTGGTGCTGATCTTCGGCCGGGGCGCCGCCGCCACCGCCGTCATCGGCGCGGCAATCGTCGTGGTTCCCGCGCTGCTCACCATGCTGCACGGGATCCGGTCGACCCCGCGGGCCGATATCGACATGATCACTGCGTTCGGCGCCACCACGCTCACCACGTTTCTGAAGGTCTCGCTCCCGTACGCGATACCGACCTGGTTCGCGGCGGCACGGGTCGCGGTGACCACCTCGGTCGTGGGCGCGTTGCTGTCCGAATGGCTCGCCACCGGCGAGGGCCTGGGCGGCCAGATGCTGCGCGCCGCCAACGAATTCCAGTTCGACCGGCTGTGGGCCTCGGTGGTGGTACTCACCGTGGTCTGCGTCGTCGTCTACCAAATGGTCGCCGTCGTCGAAGATCTCGTCACGGCCCGCATGACCGCACCTCGCTGATCTCCGCCCCCTCGAAAATCCTCGGAGCACACATATGTCTGCACAATTCGACCGCCGCAAGTTCCTGACCCGCAGCCTGGCGGTCGGCGGTCTGGCGATGGCCGGTTCGGCCGCGCTCTCCGCCTGCGTCTCGGGAACCTCGGCCACCGGCACCGGCGACGGGTTCGGTATCGCCTCCCAGCGACTCGCCTGGATGAAGAACACCCAGTTCGCGGGCAGCTACTTCGCCGACCGCAACGGCTACTACCGCGACGCCGGATTCTCCGGCGCAGACCTGGTGTCCGGTGGACCCACCGCGCCGCCCATCGAATCCGATGTCCTCACCCGCACCTTCGCCGGTGTCTCGCAGGTACCGATCGTCGGTTCGGCGGTCGCGAAGGGGGCACCTCTGAAGATCATCGGTGCGGTGTATCAGCGGTACGCGGGATGCATCATGTCCATGGCCGCGACGCCGATCAACGGTCCGGAGGACCTCTACGGCAAAACCATCGGCTGCGCCTCCTCCAGCGAACCGGTCTGGCGGACCTTCATGGCCGCGCTCGGCCTCGACCAATCCCGGATCGACACCGTCCCCGTCCAGGGCGACCCGATCGGGATGACCGCGGGCGAGATCGACGGCTACCTCGGATTCGTCAACAGTCAGCCGATCGACCTGCGGCACAAGGGTTTCGATATCCACACGGTCCTGCTCACCGATATGGGCTTTCCGCTGGTGGGTCAGACCTACATCACCACTCAGGACAATCTCGACAATCAGCGCGACAAGGTGAAGGCATTCCTGACCGCGGAGATCCGCGGCTGGAAGGAGGTGCTGGCCGACCCGCGGCTCGCCACCGATATCACCGTCGACGAGTACGGGCGCACCCTGGAACTCGACCGGGCCGCCACCTACGACTGCTGCCTGGCCGGTAACGAACTGATCCGCAACGGCGACCCGCGCCAGCAGATCGTCTCGATCTCCGATTCCGACGCCGCCGCGAATATCGAATCCATCTCGGCGGGCGGGTTGCGGCTCGCCGTGGACGACCTGTTCGACCTCGGACCGATCCACGAGATCTATGCCGAGAACCCCGATCTCGCCCTCGCCTGATCTCTAGCACCGAAAGGGCTGTACCCCCATGCCTGAACCTCTCACCCCGGATCTCGTGGTCACCGGCGCCACCGTGGTCTCCCACGACGGCCGCCGGCGGCAGGACATCGCGGTCCGCGACGGCCGGGTGCTCGCTGTCGGTGACGGACTCGCCACCGCCGGTGTACCGGCCGTCGATGCGACCGGGCTGCTGGTCCTTCCCGGTCTCGTCGATATGCACGTCCATCTCCGCGAACCCGGGATGACCGAGAAGGAGGATTTCGCCAGCGGTACCCGGGCGGCGGCCGCCGGCGGGGTCACCACGGTGGCCGATATGCCCAATACCTCGCCCCCGGTGGCGACGGCCGAACGGTACCGGCAGAAGCTGGACCTGGTGCGGTCCAAGGCCTACGTCGATTTCGGCCTCTACGGCATGATCGACCACGACAACGACGGCGAGATCGCCGGTATGGCCGAGCTCGGTGCGCTGGGGTTCAAACTCTTCATGGGCCAGACCACCGGCGACAACCGCTGCCCGAACGACGCCGCCATCTTCCGGGGACTCGAAGCGGCCACCGCGGCGGATCTGGTGGTCGGGGTACATGCCGAGAACGATCATCTGCTGCGCATGTTCGGCGACCGGCTACGCGCCTGCGGGCGGACCGATCCGCGTGCCCATCTGGAAGGGCGGCCCGCCTTCGTGGAGGTCGAGGCGGTCACCCGGATCATCACCATGGCCACCGAGGCGGGTACGAAACTCCATATCCATCACCTGTCGACTGCCGCGGGACTGCGCCGCGTGCTGGCCCTGCGCGCCGAAGGCCACCAGGTGAGTGTGGAAACCCTCATCGCGCACCTGTTCCTCGACGATTCCGCCTACGACACCCATGGCAACCTGATCAAACTCAACCCGCCGATCCGGCCCGCCGCCGATGTGTCGGCGCTGTGGGCCGGGATCGCCCGCGGCGATGTCGATATCATCGCCACCGACCACGCCCCGCATACCGCCGCCGAACAGGCCGAACCCGATGTGTGGAAGGCCTACGGCGGGTTCATCGGGGTGGAGACGATGCTTCCGCTTCTGCTCACGGCCGCGGCCGCGGGCAAACTGACGATCGAGGACATCGTGCGACTGTGCGCCTACCGCCCCGCCCAGCGCTGGTCCATTGCCGGTAAAGGGCAGCTCTCCCCCGGGTACGACGCCGATTTCGTCCTGGTGGATCCGACCGCACAGACCACCCTCGACGCTGCCGCCCTGCATTCCAAACACAACGTCACCCCGTACCACGGCCGATTCCTCACCGGCTCGGTGGTCGCGACCTATCTGCGCGGGCAACTGGTCTACGAGAAGGGTGAGATCATCGGCGGGCCGACCGGCCGTCAGGTCCGCCCGGCGCGCGAAACCCTCTCCGCCACAGTGTGATCAAGACAGAGACCACAATCCGTGAACACCACTACAAGGGAGAAGGCGTGACCGAGGCACAGATATCGCTGCTCGATACCGGCGGCGACGGCGCGGGCACTGTACGAAACGCGGTCATGCGCTGCCTGGACGAGGTGCGCACGATCGTCCCGGACGCCGGCAGCGGCACCCGTACCTGTGGTGGCGCGCTCGCGGTGATCGCCGGTATCGGCACCACCGCGCCACGAGCCCTGCACGGGGCGCTGCTGCTGGACGCGCTCACCGCCGCGGACGTCGAAATCGCCGACAGCGTGGCATTTCCCGATCCGGCCGCGTTGCTCGCGGACAGCAGCTGGGATCTGGCGCTGGTGCTGAGCCCGTGGAAGCAGGAGGTCGCCGGTCTGATCCGCGATCACACCGGGTCCGCCGCACGTACCGGAGTCGTGGACACACTGCTACGCAGCGGTGACATCACCACGGGCGTCAACACCAACAGCTGGGCCGCCCAGGCAGCGATGGAGACCGTCCTGGGGGGCCGGACGCCGTCCGGTGTGCTGGTGCTCGGCGCGGGCGGGTCGTCGAACTCGGTGGCACTGGCCTGCCGGCGCGCCTGGCCGGGTGCACAACTGATCGGCAGCGCTCGCGATGCCACGGCCCTGGCCTCGTGGGCGGCCCGATTCGGTGCGGAACCGGTGACCCCGGACGTTCTGAAGGCGCGGTTCGCCGAGGCCGCGCCCGCACTGGTCGTCAATACCACCACCTGGGGCGAAACCGACGACTCCGAACAGCAACCGTTCGTCTTCGATTTCGGGGAGCTCACTGCTCCCGGTAACAGCTACTTCGATCTGAACAACCGGGTTTCGGCATTGCAGACCGCGGCACTACGTGCCGGGATGAACGTCATGTCGGGGACCTTCATGCAGCGTGTCACCAATGCCTGCCGGGCTGCGCTGCTGCGGGCGGACGCGCGGTGAGCGCGCCCGGCACCACCGGGGCCCTGCACCCCGGTGAGCAGGTCAGCGTCCGGGAACGGGTGTACCGGTTCCTGCGCCAGCAGATCACCACCGGCGAGTACGCGGGCGGTATCCGGCTGACCGAGGAGCAGATCGCCGAGGAACTCGGCGTGAGCCGTACCCCGATCCGGGAGGCGTTACAGCGCCTCACCAGTGAAGGCCTGGTGGAACGGGTGCGCCGCGGCCAGTTGGTGGTGGTCGAATTCGACGCCGCGGCCCGCGCCGAACTGCACGAACTGCGCGTCGCGTTCGATCAGGTCGCGGCGAAAATGCTCACCGCCAAAGCCGATTCCGTCGATTGGACGGCGCTGTACGCACTGCTCGACCCACTCGGCGACGCGCTGCGCGCATACGGCGTCGGGAGCCCGCAGTACTCGATGGCCCACCTCGAATTCCACATGGCCGTCAACCGCGCCGCATTCACGCCGGTCACCTCGTCGTTCCTGCAGCGGCAGGCCTTTCTCTATCCCACCGACGACTACGTGCAGCAGCCGGGTCACGAGCCGGTCTCCCAGCACCGTGCCCTGCTCGACGAGCTGTCGAGCGGAGATCTCGGACGCGCCACCACCGCCGCCCGAATCCACGCGTTACGCGGTCCCGGCAACACCTCGCTCACCTAGTCACCTCGTTCGCGCAGGCGCTGCGCCGCACAAGGAGTTCCCATGCCCGACGATGTCGTGCTCATGTTCGTCAATGGCCAGGCCATGCGCGGCGGTGCACTCAACGACGCCCTGGCCGGCGCGCGATACCTCGGTGCCGTGCGCACCGCGCCGCGCTACCGCTTCTTCTCGTTCCACGACGTGTTCCCCGGGCTGGCCCGGGTTTCCGAGGGCGGCTGGGCGGTACCGGGGGAAATCTACGAGGTGTCCTACGCCGACCTGCGGGACAATTTGCTGCCGCGGGAGCCGGCCGAACTGGAACTGTCGGTGATCGAGCTCGAGGACGGCCGCGGTTCGCTGAGCATGGTGTGCCGCCGGTTACCTCGTCCCGGCGGATCGGTATGCGAGATCACCGCGCCGGGCGGCTGGCGCGAACACCGTGCGGCCACGGCGGATCATCGCTGATGGCCGTCCTCACCGCGGGTATCGATCCCGGTACCGCCGACCACTACCTGTGGTGCACTCCCGAGACGGTCCGATGGGGCTCACTACCTGTTCCGGGCACCCCACCGGTCCTGGAGATCGACAGCGGTGACACCGTCACCTTCGACACGGTCTCGCAGGAAGGGCTCATGGAGGACCAGGGCCGGGATCCGGTGGCGTATTTCGGGCAGTTCGGGGTCCCCCCCGCCGAGGTCCTGCCGGATGCCGTCGTGCTGGCCGAGTCCGATCTGCGCCGATCGCAGAAACCTCCGGGACCGCATATCGTCCTCGGACCCCTCCGGGTACGCGGCGCCGAACCCGGTGATTGGCTACGCGTGGACTTCCTGGACCTGACACCCCGGGTCCCGTACGGGATCATCTCCAGCCGGCACGGCCGGGGCGCCCTTCCGGATATCCTCCCGCGCGAGAAGGACGGCAGCGTCGCGGCAGTGTTCAGCCGGTTCTGCGCGCTCGAGGACGCGACCGGGCACGCGGAGTACCGGTTCGGCGCCGGCCGCGTACCGATCACCGTCCGGCCGTTCCTGGGCTTGTGCGGGGTGACACCGGGCGGTGCGGAACCGCGCAGCACGATCCCGCCCGGCCCGTTCGGCGGCAACATCGATCTACGCGAGATCGTCACCGGCAGTTCGCTGTTCCTGCCCGTACAGGTCGAAGGCGCCGGTTTCTATCTGGGTGACCCGCATTTCGCGCAGGGCAACGGCGAGATCGCGCTCACCGCGCTGGAGGGGTCGTTGCGGGTGACCGCGCGGCTGACCGTCCAGAAGTCGCTCGCCGGTCACGACGCGGGCGCGCCGTTCGCCGAGACCGACGAGCACTGGATCCTGCTCGGTCTGCACGAGAGCCTCGATATGGCAATGCGGGATTGTGCCAGGCGCAGCGTCGATTTCCTGGCCGCGCGTACGGGTATGACGCCGAGCGAGGCGTACCTGTATCTCAGCGCCGCCGCGGACTTCTCGATCACCCAGGTGGTGGACATCGTGAAAGGAGTGCACTGTGCGATCCGCAAACGCGACTTCGCGGCCTAGCTTTCGTCGTGCCGACGGCCGCCCGGTTCCGGTGCTGCGCAATGCGACCACCGCCGACGGCCGGCAGGTGGACGTCCACATCCGGGACGACCGGGTGGAAAGGGTGGTCCCCGCGACGGGTTCACCGGCCGGCGACCTCGACCTGGATCTCACCGGCTATCTGCTGCTGGGCGCACCCGCCGATCCGCATGTGCATCTCGACAAGGCGCTGTCTTTCGACGAGATCCATCCGCCGCTCGGTGACCTCGCGGCGGCTATCGAGTCCTGGGAGTCCCACAATCCCGAGCTCACGGTCGACGGGATCGCCGATCGGGCCCGGACGGCCGCGCTGCGCGCACTCTCCTACGGAACCACCGCCATCCGGTCGCATGTGAACCTGCTGCCCGGTCCGGAGCCGCTGCGCGGTGTACACGCACTGCTGCGAGTTCGCGCGGAACTCGCCGCGGTCCTGGATATCCAGCTGGTGGCACTGGCTCCGTACGCGGTGGAGGACGCCGCGATCCACGAGGCGCTCGACCTCGGAGTCGATTTCGTCGGCGGCCATCCGCACAAGACGCCCGACCCCAGCGCGAACCTGCGCCGGTTGCTGTGGATCGCGGCCGAACACGGGGCCGGGGTCGATCTGCATATCGACGAACAGCTCGATCCGGAAATGCTCACACTGGAACAGCTCGCGCATATGGTGCGCGAGTGGCCCGATTCGATCCCGGTCACCGCGAGCCACTGTGTGAGCCTGGGGATGACGAGCCCGCAGGTCACGGCCCGCGTGGCCGCCGCTGTCGCCACGGCCGGGATAGGCGTGGTCACCCTCCCGATCACCAACTTGTACCTGCAGGCGCGCGATCAGCCGACGGCGAAACCCCGTGGCCTCACCGCGCTCCGCGCGCTGCTCGATGCCGGCGTGCGCGTGGCCGCCGGCGCCGACAATATCCAGGACCCGTTCAATCCGGTGGGCAGCGGCGATCCGTTCGAGACCGCCATGCTGCTGATCACCGCCGGGCATCTGACGCCGCAGGAAGCCGGTGCCGCGGTGATCGACGAGGCACGGGCACTGATGGGCTTACCCCCGGCCGGCCCGGTGGCCGGCGCCCAGGCCGATCTGCTGGCGGTACGGGCCGGCGGCCTGCGCGCCGCCGTCGCCGCCGCCCCGGCGGACCGGCTGGTCCTGCACCGCGGACGGCTGGTCGCGGCGACCCGTTCGGAGCGATCGACCGTCACCGAGCTGACGGAATGAGTCCCACTCGACCCGCACCGATTCACGAATACTTGTAGAAGCCCTCCCCGGTGGCAACTCCGAGCTTGCCTTTGTCGATGTAGTTGTCCTTCAGCCACGCGGCGAGTTCTCGTGTGTCCTCGCCCGCAACGAGAATGTTGTACGGGGTGTTCAGCCCGACCACGTCGAGGATCTGGAACGGGCCCATCGGTGCACCGGTGGCGATCCGCCAGGTTTTGTCGACATCTTCCGGTTCGGCGTAGTCACCGGCGGCGAGTTCGATCGCGGAGTTGAGGAACGGCACCAGTAGCGAGTTCAGGACGTAACCGGCCCGCTCTTTGTGCACCTCGATCGGGACCATGCCGATCGAGGAGGCGAAATCGACCACGGCGCGGTAGACCTGCGGTTCGGTCCGGTCGGTGCCCATGACCTCGGCGGTGTTGAATTTCCACACCTGGTTGGCGAAATGCAGGGCCAGGAACCGGTCCGGCCGGCCGGTGAACTCGCGCATATCACTGGGCAGCAGGGTGGAGGAATTCGTGGCGAAAATCGTGTGGTCGGGGGCCACGGCGGCGAGCTTCTGATAGGTCTGCCGTTTGATCTCGAGTACCTCCGGGACCGCCTCGATCACCAGGTCGGCATCCGCGACGGCGGTAGCGAGATCGCTGGTGAGGGCGATACGCGCGCGGGCCTGTTCGGTCTGTTCGGCGGTCGCGCCCATCACCTCGTCTCGATAGGTGGCGGCGAGGCGGGCGAGGCGGTCCGAGGCCGCGTCGAGGGCGGCCTCGCTGATGTCGTAGGCGTGCACCGGGTACCCGTGGAAGGCGGTCTGGAAGGCGATCTGGGAGCCGAGTACCCCGGTGCCCAGGACTGCGACCGCGCGAATCTCGATGGCCATCGTGTTCTCCTTACCGGTCGGATCGAACGGGCTTTCGGGCCGATCACGGGCTTTGCGTAGACCAGTAGACCAGGATCGGCGGGGGCGGTGGCGGGGCCGGGCGGCCGCCCCGTTTGCGATCGCGTAACGACTCAGCACGCGGGTTTCAATCAGTATTTCAATCATTGATTGAAATATGCGTGGCGCGGTGGTTCACTACGCATATGCCCCAGAATGTCTCGGCCGCCACCCGGGAACGTTTGCTCACGGCAGCCGAACGGCTACTGCTGACCGAACGCTACGAAGAGGTCTCGGTGCGCCGGATCTGCGCCGAGGCCGGCGCCAACGCAGCGGCGGTCCACTATCACTTCGGTTCCAAAGAAGCCCTGCTCGCGGCCCTGCTCGAAGACCGGCTCGGCGCGCTGTGGGCAGACCGGCTGGCCGAGGCCACCGCCGCCCCGCGTGCGGTCGCCGAGATCGTGGACGCGGTACTCGCTCCCTTCACCGAGCTGGCAGCCGATCCACTGGGCCGACTGCATCTACGCCTGCTCGCGCAATGCGTTATCGGCCGGCAGGTCCGGCACTGGCAACAGCAGTGGTTCCGCATCGATTCCTGGTCCGGACTGCTGCCCGAGGTGGACGAACGCGAGAGCCGGCACCGCTGGATGCTCGCCTTCGACCTGATCATCATGCGTTTCGGCGCCGCCGCCGCCGAAGACCGGCCGCTATCCCCGCACACCGCGGCGACCCTGCGCGATTTCGTCGTCGCCGGGCTCACCGCACCGACAGGAGACAACCGATGACCGATGTGTTCGCACCCACCACCCTGGGCCCGCTCACCCTGCGCAACCGGGTGATCAAGGCCGCCACCTTCGAGGGACGCACCCCGGACGCGCTGGTCACCGACGATCTCATCGAATTCCACCGCGAGGTGGCGGCCGGCGGGGTCGGGATGACAACGGTGGCCTACTGCGCGGTCGCTCCCGGCGGCCGCACCGACCGGCACCAGATCTATATGCGCCCCGAGGCCGTCCCCGGCCTGCGCCGGCTCACCGATGCGGTCCACGCCGCGGGCGCGGCGGCCAGTGCGCAGCTCGGGCACGCCGGCCCGGTCGCCAATGCCGCCTCCAACCGTGTCCCGGCGGTGGCGCCGAGCCGGTTCTTCAGCCCGCTCGGTATGGCCCCGATGAAGGTGCCGTCGATCGGCGAGATCGGTGAACTCGTCGCCGCCCACGCCGACGCGGCGAAACTCGCGGTCGAATCCGGATTCGACGCGGTGGAAATCCATTTCGGACACAACTATCTGGCGAGTTCGTTTCTGAGCCCGATACTGAACCGGCGCAAGGATGTCTACGGCGGTTCGCTCGAGAATCGGGCCCGGTTCGCCCGCGAGATCGCCCGCGCGGTACGCGAGGCGGTCGGCGACCGGATCGCGGTGACCGCGAAACTGAACATGGAGGACGGTGTCCGGGGCGGTTTCACGCTTCCGGAGTCGCTACAGGTGGCTTCCTGGCTGGAGGCCGACGACGCGCTCGACGCGCTGGAACTCACCGCGGGCAGTTCACTGCTGAATCCGATGCTGCTGTTCCACGGCGCGGCCCCGCGCAAGGAGTTCGCGAAAACACTGCCGGCGCCGACGCGGTGGGGTTTCCGCCTGCTCGGCAAGGCCTTCCTGCGCGAATATCCGTACGAGAAGGCGTATCTGCTCGAGCGTGCCCGGCAGTTCCGCCGCGAGCTGTCCATGCCGCTGATCCTGCTGGGCGGTATCACCGATCTGGAATCGATGCGGCTGGCGATGGCGGAGGGATTCGAGTTCGTCGCCATGGGCCGGGCACTGCTGCGGGAACCGGACCTTTTGCGTCGCATCGAATCCGATGCGGCAACCGAATCGGCCTGTGTGCACTGCAACGAGTGCATGCCGACGATCTACAGCCGTACCCGGTGCGTACTGCGGCTCGAACCTCCGCAGCCGCTGTCCGCCGGCACAACCGGCAAGACCAATTAACGGACACATATTGAATGTGCCGTTGTTTAACGGTATGGTTCGGGTTATCGAAAACGCGCTTCCCACAGTGCGATTGCCCGTAGAGCACCCGCCCCGGCGGGAAGACCGACAGAGGACCGAACCATGCGCCGTAGTTCACGTACCCAACGATTCATCACCCGTATCGCCGCCACCGCCGTGATCGCAGTGGCACCACTGGCACTCACCGCCGCCCCGGCACTGGCCGATCCGGTGGCGGTCACCGCGAGCAACGAGGTCGAGGACGTCAGCCGTCCCGGCCGCCACGGACACGGCTACGGTCACGGCCACGGCCACGGCCGGCACGATCACAGCTGGAACGGCCGCCACGACCACGGCGCCGGCTGGGATCGCGGCCACCGCAACCGCCACCGCCACGGCCATCCCGGCTGGAACCGCGGCTGGAACCACGGCCTCGGTTTGGGCCATGGTTACGGCCACGGTCTGCCGCTGCCCTGGTTCCTCCCGGGTACCGGCAGCGCGTTCTGACCTGTCCAACGGTTCACCAACCGGTGGACACCTGTGTGGTGGGCGCGGAGCAGCAGGCGACCGTCTCCGCGCCCACCACACGGACGTTCAGTTACCGCCGTCCGTGGACGGGATCGCGCCCCGGGCATCGGTATCCGCACCGTGCGAGAACGACGCGGATTCCGCACCCCGCTGCGGGGCCCGCTGGGCGCGCAGCCGCGGTAGCGCCCGTTCGAACGCCCCGACGAGCAGATCCGCCAGATCATGGCTGAAACCGTTGCGGACAACAATGCGCAGCACCGCCAGATCCTGCCGGTCGGCCGGGAAGGTGTAGGCGGGTACCAGCCAGCCCTGTTCGCGCAAGGCCGCGGATACGTCGAACACCGAGTACCCGGTTTCCTCCGGAGCCAGCGTGAAGGCGAAGACCGGGAGCTGGCGCCCATCGGTGATCAGCCGGAACGGGCCCAGCCGCGCGATCCGGTCGGCGAGCGTCGCGGCGACTTCCCGGGAGTAACCCTGCACACGTTCGTAGCCTCGGCGGCCGAGCCGCAGAAAGGTGTAGTACTGCGCCACCACCTGCGCTCCCGGCCGGGAGAAATTCAGCGCGAAAGTCGGCATCTGGCCGCCCAGATAATTCACCCGGAACACCAGCTCGTCCGGTAGCGCCGCGACGTCCCGCCACAGGACCCAGCCCACACCTGGATAGACCAACCCGTATTTATGCCCCGAAGTGTTGATCGAGGCCACCCGCGCCAGCCGGAAATCCCATTCCAGATCCGGATCGCAGAACGGGGCGAACATGGCGCCCGACGCGCCGTCCACGTGTACCGGAACATCCAGACCGCGTTCGTCGCGGAGCCGGTCCAGTGCCGCGCAGATCTCGGCGACCGGCTCGTAGCTGCCGTCGAACGTGGAACCGAGCACCGCCACCACACCGATGGTGTTCTCGTCGCAGTGCGCCGCCGCCTCGTCGGCCGTCAGATGAAACCGCTCCCCCGACATCGGCACCAGCCGCGCCTCGACATCCCAGTACTCGGCGAACTTCTCCCAGCACACCTGCACATTGCTGCCCATCACCAGATTCGGCCGGTCGGCGGGTTGCCCGGACGCGCGCCGCCGCCGCTGCCACCGTCGTTTCAACGCCAGCCCGGCGAGCATGCACGCTTCACTCGACCCGGTGGTCGAACAACCGACGGCGTGGTCGGGATCTTCGGCATGCCAGAGATCGGCGAGAATCCGCACACACCGCTGCTCGAGCTCCGCGGTGCGCGGATATTCGTCCTTGTCGATCATGTTCTTGTCGAAACATTCGCTCATCAGTGTCTGCGCCGCCGGTTCCATCCAGGTGGTGACGAAAGTCGCCAGGTTCAACCGGGCGTTACCGTCGAGCAGGAGCTCGTCGTGCACGATCTGATAGGCGGTATCACTGTCGATTTCGGCGGCAGGCAGCCGGTTACGCGGTACCTCGAGCGGCTCCCGCGTGAATACCGGATTCACCGCGACCCGGTCACGATCGTTGTCCGGCGAATCCGCCGGATGCGTCAGCGCCATGGAAACCTCTGGGTTGTCCGCACGCCTCCGGCGCGCGGGGTTCGGTCCCTCCCCTTGGTGCCCTCGGTGGATACGCCAGGAGTATGCCCTGGTCAAGGGCGTTGCGGCCGGACCGACGCTGAGCTCGGCGAGCCGATTCACGCGCGCATACCGAACCGGAATACATGGGGGCCGTTCTGCTGCGGAATCGGCGAGCGCGAGTTAGGTTCGGCAGTGGACCGGACCTCCGATGCATGATCTGGACTCGGCAGTTCGGTTGCCGACGACGGCTCGGGTCGTGCACGACGCCCAGTCCCGGCGTTCCTCCGCTATCCGCTTCCGGCCGAGAAGGAGATCCGCATGAAATCCGTCAACCCGTACCTCATGTTCAACGGCAACGCCGAGGAGGCGTTCACCTTCTATCAGTCCGTATTCGGCGGCGACCTCCAGCTGATCCGCTTCGGCGATATGGGGGAGGCCGAGAACCTGCCCGCCGAGGCCAAGAACCTGGTGGCGCATGTGGCGCTGCCGCTCAACGGAGTCGAACAGATCTTGATGGGCTCGGACTGCCCGCCCGGACAGACCGTCGATATCTCCACCCGCCCGAACTTCACGGTGTGCCTCGAACTCAGCGATCAGGACGAGGCTCAGCGGCTGTTCGACGCCCTCGCCGTCGGCGGCACCATCGATATGCACCTCGCCAAAACGGAATGGACCGAACTGTTCGGGATGCTGACCGACCGGTTCTCCATCCCGTGGATGTTCGATTTCGGCGGTCAGTAGGCGGAACCGGAGCCGGGCCCGATGAGTCCCCCGACGAGCAACCGGCCAGGCCCGGAGATGGAGACCCGGTCCGGGTCCGGACTGGTCCTCGCCGTCCTGTGCGCCGGGCAGTTCCTGATGACGCTGGACAGTTCGGTGATGAACGTGTCGATGGCGACCGTGGCGCAGGACCTGGACACGACCATCACCGGTATCCAGACCGCCATCACGCTCTACACCCTCGTCATGGCTTCGCTCATGATCACCGGCGGCAAGATCGGCGCGATCATCGGCCGCCGGCGGGTGTTCGGAATCGGGTTGATCGTCTACGGCGTGGGATCGTTCGTCACCGGTCTGGCACCGAATCTGGGCATTCTCCTCCTGGGCTGGTCGTTACTGGAAGGGATCGGCGCCGCACTGATCATGCCGGCGATCGTGTCCCTGGTCGCCGCGAATATCGCGGCCGAACGCCGCAATGCCGCCTACGGACTGGTCGCCGCCCCCGGGGCCCCGGCGGGGGCCGGGGGGGCGCGGCGGGGGGGGGCCGTGGCCCCCAAACCCCGGATGGGGGGGG